>JBOHKK010000219.1:0-10669 GCA_050729115.1 Geminicoccaceae bacterium | reverse complement strand
TGCCCGAGCTGCGCCGCCAGGCCGTGGCGCTGGCCGCGGAGCTCGGGCTCGATCCCGACGAGATCGTGCCGGCGCCGCGCGCCGCGACTGCCGACGAGGCCGGCCCGACCGCCGAGCAGAGGCGGGCGGCAGAGGACATGCCGGCCGCGGAACGCGAGGAGATGATCCGCGGCATGGTGCAAGGTCTCGCCGCCCGGCTCGAACGGCAGCCGGACGACCTGGAGGGCTGGCGCATGCTGGCCCGCTCCTGGGGCGTGCTCGGCGAACTCGAGAAAGCCGCCGACGCCTATGCCGAGGTGGCGCGCCGCGCCCCCGACGACCTTGGCGCCCAGATCGACTACGCCGGCGCGCTGCTCGCCCTCGATGCCGCGGACGCGCCGCCGTCACCCGAGCTCGTGACGCAGCTCCAGAAGGTCCTCGCGCTCGACCAGAACAATGCCGAGGCCCTGTTCCATCTCGGCCGGGCGGCGGCAGCGCAGGGTGATTCGAGCCGCGCCGTCCGGCATTGGCAGCGGCTGCTCGCCCAGCTGCCGGCGAACTCGCCGGAGCGGGCGACGCTGGAGCGTCTCCTGCAAAGCCTCGAGTCGGAGGGGTGACGCCGATCCCTCCTGGCCTTGAGGATCGGTAGCGCGCGCGGGGTCGTTGATCGGCCGCGCGCCCCAAGACAAGGATCAAGACAAGGATGATGCCGGGCGAGCAAGGTTCGAACCTTGTGAGCCGTGGCATAGGCAGCCCGGTCGAGGGATCGCTGCGGCGGCCCGCCGGTCACTGCGACCCGAGAACCTGCGTAAGGTCCTCGAGCAACGCAAAAGCGCCGAACCGGAGCGTCTCGGGCGAGGTCCAGCCGGCGCCCATGAAGTGGTCGACGAGATGGAGGTAAGCCGCCGCCTCCCGGGTCGTGCGGATGCCGCCCGAGAACTTGATCCCGACCCGGCCATCGGCCTCCTCGAGCACGGCGAGCAGCACGGCGGCGGCTTCCAGCGTGGCGCCGATGGGAAACCTGCCGGTCGAGGTCTTGAGCATGTCGCAGCCGCCCATGATCGCGGCGCGGGCGGCCGCGGCGATACGTGCGGGCTCCTCGAGGCGCCCGGTCTCGAGGATGACCTTCAGTGTCCGCTCCGGGGCCTTCGCCTTGCACGCCTGCACCAGCTCGGTGACCAGCCCGAGATCGCCCTCGAGAACCGCCTGGAGCGGCGCCACCACATCCACCTCGTCGGCCCCGGCCAGCAGCGCATCCGCGGTTTCCCGGGCCGCGCGCGCGAGGTCGTCCGAGCCGTCGGGGAAGTTGGCGACGGTCGCCAGGTGGACCGGGGTGTGGACGAGCTTGGCCTTGGCGAACGGCAGAAAGCGCGGCCAGACGCAGACCGCGGCGACGCCGGCATCGAGTGCCTGGGCGCACAGCGCCCCGACCTCGGCCTCGGTGGCGTCGTCGGCGAGCAAGGTGAGGTCGACCAGCGGCAGAATGCGCGCCGCGGCGGTAGCATCGCCGGGCGCCTGCGCCGCGCGGGCGAGCAGATCAGGCGGGGTTGCGGCCATCGTGCGCAAGCTCCTTCAGCAGGCCCTCGAGCAGGCGTCCCAGAGCCTCGGCGGTCCGGGCCGCCCGGGCAAGGGTTTCCTCGTGGCTCAGCGTCCCCTCGGCGAGCCCGGCGGCGAGGTTGGTGACGATCGAGAACCCAAGCACCTTGAGCCCGCAATGGCGGGCGCTGATCGCTTCCGGAACGGTGGACATGCCCACGAGTTCCGCGCCGAGTGCGCGGAACGCCCGGATCTCCGCCGGCGTCTCGAAGCTGGGCCCGGGCGTCGCGAGGTAGACGCCGGCGCAGAGCGGGATGCCGAGGCGGGCGGCGACGGCCCGAGCCCGCGCGCGCAGATGGCGATCGTAGACCTCGGTCATGTCGGGGAAGCGCGGCCCGAGCATGGCGTCGTTCGGGCCGGCAAGCGGATTCTGGCCGAGCAGGTTGATGTGATCCTCGATCAGCGCGATGGCGCCCGGCTCGATCTCGGGGCGGAGCGAGCCCGCGGCGTTGGTCAGGATCAGGATCTCGCAGCCGAGCGCCTTCAAGGTGCGCGGCAGGACGTTGACCGCGCCGGCCGGAATGCCCTCGTAGAGGTGGACGCGACCCTGGAGGCAGGCGATCGGCGCGCCCGCGAGGCGGCCGAGCACCAGTCGTCCCGCATGGCCTTCAATGCTCGGGCGCGGGAAGCCGGGGAGGTCCGCGTAGTCGAGCGCCGTGGCACCTTCGATCTTGGCCGCGATCGCCCCCAGCCCCGAACCGAGGATCAGGCCGATCCGGGGCACGAAGCCCGGCTGCCGTGCCCGGATCACCTCGACCGCGGTCTGCCGCCGGGCGCCGTTCTCGGAGTCCCCCTCGTCGAGGCTGAAGGACAGGGGCAGGAGCTCGCCCAGGGTCACCGTGCGCCGCAGCCCGTCCGGGTCGCACAGGTGAATCGGTACGTCGGGCGCGGCGAACTCCGAGAGCCTCTGGCGACAACCCCCGCACGGGGTGCCCAGGCGCTCGCCCGCCGCCAGCACCAGCGCCGCCGTGATCTTCTTCTCGCCGGCCGCGACCATCGCGGCGAGCGCGCTGGCCTCGGCGCAGTTGCCCTCGGGGTAGCTGGCGTTCTCGACGTTGGCGCCGGCGAAGATCCGGCCCGACGCCGCGCGCACCGCCGCGCCCACGCGGAAATGGGAATAGGGCGCATGAGCATTCTCGAACGCGGCGCGAGCCGCCTCGAACAGGTCCTGCATGGGCAAACCTCCACCCCCAGCTTAGCCGTTTCTGCGCATCGAGCTAGCCCTCGGGGGCGGCTGCGCCTGCCGCCGTTCGGGCCGGAAAGCGCGCTTTCGCGTCATAGACGAACAGAGCGCGGAACTTGTCCCAGAAGTCGCCGCCGAGCACGAAGAAGCTGCTGACGAGCAGCAGATCGGCAGCAACGTTCAGGGCAATGCGATGCTCGTGATAGCCGGGGATCAGATCCGGTGCGTAGAAGATGAGATAGCTGAAGACGATCGGCAGCACGAACATCACCAGGCCGATGCGGTAGCGCAAGCGGCTGACCCGTCGCGGCGGCCCGTATCGCCTGAACAGGCCGAACGCCTGGGCCTTGATGTAGTTGAAGCCTTCCCTGCCGAGCAGGGCGATCGCGACCAGGCCGAGGACCTCGGGACCGCCGATGAGGAGCACGCCGGAAATGGCCGCTTTCCACTCGATCGGCAAACCGGTGATCGCGACCAACGGAATGAACGCCGGCATGAGCCAGCCGAGGGCAAATACCGCGATGCCAAGATAGAATCGCAGCCCCGGTCTCGGCGCTTCGGGCTTGGTGCCATCCGCCATGCTGTGGCCTCCTCCTCGAAGCAATGCCGCCCGCAACGGCTCAATACGCAGGAAGCAAGCCTCACCGGTGGCGGCCGCTCCAGAGTTGGCTTGGCGCGTCGCCGGCAAGCCTGGCTGCATCTTTCCGTACGCCGGCCTGCTACGCGCGCAGGATGTCGGTCAGGCCGAAATCGGTTCCCTTGAACAACAGCGGTTCGCCCCGGCTCTTGGCAAGCGCGTAGGCGAAGCAGTCGCCGAAGTTCAGGGCCGCCGCATGCCGGCCTTTGCCGTACCTTTCGTACGCGTCCGCGGCGAGGCGTGCCTGGTCGGGCGTTACCGGAGCGATCTCGATCGCGGCATCCGCGAGCGTCGCCTCGAGCTCGGCGCGACCTCGACCGCCACGCGAAAGCGAGACGATGGCCAACTCGACATACGAAGCGGCCGACAAGAGCGCTGTCCCCGCTCCCGCGATCGCGTCGGCGTAGGTCTCGGCATCGTCCTCCTGCAGCAGGATGGCGACCAGGGCCGAGGTGTCGACGATCATCAGCGTGGCAGTCCGACCTCGTCGTAGCCGATCAGCTCGTCGGGCGTGCGCGGATCGAGAACGGGGAGCGCGGCGAACCTCCTGCCATGCGCCATGAGTCGCGCCGCCCGCTCGTTGCGGCGGACATTCTCACGGACGCGCAAGCGCTCCAGGCGCTCCCGAAGCGCCTCGATCACCGCATTGGTCATCGTCTCGCCGGTCGCGTCCGCCAGCTCGCGCGCCAGCTGCTGCGCCTCGGGATCTCGGATGTTCAACGCCATGGCCTCACCCGTCTACACACGACCTGATCGGTCTTTACATGGCAGAGCCACGGTGCACAACAAGAGCGTGTCAGCCGCACGCGCCGCCGGCCGTGGTCCCGACAATCCGGCGTCCTTACCTCAGATCCGCCAGAAGGCGGGAGTGAACAGGATCAGGACCGTGAACAGCTCGAGCCGGCCGAGCAGCATCGCCGCCGAGAGCAGCCACTTGGCGCTCGCCGGCAGGGTCGAGAAATTGCCGGCGGGACCGATGATCTCGCCGAGGCCGGGGCCGACGTTGGCGAGCGCGGTCAGCGCCCCGGACATCGCGGTCATATAGTCCAGCCCGAGCATCGACAGGAGCAGCGCGAACATCGCGAACGACAGGCCGAACATGAAAACGAAGGCCATGACCGCGATCGCCGCGGTCTCGGGGACCGGCCGGCGGTTGAAGGTCGGCACGAACACGCCGTGGGGCCGCACCAGGCGGGCAATCTGATTTTTGGCGACGGCGTGCAGCACGGTGAAGCGGAAGATCTTGATGCCGCCGGCGGTCGACCCCGTGCAACCGCCAACGCACATCAGGAAAAACAGCGCGGCTACGGGAAAAGTGCCCCAGAGCGCGTAGTCGCTCGACGCGAAGCCGGTGGTGCTGATCAGCGACACGACATTGAATGCCGTATGGCGCAAGGCGTCGAGCGGCGTGATGCCCTCTACCATGACGAGCCATGCGGCGATCGCCAGGACGAACGTCGCGATGATGCCGAAGAACCACCGCACCTGGGCGTCCGTGAACAACGGTCGCAGCTGGCCGTTGGTCGCCTGGATGTAGAGGACGAAGGGCAGGCTGCCGAGGATCATGAAGACGATCGCGACCGCTTCGACGGATGTGCTGGAGAAAGCGCCGATCGAGGCGTCACGGGTCGAGAAGCCGCCGGTCGCGATCGTGGACATGGCGTGCGCCGCGGCCTCGAAAGGTGTCATCCCGGCGAGGTAGTAGAGCGTGGCGCAAGCCAGCGTCAGCGCGAAGTAGATCAGGCCGATCGCCGAAGCGATCTGGGCGGCGCGGGGCAGGATTTTTTCCGACAGATCGGAGGACTCGGCGCGCACCAGCTGCATGCCGCCGACCCGCAGCATCGGCAGGATCGCCACGCCCATGACGATGAAGCCGATGCCGCCCAACCAGTGCAGGATCGCGCGCCACAGGAGAATGCCCGGTGGCGCCACGTCCAGGCCGACGATCACGGTGGCGCCGGTCGTGGTGATGCCGGACGTAGCCTCGAAGACGGCGTCGGCCAGGGTCAGCTCGAGCTCCGAGAACGCGAGCGGCAGGGCGGCGAACAACCCCACCACGACCCACACCGAGGTGGTCAGGAGAAAGGCCTGGCGGCCGGTCAGCTCGGCATCCCGATAGCCCTGGTTCATCAGGACCAGGCTCACGCCGGTGAACAGGGTGACCGCCCCCGCCGCCAGGAACACCTGCCAGTCGGGGTGCCCCGCCGCCATGTCGGCGACCATGGGCGGTACCATGAACAGCGCCAGGATGATCAGCAGGATCCCGATGACGACCAGGATCGGCCGGAGATCGATCACAGCCGGCCGGGCGAAGGACGGGGCGGCGACGGCCAAGGGCGCGCGTCTAATGGAGGCTGGACGGGCGGCCGGGCGCGTCGAGGGAGAAGGCCGGGATGGCGACCTCGAACCGCTCGCCCCCGGTGGTCACCATCTGATAGCTGCCGACCATGATCCCGCTCGGCGTCGGCAGCGGCGTGCCGCTGGTGTACTCGAAGCTCTCCCCGGGGCGTAGGATCGGCTGCTTGCCGACCACGCCGGCGCCACGCACCTCCATGGTTCGGCCGTGGCCGTCGGTGATCCGCCACTGCCGGCTGACCAGTTGCACCGTTTCCGCCCCTTGATTGTCGATCAGGATTCGATAGCCGAACACGAAGCGATTCTGGTCCGGCGCGCTTTGGTCGTCGACATAGAACGGTTCGACCGAGATCTCAATCGAGCGAGTACGCTCCTGATACATGGCCTGACCTCGATCGTCGTCGTGCGGCAGGATGCCGCCGGGCGCTGCGGATTGCGGCCAACTATGGTCACCGCGTGTGGGCTTGTCCAGAGGCTGGTGCGACCGCGGACAGGTTCGGATCGCGTCCTGCATCAGCCGTTGCCGCCAAACCAATCTGGTGTTCTACACCAAATATCATGCAACTTCTACGAGAGCATGCCGATCGCCACGTGGTTCAGCCGCGGCGCGCGCGAAAGAACCGCTGCAACAGCTCGGCCGCCTGGCGCTCGCCGATCCCGCCGTAGACCTCCGGCGCATGGTGGCACGACGGGCTGGCGAAGATGCGCGGGCCATGCTCGACCCCGCCGCCCTTGGGATCGGCGACGCCATAATACAGGCGCCGCAGCCGCGCGAAGCTGATCGCCTGGGCACACATCGGGCAGGGCTCGAGCGTGACGTACAGATCGCAGCCGACCAGGCGCGGCCGCCCCAGCTTGGTCGCGCCGGCGCGGATCACGAGCATCTCGGCGTGAGCGGTCGGATCGGCCAGCGCCTCGGTGCGATTGCCGGCGGCCGCGACGATGTGGCCCTCGCAATCGACCAGCACGGCGCCCACCGGCACCTCGCCGCGCGCCGCCGCCGCCGCGGCCTCGGCCAGCGCCAGTGCCATGGGCTTGGGCGAGGACGGTTTCACCACTGCCGGCCCTCTTGGCGGCAATCCTGCACCCAACGGTGCCGGCTTTGCGCCAACCTCGCTTCTGCCGGGCCCGGACGCATCCTATATTGGGCGCTCAGACCAGCCGCCCGAGCATGATGTACGCCAGGACCGCCCGTTCCCAGGCCGGAGATCAGCCCCCAGCCCTGCGCTTCGGCGGCACGGTCCGCCTGGGGCGTGTGGAGGACCTCGACCGCCTGCTTGCTCTGGAGAACCGCTGCTTCGAGCTCGACCGGCTGTCGCGGCGCAGCTTCCGCCACTTCCTGACCAGCGACACCGCAAGCTGCCTGGTCGCCGAGCAGGCCGGCGCGATGCTTGGCTACGCGCTCGTCCTGTTCCACGGGCGCACCGCGCTCGCTCGCCTGTACTCCATGGCCGTGGCGCCGGAGCATCGGGGCCACGGGCTCGGCCGCACCCTGCTCCAGGCGGCCGAGGCGGCCGCGCTGAACGGCGGCGCCGCGATCCTGCGCCTCGAGGTCCATCCCAACAATGCCGCCGCGATCGCGTTGTACCGCGGCGCGGGCTACGTGGAGTTCGGCGTCTACCGGGGCTTCTATGAAGACGACAGCGATGCGCTCCGGATGCAGCACGTCCTGGTCCCGCGCCTGCAACCGGATCTTTCGGGCATACCCCACTACCGCCAGACGCTGGAATTCACCTGCGGCCCGGCGGCGCTGATGATGGCCATGAAGGCCCTGAACCGGCGCCTGAGGCTGGATCGCCGGCTCGAGCTCCGGCTGTGGCGCGAGTCGACCACCATCTTCATGACCTCCGGGCACGGCGGCTGCAGTCCGCACGGCCTGGCGCTCGCCGCCTGGCGGCGCGGCTTCGCGGTCGAGCTGTTCGTCAGCCACGAGCGGCCCGTGTTCCTGGATTCGGTGCGCACGCCGGACAAGAAGGAGGTGCTCCGGCTGGTCCACGAGGAGTTCCTGGACGAGATCCGGCGCAGCGACATCGAGGTGCATCGGCATCCGCTGGCGGTCGACGAGCTGAGCGCGCGCCTGGCTGCCGGCGCGATGGTCCTGGTGCTGATCAGCCAATACCGGATCTACGGCGACAAGGAGCCCCACTGGATCATCGTGTCTGGATGCGATCAACGATTTATCTACGCCCATGACCCCTATATATCCGGCGTCCATGTCAGCACCACCGATCGCGTGAGCATTCCGATCCTGCGCCGAGAATTCGAACTGATGGCTCGCTATGGCCGATCCAAGCTGCAGGCGGCGGTCATCGTCAGCATGCGGGACGCTGCTCGCTGATGCAGATCGTGCTCAGCGAGCAGCCTCCGTCCGCCTTTCCGGAGTCGGTCGCCGAACTGGTCTGGCTGCCGCGCATCTACATCACCAGACCGGAAAACTGCCGCGGCCGCTCGGTGCGCGTGATCAACCTGAGCCGCGACTGCGACTACCTCGGCATGGGCTACTACGCCTCGCTGCTCGCCGAAGCCCGCGGTCACAAGGTGATCCCCTCGGTGCAGACCATCCTCGATCTGGGACGCCGCTCGCTCTACAGCTTCGCCCTGCCGGAGCTGAACGCCATCCTGGGCAAGAGCCTCGCTCGGATGACCGAGCCCTTGAGCGAGCCGGTGCGCCCGCTGATCGCCTTCGGCAACACCGAGGACCCACGGTTCCGTGACTTCGCGCGCGCGGTGTTCGACCGCTTTCGCCACCCGCTGCTGCGGCTGGTCATCGCCCCCGCCCGCAACGGCGGCGGCGGCGTCAAGTCGGTCGAGCCCTTGTCCCCGAGCGATCTGTCGCCCGAGGAGGCGGCCTGGTTCAGCCGCGCGCTCGCCGCCCATCTCAAGGTCCCGTGGCGCGCCAGGCGGGCCCAGCCGGTGGCGCGCTACAGCGTCGCCTTGCTGCACGACCCGCACGAGGCGCTGCCGCCCTCGCGCCAGCCGGCGCTCGAGAAGTTCGGGCGCGTCGGCGCCCAGATGGGCATCGAGGTGGAGCCGATCCGCAAGCAGGACTTCCACCGCCTCGCCGAGTTCGACGCGCTGCTGATCCGGGAGACCACCGCGATCACCAACCACACCTACCGCTTCGCCCGACGCGCCGAGCGGGAGGGCCTGGCGGTGATCGACGACCCGAGCTCGATCGTGCGCTGCACCAACAAGGTGTATCTGGCGGAGCTGCTGGCGGCCAACGGCCTGCCGACGCCCAAGACCGTGGTCCTCGACCGGCGCCACCTCAAGGCGATGGGCGCCCAGCTCGGCTTCCCGCTGGTCCTCAAGGTGCCGGACGGCTCGTTCTCGCGCGGCGTGTTCAAGGTCGCGGACGAAACAGAGCTGCAGGCCAAGGCACGCGCCCTGCTCGACGACTCGGATCTGATCCTGGCGCAGGAGTACCTGCCCACCGCCTTCGATTGGCGGATCGGCGTGCTCAACCGGGCGCCGCTGTTCGTGTGCCAGTACTTCATGCCGAAGAAGCACTGGCAAATCGTCAAGCACGAGGCCGACGGCCGGGTCGAGGAGGGCACCTTCAAGACCCACGAGGTCGATCAGGCGCCGCGCGAGGTGGTCGATCTCGCCCTGCGCGCGGCGGGCTTGATCGGCGACGGCCTCTACGGCGTGGACATCAAGCAGACCGAGCGGGGTCCGGTGATGATCGAGATCAACGACAACCCGAACCTCGACGTCGGCGTCGAGGATGCGGTGCTGAAGGACGAGCTCTACCGCCGCGTGCTCGGCGATCTGGTGCGGCGCATCGAGACGCGGCGTCGCTGAGGCTGGGCGCCGGACCCGCGCTCGGGTACCTCCGGGACTGGCGAATGCGGGTGCGGTAGGAGCATGCTCGGCGTCTTGGGCGGCATGGGACCGGCGGCGACGGTCGATTTCCTGGCCAAGCTGGTCCGGCTGACCCCGGCGCAGCGCGACCAGGACCACGTTCCGGTGGTCGTGGTGTCGGATCCGCGGATACCCGATCGGGTCGGCCCGATCATGGCGGGCGGCGGGTCCTCGCCGCTCGATGCCCTTCGCCACGGCATCCGGGCGCTCGAGCGGGCCGGGGCGGGGTGCGTCGCGATTCCCTGCCACACCGCCCACTACTGGTACGACGGCATGGTCGAGACCGCGCGCGTGCCGATCCTGCACATCGCGGATGCCGTGCTCGCCGACCTGACCAGGCGGGGCGACGCGGATGGTCCGATCGGTCTGCTGGCGACCGCCGCAACGTTGAAGGCGGGCTTCTACCAGGCCCGTCTGGCGGCGGCCGGTCACGCCTGCACCGTCCCGGCCGCCGCGGTCATGGCAAGCTGCGTGCTGCCGGCGATCGCCCTGGTCAAGCGGGACCGAGCGGCCGATGCCGCGCCGCTCCTGGATCAGGCGCTCGGCCACCTGAGGCGACGCGGCGCCCGAACCGCCCTGCTCGCGTGCACCGAGCTACCGATCGCGCTCGCCGCGGCGCGCGACCCGCCCGCCTGCATCGACGCCACGGAGGCCCTGGCCCGGGCGTGCATCGCCTGGCATCAGGGGCGCCGTTGAGGCGGAATTGCCGATCCCGCCGGTTTCGACTGGCGGGACGGTGCCCTGCATCGCGATGCCCCCGAGAAGGCCGGCCGGTCCGTCCGCAATCGGCGCTGGACCAAGCCATGGCAAGAGGCCAGACTGACGGTGACGGCGTGGTTTTGGGAGCGCTCCGGGTCGACATGGGGTCCGAATGATCTGCCCGACATGCGGCGCGCCGCTTGCTGATCAGGCCGCGGTCTGCGCGCGCTGCGGCGCCGCGGCCATGGTGGCATGTCCTGCTTGCGGCTCCGAGAATCCAAAGGGCGTCGGATGCTGCAGCCGCTGCGGCGGCAAGCTCGAGCCGGCGCCGCTTGGCGCCGCGCGCTCCGATGCGC
>JBOHKK010000218.1:0-10679 GCA_050729115.1 Geminicoccaceae bacterium | reverse complement strand
CTCCCCCTCCCAACCACCCACCGATGGTACCCTTGGGGTGGTTGGGAGGGGGAGCGGGCTGGTGCGAGCCGATCGAAAAATGCGCTAGCCCACGGCTGGGCGAAGCAGCTCCAGGGGGCAGGATCGGCGCTCGCCTGGGCCATAGCCCATTCTCGCCCTCGCCGCTCCGCCTCCAGTCGTGCGTCTGTTGGGTCCCCGATATCGGCGAGCCTGAGCGTCCGACCAAGTAGATGCACCCGAAAGCCCGGGCCCCTCGTCAATAGCCGCCCTTAGATTTCGAACGTGCTTACCATCTGCATCGCCTTCGAGATCGGCAATTAGGATTGTGAAGTGGGTGCCAGCTCCCGGGAGCTGGTCCCGCGCTTTCAGCCAGCGCGCGATGGTACGTGAGTTCAGCGAGAGGTAATCTTTAACGAACCAACCCAACATCGCCAGCACGAGTACGCCAGCTATTGTCTCCCACATATCTCGGCCACCACCTGCGTTTCGGTACCTGTCTGGTACCTGAGCGCCTAGTTCCGCAAGTACCCTGTGCGGTTAAGGCGTTGATTTATCATGGTGGGCGCGCTGGGACTCGAACCCAGAACCCGCTGATTAAAAGTCAGCTGCTCTGCCAATTGAGCTACGCGCCCAGGGAAGCGTCGGCGGAATCATGGTGATTCGACGCGCGCCGTCAAGCCGGGGCGGACCTGCCGCCCGGTTCGGAAGCCGCGGCAGCGGCGAAACGCGCCACATGGGCCCCGAGCCGGCCGCCTTCGATCGCGCCGCGCAGCTCGGCCATCAGGTGCTGGTAGTAGTAGAGATTGTGCCAGGTGAGCAGCATGGCGCCGAGGATCTCGTTCGCCTTGATCAGGTGGTGCAGATAGGCGCGGCTGTGGTCGCGACAGGCCGGGCAGGGGCAGCCGGGCTCGAGCGGCGCCGGATCGTCGGCGTGCCGCCGGTTGCGCAGGTTCAGCGGTCCTTCGGCGGTCCACGCCTGGGCGGTCCGGCCCGAGCGGGTCGGCAGCACGCAGTCGAACAGGTCGATGCCGCGCGCCACGGCGCCGACCAGATCCGCGGGCTTGCCGACCCCCATCAGGTAGCGCGGCCGCTCCGCCGGCAGCGCCGCTGCCGTGATCGCCACCGTCTCGAGCATCAGCGCCTGCCCCTCGCCCACGGCGAGGCTCCCGATCGCGTAGCCGTCGAAGCCGATCTTGACCAGCGTATCGGCCGACTCCGCCCGCAACTCCGGAAAAACACTGCCCTGGACGATGCCGAACAGGCCGTAGCCGGGGCGCGCGCGAAACGCCGCCCGGCAGCGCTCCGCCCAGCGCATCGAGCGCCGCATCGAGGCCGCGGCGGCGGCGGGCGCGATCGGCCAGGGCGTGCACTTGTCCAGCACCATGGTGACGGTGGCATCGAGCAGCTCCTGGATCAGGGTCGCGCGCTCGGGGGTGAGGCGATGGCGGCTGCCGTCCAGGTGCGAGGCGAAGGTCACGCCGTCCTCGTCCAAGATGCGCCGCTCGGCCAGCGACATGACCTGGTAGCCGCCGGAGTCGGTGAGGATCGGGCCCGGCCAGGCCATGAACCGATGCAGCCCGCCGAGCTGCGCCACCCGCTCGGGCCCGGGCCGCAGCATCAGGTGATAGGTGTTGGCCAGCACGATCTCGGTGCCGGCGGCCCGCAACATGTCGGGCGTGGTCGCCTTGACCGTGGCCTGGGTGCCGACCGGCATGAACGCCGGCGTCTCGACCGTGCCGTGGGCGGTGTGCAGCCGGCCGCGCCGCGCCGCGCCGTCGCTCGCGAGCAGCTCGAAGGCGAATGCCGGCGCGCTCACGGCTGCCGCCCGTGGCCCAGCGCCGAGGTCTTCCTGCGCAGCAGCGGAAGGAGCAACGACCCACCCCAGGCGAGCGCCATCAGCGCGAGACCGAGCGCATCCAGCACGAGCATGGTGGGAAACATCAGGAAGAAGGCGGCCGCGAAGAACAGGGCGCGGCGCCAGGGCGCGATCGGACCGTGGATGAACTCGGCGCCTTGCAGCCCCATGGCGAGCGCGACGTTGCCGAGCAGATAGGTGGCGGTCACGTACGCGATCTCGCCGGCGCTGCCTTGCAGCAGGATCTCCGGGACATAGGCGAAGGTGAACGGCATGATCGCCAGCGTGGTGCCGTATTTGAGCGCGGCAAAGCCCGTGCGCATCGGATCGGCGCCGGCGATCGCCGCGGCGGCGAACGCGCTGACGCAGACCGGCGGCGTGATGTTGGACAGGCAGGCCGCATAGAACACGGCGAGATGGGCGGGGACGGCGGGGACGCCGAGATTGATCAGCGCCGGCGCCGCGACCACCGAGAGGATGATGTAGGAGCCGGTGGTGCTGCTGCCCATGCCGATGATGATCGAGATCAACGTCACCAGGAACAGGCAGGCCAGGAGGTTGCCTCCCGAGAGGTTGACCAGCACGGCCGAGAACTTCAGGCCCAGGCCCGCGAGCACGATGCCGCCGATGATGATCCCGAGCGTGCCGATCGCAGCACCCGCCGAGGCGTTGCTCCGCGCGCCGCCGATCAGCGCCTGGACCACGGCGGTCGGCCCCATGCGGGTCTCGCGCCGGCGCCAGGACAGGACCAGGGCCGAGATGGTCCCCCAGAAGGCGCCGAAGTCGGGCGAGTAGCCCAGGAACAGAAGGCCGATCACCACGACCAGCGGGATGAAGAAGTGCCCGCCGCGGCGCAGCACCTCGCCGAGGCGCGGCGTCTCCTCGGGCGGCAGGCCCTTGAGCCCGCCGCGCAGCGCCTCCAGGTCGACCATGCACATCAGGAAGACGAAGAAGATCAGCGCCGGGATCACGTTCATCAACGCGATGCTGAGATAGCTGGTCTGGGTCAGGGTCGCCAGGATGAACACGCCGGCCCCCATGACCGGCGGCATGATCTGGCCGCCGGTCGAGGAGATCGCCTCGATCGCCCCGGCGTCGTGCGGCCTGAAGCCGATCCGCTTCATCAGCGGGATGGTGAACGCGCCGGTGACCACCACGTTGGCGACCGAGGAGCCGGAGATCGAGCCGAACAGCGCCGAGGTCAGGATGGCGATCTGGGCCGGGCCGCCGCGCCAGCGCCCGGTCAGCGCCGTGCCGAGGTCCATGAAGAAGCTCCCGGCACCGCTGCGCTCGAGAAAGGCGCCGAAGATCATGAACGGGAACACGAAGGTCGCGAAGGTCGCGGCGATCACCCCGAACAGCGCCTGCTGGGTCGAATAGGTGAACTCGAGGATGCGCTCGACCGACATGCCCGGATGGCTGAGGCGCCCCGGCAGATACGGCCCGAAATAGAGCTGGGCGATGAACACGAGCGCGATCGCGACCATCACCCAGCCGAGCACGCGCCGGCTGGTCTCGAGCATCAGGGCGATGGCGATCACGGCCATCGCCAGGTCCCACTCATTCGGCGAGCTGACCCGGAACATGGCGTAGGCGGCGTACTGGTCGATCCAGTAGCCGATCGAGACCACCGTCAGCGCGGCCAGCAGGAGATCGACGACGCTCGGGCGATGCCTGGGCGATCCCCTGCGCGCCGGAAACAGCAGAAAGACCAGGACCGAGGTCAGCATCAGGTAAAGGCCGCGGTTGGTCTCGGTCGAGACCAGCCCGAAGCCCGACGTGTAGAGGTACCAGAGCGAGAAGCCGGCCGCGGTGAGCGAGAAGGCGAGCGCGAACGGGCCGGTCAGGGTCCGGCTGCGGCCCTCCACCCGGAACAGCCAGGACAGCCGTTCCATCAGCCGATCATGGCGCCGAGACCTCGGCGCCGAAGGGAAAAGGGCCGCCGCGCCCCGGGCGACGCGACGGCCCCGTCGGGATCGGCCTCAGTTGACCGATTCCGGCCAGAGGCCCTGCTCCTTGTAGTAGGCCTCGGCGCCGGGATGCATCGGCGCGCCGAGCTGGGTGAAGTTCTCGACGTCGGGCTCCATCTGCGCCCAGGCGCGATGGCCGTCGGCGAGGCGCTTCATGACCTCGGGCTGGTACACGTACGCGAGGATCTGCTGGATCGTGTCGGCGGGCACGCGCTCGTGCGCGACCCAATACACCGTGGTGTAGGGCAGCTCGGTGGCCGGCACGCCCTGATACATGTCGGCGGGCATCGTGCCCGAATGGTAGAACGGATATGCCCCGGTGATCTGCGCCATCTGCTCGCCCTCATACGGCAGGATTTTGACGCCCTGGGTCTCGGCAAGCTCCGTGACCGCGGCGGCCGGCGCCGACGACTGGCAGAACGCGTCGATCTGACCATTGCCCAGCGCCCGGCCGGCATCGGCGAAGGTCATCATCTGCGGCTCGATCGAATCCAGGATCCCGAGGGCGCTCAGAATGTTGGTGCAGTTGAACACGGTGCCCGAGCCGGGTGGGCCGAGCGCCACGTTCTTGTCCGCCAGATCCTCGAGGCTCTCGATGTCCGAGTCGGCAAGCGTCACGAAATAGGTCGGACCCTCGTATGCCTTGGCGACGCCGCGGAACATGTCGGCCTTGGCGTCACCCTCGAACGGCCCCTCCTGACGCTGCCCCATGTAGACGTGCGAGCCGTAGACGATGCCCATGTCGAGCTCGCCCTTGATCAGCCGCTTGGCGTTCTCGGTCGACCCGCCCGTGGTCACCTGGGTGACGTTGATGTCCGGAAACTGGTTGGAGATCTCGGTGCCGGCGACGCCGACCATGTAGTACATGACGCCGCCAGGGTTGGAGCCGCCCCAGGCGATGTCCTGCCTGTCCTGGGCCAGCGTGGGGCCGGCCGCGACCAGCGCAGCCGCCGCCGCGGCAATATTTCGTCCTTTCACGATACGCCTCCCTTGGTGGTGGCTCGTAAGGTTCTCGAGCGCTGCGATCGGCTCGACGGCACACGACGCTCCGAAAGAGCGGCGGTCGAACCCCGAACCAGGTATTTATCCGGAACTGCGGCTGTCAGTCCAGTTTTGCCCCCTTGCCCGCTCCTTGCCCGCCGGGATTCCAGGTCGTCCGCGACGCCCTTCCGAAGACGCACCAGCGCCCTTGACGGCGCTCGCGCGCGCCGCCTCCGCCCGGTCTCAACCGAGCGCCGACTTCGGCAGCACGACGTGGCACCCTTTCTGCTCGTTGACCAGCTGCGTCACCCGCACATCCGCCGCCAGGCTGCACAGCATGTACGCCTCGGTGGCGTCCAGGTCGGTGCGCCGCTGGATCAGCGCGATCATGTCTCTCAGCGCGTCCTTGGCGGCATCGTCGAGGTCGGCGTGCGCCGCCATGGTGATGTGCGCCTCCGCCGTCTCGGCCTGCGGGAAGCGCAGGGTGCCCATGTCGCGCCGCAGATGGAACTCGAAGGTGCCGGTCAGCGCGGTCTCGATCGCGGTGACGCAGACCTCGCCGTCGCCCTGAACGGCGTGGCCGTCGCCCGCCGAGAACGACGCGCCCTCGTGCCAGACCGGCAGGTAGAGCCGCGTGCCTGCGACCAGCTCCTTGTTGTCCAGGTTGCCGCCGTGCGCCCGCGGCTGGATGGTGCTGAGCCGGCCCCACGCCGCCGGCGGGGCGACGCCCATGACGCCGAAGAACGGCTTCAGCGGCAGCTCGGTGCCCCAGGGCAGCCGGCCGATGCCGCGCGCCCGATCGAGCGCGGTATGCATCAGCCGCATCACGGGGAAATCCTCCGGCAGCGCGCCCCAAAGCGGACGGACGCGCGTCCAGCCCCAGTCCTGACGCAGCAGGACCTCGAGAATCCGGACCTCCAGCACGTCGCCCGGCAGCGCCCCCGCGATCGCGATCGGGCCGGTCAGGATGTGCGGGCCGGGATCGGGCCGCAGCTGGTCATGGATCGAGGCCATCTCCGGCGGCACGGCGAACCCGGGGCCGGGCAGCACGTCCGGCCCGCCGCTCACGGTGTGCAGCGTCATCACATCGCCCGGGCGGATCGTCAGGGCCGGCGCCAGCGCCGCATCGAAGCTGCCCCAGTGGCAGGTCGCGACCGAGGCCGCAAGCTCGTGGTGCGTGGCCGCCATCGAATCCCCTCCCGCGCCCTCATGGGCGAACTCGCGCCTGCCGGTCATCATGCCCGCGTCCGGCGAGCGCGGGCAAGGGCCTGGAGGCGCCGTTCAAGGGGCGCGTGGCAGTCGCAACCCGTCAGCGGTTGCCGTCGGCGCGCTCGAGCAGGCAGGCATCGCCGTAGGAATAGAACCGGTAGCCGTGATCGATCGCGTGGGCGTAGGCGGCCCGCATCCGGGGAAGGCCCGCGAACGCCGCCACCAGCATGAGCAGGGTCGAGCGCGGCAGGTGGAAGTTGGTGAGCAGCAGGTCGACCAGCCGGAAACGGTAGCCGGGCGTGATGAACAGGCGGGTCTCGCCGCGACCGGCCCGCAGCCGGCCTTCGGCGTCGGCGACGGTCTCGAGCGTGCGCAGCACCGTGGTCCCGACCGCGACGATCCGGCCGCCCGCGGCGCGCGCGGCGGCGACGCGCCGGGCGGTCTCGCCCGGCACCTCGTACCATTCGGCGTGCATGCGGTGGGCGCCGGTATCCGCGACCTTGACCGGCAGAAAGGTGCCGGCGCCGACGTGCAGGGTGACGAAGGCGTGGTCGATCCCGCGTTCCTTAAGGGCCGCCAGCAGCCGCGGCGTGAAGTGCAGGGCCGCGGTCGGCGCCGCGATCGCGCCCGAACGCAGCGCGAACATGGTCTGATAGTCGGCGCGATCGCGCGGATCCCCCTCCGGCGCCCGCTTGATGTAGGGCGGCAACGGCATCTGGCCGTACGCCCCGAGCCGGTCCAGCAACTGCCCCGGCGTACAGGCGAAGCCGAGCGTGATCTCGCCCCCCTCGCCTTTGGCCAGCACCTCGGCGCCGAACTCCGCGCCGAACGCCAGCCGGTCGCCGACCCGACATCGGCGCGCCGGCCGGGCGAACGCCCGCCAGAGCGCAGCGCGCTCCGGCCGAGCCTCGCCGGCACAGGCCTCGGCATCGCGGCTGGCCACCTCGGCACCGCCTACGGGCTGGTGCAGGGTGATCTCGACGTCGGCGTCGCCGCGCCGGCCGAAGAGCCGGGCGGGGATCACCCGGGTGTCGTTGAATACCAGCAGATCGCGCGGTCGCAGCAGCTCCGGCAGATCGCCGACGCGGCGATCCTCGAGGGCGCCCGCCGCGACCGCCAGGAGCCGGGCGGCGTCGCGCGGCCGCACCGGATGCTGCGCGATCAGATCGGCCGGCAGGTCGAAGTCGAACAGGTCGACGCGCATGTCTTCGGATTCTGCCTCAAGCTGGGGATCTTGCCCAGACGGGGCCGCTCGGCCAATGTCGCCGCAACCTGTTATACCCGGCTCACAAAGTCCGAACCTTTGTTTGCCGGGCATCATGCTTCTCTTGGGGCGCGCGGCCGACCAACCAACCCCGCGCGCGATACCGACCGCGAAGGTCAGGCTCTCGCAGGGCCGGTATTAGGAGCGGGCGATGCCCAAGCAGAGCGCGGGTCTCGTGATGTTTCGCCGGCGGGCGGGCGCGCTCGAGGTGTTCCTGGTGCATCCGGGCGGGCCGTTCTGGGCGAAGAAGGATCAGGGCGCCTGGTCGATCCCCAAGGGCGAATACCAGCCGGGCGAGGATCCGCTCGTCGCCGCGCGCCGGGAGTTCGCCGAGGAGACCGGAATTCTGCCCGAGGGTGAGTTCATCGCGCTGGCCCCGCTTCGCCAGCGCAGCGGCAAGATCGTGCGCGCCTTCGCGTTCGAGGGCGACTGCGACCCGGAGGCGATCCGCAGCAACAGCTTCGTCATGGAATGGCCGCCGCGCTCGGGGCGGCAGCAGGAATTTCCCGAGGTCGACCGCGCCGGGTGGTTCCCGCTCGCGGCGGCAAAGGAAAAGCTCCTTGCCGCGCAGGTCGGCCTGGTCGAGGAGCTGGCAGACCTGCTCGCGCACCGGGAGCCGCGGCGCTGAGCCGGGCGGCTGCCGCTACTCGCTCCGGCGCGCGGTTCAGACGTGGTGGAGGCGAAACTAGAGACATCGCCGCCGAGACGCGTGCTCCCGGCCCGATCGCGATCTCCGGCTCGAGGAGGTCAGATCTCGAGGCGGTCACGTCGTGCATCCAAACCTCCCGCGGCCCGAAGGCCCAATCAGCCGCACTTCTGAACCGGCAAAGTGCGTAATGCAGGTTGCGACCCCGAATCCCACGGTCGCCGGGATCTGGCACTTCTCTGGGTGGCGCGAGGCTCCGCCTCGCTTCTGCTCCTGCGCCTGGGCGCGTGAGAGGCCGCGTCCCCGCTACTCCAGCGTGTTGACCACACGCCAGCTTCGCGGCTGGAGCTCCAGCCCCACGTGCTCGACCGCCATGTTCGGCTCGTCCTCATCGCGGACGACGTGCTGGAAATGCGCGTTGTACCAAAGGACAATATTGGCGCCATCGATGGCCTGCCCGTTCACCATGGCCCGCACGTGGGGCGCCGAGCTGCCGCAGCCCGGATTGACTGCGCTGTTGTTGTTCACGGCGAACAGCTCGCAACTATCGCGGCGCGTCACGAAGAGCTCACCCGCTGACCAGGGCTCCGGGCTCGGACCCGTCCTCGGACCGGTCCAGAGCTGATTGCCCTCCGGGATGATCTCGTAGCCGATGCGGCGGCCGTCCGCATTGGATGTCCCGCGGTCGATCTGGTGCCAGGTCTGGAACGGTGCCAGCCGCTCGACGACCTCGGTTTCCACCCGTGTATGCCGGTTGATATAGCATGTGCCTGCGATCGCGCAGTCCACGCCCGCGGGACTGGAGCCCGTATGCTGCACCTGGGTGATCCTGTTGACGGCGTCATTGCCGGCCCCGGCGATGTCGAGGTCCAGCCTCCAGTAGACGTTGTGCATGTGGTTGATGCCGAACACCGGAGGCGAATCAGGCTGGGGATTGACACGGCTTCCGAATCGGGCATAGGCGGAGCCACTCCGACGGATTTGGAGGCGGCCGGTAAAACCAATCTCCGGATGGAATGATCCATCGTCGCGAAACGTCCACCTGGTGATGTAGGTGTAGTTGCCGAGCTGTGAGCTGATCCAGTAGGTGACCTCCTGCCCTATCTGGAACAAATCGTCGAACTTCCACGCATAGCCGCGGTCGTGAATTTCCCTGCAGACCTTTGGATCCACGAGCACGCCATCGCATTCGCTCCCGGCCAGGTCCAGGGCATTGGCGCCGAGCCCCGCAGTGGAGAATGTGAGGTCGAGAAAACGCGGCTCGCCAGGATGATACGGGACGTGCACCTCCGCGATGCTGCCACGAGACAGCACCTGCCTCGAGACGCCTCCGTTGTCCCGGTAGTCAGCGTCCCGTATGATGAGCCCTTCGTGCTCGCGCAGCTCCCAACAGAGGGTCCACGCCGTCCCGGCCATGAAGTTCATGGTTTCGCAGGCAGTCTGGGCCACGGAAGAGCTCGTGGTTCCCATGAAGAGAAGAAAGACCGGGCCTGCGGCCCCGATCAGGGAACCGGCCCGGGTCGAGAATCGTGATCGTAGAGATATCATGGCGCTTTCCCTCTCGCTGAAATATCGGGCCCACTCGCCTTGCCGCCGACACGCTGGATCCGGCGAGCAGCACCAGCTTTATTGAATCGCTACTTCCCCGGTGGTCAGGTTCACGACCGGCTCGATATCGAGGACGGCCTCGGGCGTGTTGAAGAACAACAAGACACAGCGGTCGGTCGAACAGGGATCGTCGGGCACCTGAGTCTGGAACCGTATGTGCGTGATGATGAGCTCGCGCTCGCGCCCGGTCAGGTCGTTGGCTCTCAGCTCCGCCTGCACGGTCGGGTCGGCCAGCGCCAGTTGCCGCGCCTCCTCCACCTCCTCGGTGCCCAAACCCGGCGCCTGGTCCGGGGTGACCATGAGTTCCTCGACCTGCGGCCTGGGGTCCAGGGTCACGACGGCCGCGATGGTCTCATTGGTGTCGTAGTTGTAGAGGATGACGTCGGCACGTCGCTGGTCCGCGGGCGCATCTTCGTCTTCCTCGTGCCGATCCACGGAGACGGTCAGGACTCGTTGATCGCCAACCCCGACATCTCTTTGGAGCGCGCTGACCGCCTGACGTATCTCCCGCGCGGTGAGCGGCAGAAGCGCCTCGTCCACACTTTCCTCTATGAATACGTCCTCGTCGGGCGCTTGGGCCGCCAGGGGATGAACGGCAAGCGCCAGCGCGGCCAGGAGCGTCGCCAGAAGCCTGCGATGAATGTGACGGGCCTGATCCATCTCGCTGCCCTCCTATTTTGGCCAAGCGACGTCTTCTAAAATACAAATCATTGCGTACTATAATACTACCTCAGCCGCCGTCATCAGTCAAGTGGCGTTGGCGGTGCGGGAGGGGGTCGTGTCTCGTAGCGGAAGGTGCTGGCGCGGGCTGGCGACCGCCGGCCGCGCCCAGCCGCTGAGATCCAATGATGAACGGAATCCGTATCTTTCGATCCCGGTCCACGATGCCCTAGTGCCAGCAACCATAAGTTCGTGCTCCATACCGCCCCGTCATCGCGAGACCGCGACGCGGTCGTGGCGATCCAGACAAGTCCGGCATTCCCCTGGATTGCTTCGCTCCCTTCGGGCGCTCGCAATGACGAGACACCCCTGACCTACTTTTCCGATAGTGGATACTAGACCATTTTCCCCTTGGGTGGACCCGCGGCCCCGGCCCGCTCCCCCTCCCAACCACCCACCGATGGTACCCTTGGGGCGGTTGGGAGG
>JBOHKK010000217.1:0-10683 GCA_050729115.1 Geminicoccaceae bacterium | reverse complement strand
TCTCCAGCGGGACGCGATCATTGCCCGCTACGAGCATTGGTTGGCCTGGCTGGTCTCGCGGCAACGCTCCGGCCCCCGCCGCAGCGAGGCGAGGCATCTCGCGCCTGTGATCGATCCGTTGGTCGCGCAGACGCCGGCGCACCTGCGGCGCGGATGAACGGAAGCGGCAGCGGCGGCGACCTCAAGCTGGCGTTCGAATACTGGCCGGTGATCTGGCTGTGGCCGATCGCGCTGGTCCTCATGCAGCTGACGCTCGCCGCGATCGGCGATTTCTCCCTCACCGTCGCGGTGATGGCCTGCCATCTGCTGCAGCTCTACCTGGTCACGTTCTACTGGCTCAATCGGCCGCCCGACTGGCAGATCATGGTCGCGCTCGTGGTCCTCGCCTACGGCCTGACCGCCGGCCTGGTCGCGCGCGATCCCGCGGAATTCGGGCGCAGCTTCGCCCATGTCGCCAATCTCGTCCTCACGGTCCTGATCTGCCTCAACGTCCGGCTCGGCCAGGGGCGCGAGATCGGCCGCTCGCTCGCCGTGTTCTGCGTGGCGGCCGCCGTGGCGGCGCTGGTGATCATCGCCCAGGCGACCAGCTTCAATCTGCTACGGGACTTCCGGCTGGCGGCGCTGCTCGGCGACTTCTCTCCCCTCGGGCCGGGCGGCGAGATCTACGCGCCTTCGCCAGCCGCCGCCCTGCCTCGCGCCAACGGGTTCTACGCGGAGCCCTCGGTCGCCGGCTGGTTCATGAGCTTCGCCGTGACGCTGGCGCTCGCCGCGCGCCCCTTGCACCCCGTCCTCGGCGCGCTCACCGCGGCGCTGTGCACGCTCGCGGCGATGGCGACGCTCAGCCTGACCGGCATCCTCGGCCCCGCGCTGGTCTGGTTGGCCTACCTGTTGCTGGTGCGCGACCGCCGCAGGTTCAAAGCGATCGCCGGGCTGATCGCCGCACTCGGCATCGGCGCCACGCTCTACCAGGCGCACCAGCTCGGCATCCTGTCCCGCTTCGCCCACCTGGAGACGCCCGGCACGTCGATCTACTTCCGTCTGACCGCGCCCTATCGTCTGATCAGCGAGTCGCTCGAGCGCTTTCCGTTCGGCCATCCGCTGGGCCAGACCGAGTTCATCGCCAGCCGGCACTACTACATCAATTGGGAGCAGGGCTCGCAGACCAACATCGACAACACGCTGCTCATGGTCGTGTTCTACTTCGGCCTGCTCGGGATCGCGTGCAACGCCGCCTACCTGCTCAAGGCGGCGCAACATCTCGTGCTCAGGCGGCACGTGATCGGCCTGCTCATGCTGAGCCTGCTGATCGCGCTCTGCACCACCGGCGCCGGCTGGGCGCACCACGTCGTCCTGATGATCGGCTACGCGATCGTGGTCGGCCGTTTCCTGCAGGGCGACCGCCTGCTCGGGCTGCCGCGCTTCGAGATCGCCTGGCGCTCGCCGATCATTCCGCCGCGCTCAGTCGGGCCGGCGGCGCGCGCAATGCCGCAAGCAGCGCGCTCTCTTGCCGCTTGGCCTCCTCGAGATGGCGCTCCTTGACGTGACCGAAGCCGCGGATCTGCTCCGGCAACCGGGCGAGCGCCACCGCGATCTCGTGATTGGCCGGGCCCAACTGGGTCAACACTTCCTCGACGACCGCCTCGTAGTCGGCGATCAGGCGCCGTTCCAGTCGCCGCTCGGCGCTGTAGCCAAACGGATCGAGCGGGGTGCCGCGCAGCCGCTTGCCATGGGCGAGGTAGCGCATCGCAGTCAGCACCCAGGGGCCGTACGCCCGCTTCCTCAGATGCCCGGTATGCGGGTCGCGCTGCGCCAGCAGCGGCGGCGCCAGGTGAACCTCGAGCCTCGGCCGGCCTTCGAACTGGCGCCGCAGCTGATCGAGAAACGCGCCGTTGGTATGGAGCCGCGCCACCTCGTACTCGTCCTTGTAGGCGAGCAGCTTGAAATGGTAGCGGGCGACCGCCTCGGTGAGATCGGCGCGGCCCTTGACCCGCTGTCCTTCGACCTGACGGACCCGCTCGACCAGGTTCCGGTAACGCCCGGCATACGCCGCGTCCTGATACTCGGTGAGGTACTCGATGCGGCGCTCGATCACCTCGTCCAGGCTGGTCGAGCGCGCGCGATGCTCGAGCGATCCCGATGCCGGCGCGGCCCGCGCCTCGACCACCTCCGGATCGTGGGCGGCGCGCCGGCCCCAGCGGAACGCGCGCGTGTTCATCTCGACTGCGACGCGGTTCAGCTCGATCGCGCGCTCGATCGCGGCGGCCGATAGCGGCAGCAGGCCCTTCTGGTACGCCACCCCGACCATGAACAGGTTGGTGGCGATCGCATCGCCGAGGAGCGCCGTGGCGAGCCGCGTGCCCTCGACGATGGTCGCGCGCTCGCCGGCGACCTCGAGGATCGCCCGTTTCAAGGCCTCGGCCGGTAGGCTGAAATCGGCCTGGCGGGCGAAGTCGCCGGTCATCATCTCGTGGGCGTTGACCACCGCGTGACCCCGCCCGGGCGCGAGCGTGATCAGCGCCTCCTTGCCGCCCGCGACCACCAGGTCGCAACCCAGCAGCAGGCGTGCGCCGCCGGGGGCGATGCGCACCGTCTGGATGTCCTCCGGGCGCGGCGCGATGCGCAGATGGCTCATCACCGCCCCGCCCTTTTGCGCGAGGCCGGTCATCTCGAGCACCGCGGCGCCCTTGCCCTCGAGGTGCGCCGCCATGCCGAGCAGCTGACCGATCGTCACCACCCCGGTGCCGCCGACGCCGCCGACCACGATGCCGTAGCCTCGGTCGAGCGCCGGCAGCTCGGGCTCCGGCAACGGTCCCAGATCGTCCTCGGCCGCGGCTGCGGGCGTTGGCTTGCGCAACGCCGCGCCCTCGACCGTGACGAAGCTCGGGCAGAAGCCGTTCAGGCAGGAGTAGTCCTTGTTGCAGCTGGACTGGTCGATCTGACGCTTGCGCCCGAACTCGGTCTCCACCGGCACGATTGAGACGCAGTTGGAGGCGAGGCCGCAGTCGCCGCAGCCTTCGCACACCAGCTCGTTGATCACCACGCGCTTCGCCGGATCGATCATGTGCCCGCGCTTGCGGCGGCGGCGCTTCTCGGCGGCGCAGGTCTGGTCGTAGACCAGGACCGTGGTGCCCTCGATCTCGCGCAGCTCCCGCTGCACCTCGTCGAGCTCGTCGCGATGGCGGATGGTCACGCCCGGCGGAAATCCTGCATTGAGCGGGTATTTGTCCGGCTCGTCGCTCACCACAATCACCTGCTTGGCGCCTTCGGCCAGGACCTCGCGGGTGATCTGCGGGACCGACAGCGGGCCGTCGACGCTCTGGCCGCCGGTCATCGCCACGGCGTCGTTGTAGAGGATCTTGAAGGTGATGTTGACGCCGGCCGCGACCGCAGCCCGGATGCCCAGGCTGCCGGAGTGGAAGTAGGTGCCGTCGCCGAGGTTCTGGAACACGTGCGCACGCGTCGAGAACGGCGCCTCGCCCACCCAGTTCGCGCCCTCGCCGCCCATCTGGGTGTAGCCCATGGTGTCGCGGTCCATCCACTGGGCCATGTAATGGCAGCCGATGCCCGCCCGGGCGATGCTGCCGTCGGGCACCCGGGTCGAGGTGTTGTGCGGGCAGCCGGAGCAGAAGTACGGGGTGCGCACCATCGGGCTCGCGAGACCCTGCTCGGCGTCGTGGCGCCGGCGCAGCTCGGCGAGGTGCGCGACGACCGTATCGTTGGCATCGAGCTTCAGGATGCGCTCGGCGAGCGCAAGCGCCACCTGATTGCTCGAGAGCGCGCCGTGCGAGGCGAACAGGGGTGCGCCGGCCTCGTCCTGCTTGCCCACGATCTGCGGCGCGCCGGCGCGGCCGTACAGCAGCTCCTTCAGCTGGGTCTCGATCAGCGCCCGCTTCTCCTCGACCACGACGATCTGCTCGAGACCGGCCGCGAACGCGCGCAGGCGCTCGGGCTCGAGCGGCCAGACCAGGCCGAGCTTGAGGACCCGCAGACCGAGGCGGGCGGCGAGCTCCTGGTCGATGCCGAGGTCGTCGAGGGCCTGGCGCACGTCCAGATACGACTTGCCGGTCGAGACGATGCCGAGGCGGGCGCTCCGGCTGTCGAGCACCAGCCGGTCGAAGGCGTTGGCCCGGGCAAACGCGCGTGCCGCGGCCAGCTTGAACCGGTGCAGCCGCTCCTCCTGGGCGAGCGGGGCATCGGGCCAGCGGATGTTGAGGCCGCCTTGCGGCAGCTCGAAGTCGTCCGGGGCGCGAATCGCGACGCGCGCGGGATCCAGCTCGATCGAGGCCGCGGTGTTGACCGTGTCGTGCATGCACTTGAGGCCGATCCAGCAGCCGCTGTAGCGCGAGAGCGCAAAACCGAGGAGTCCGAACTGCAGGAACTCGGCGACGCCCGCCGGGTTCACCACCGGGATCATGGCGTCGACCATGGCGAACTCGCTCTGGTGCGCCGTGGTCGACGATTCGCAGGTGTGGTCGTCGCCCATCAGCACGAGCACGCCGCCAAGGGGTGCGGTGCCGGCGAGGTTGGCGTGGCGGAAGGCATCGCCGGTGCGATCGACCCCCGGCCCCTTGCCGTACCACATGCCGAACACGCCATCGAAGCGCCCCTCGCCGTGCAGCCCGGCCTGCTGGGTGCCCCAGAGCGCGGTCGCGGCGAGGTCCTCGTTGACCCCGGGCTGGAACACGATCTGGTGCTTCTCGAGGAAGCGCCTGGCCGCCATCAGCTGCTGATCGAGGCCGCCGAGTGGCGAGCCGCGATAGCCGCTGACGTAGCCCGCGGTGTCGTGACCGGCGGCGACGTCGCGCGCGCGCTGCAGCAGCGGCAGGCGGACCAGCGCCTGGATCCCGGTCAGGTAGATCCGGCCCGACTCCTTGGCGTACTTGTCGTCGAGGCTGACCTCAGCAAGCGTCACGGCGCACCCTCCCACCGCTGCGGGAACTTCCGCGATCTGGGGCGCCGCCAAGGTAGCAAGACAGCGAGCGCCGAGTCGAGCAGACCGCAAAGACGCTCGCTGGAACCGCGCAGATCGGGAAAGGGAGCTGTGGCATCGGGTGGTGTCGGCCGGTCAACTTGCGCGCATGGGAACGGCGGGGGGACCCGCCCGAGCAGGTGCCGATCACGGGCCACGCCGGGCGCGCAAGCCTCGCTTCCGTAGCTCGAGCCCGGGGACGGCAGACAAAATCGCTTCGATACGACCAACTGATCCGGCGGCCGGCCAAACGCGAGCAGACCGCTATGCGTTGTGCCGCAGGACCGCGACGCCCGGCAGCTCCTTGCCTTCCAGCCATTCGAGGAAGGCGCCGCCCGCGGTGGAAACGTAGGAGAATTGCTCGAGCACGCCCGCCTCGGCCAGCGCGGCCAGTGTGTCGCCACCGCCCGCGACGCTCATCAGCACGCCGGCCTGCGTCAGCGCCGCGACCTCGCGCGCCACCTCGCTGGTGCCGGCATCGAACGGCGGGATCTCGAAGGCACCGAGCGGCCCGTTCCAGACCACGGTCCGGCTCTCCGCCACGTGCTTTTGGATCAGCTCGACGCTGCGTGGGCCGACATCCAGGATCATGGCGTCGTCGGGCACCTGATCGATCGCGACCACCTCGGAGGCCGCGCCGGGCTCGAGCTCCTTGGCGATCCGGCCGTCGGTCGGCAGCACGATCGCGCAGCCCTTGCCATCCGCCTTGGCCATGATCTCGCGCGCGGTATCGGTCATGTCCCGCTCGCACAGCGATCTGCCCACCGCCACGCCTCGGGCGAGCAGGAAGGTGTTGGCCATGCCGCCGCCCAGCACCAGGAGGTCGACCTTGTCGACCAGATTGCCGAGCAGCTCCAGCTTGGTCGAAACCTTGGCGCCGCCGACCAGCGCGGCGAGCGGGCGCTCAGGGTCCTCGAGAGCGCGGGTGAGCGCCTCGACCTCCGCCTGCATCAGGCGCCCGGCGGCGGCCGGCAGGCGCTCGGCAATGCCGGTGATCGAGGCATGGGCGCGATGCGCGGCCGAGAACGCATCGTCGACGTAGATCTCGCCGAGGCTGGCGAGCGCATCGGCGAAGTCCGGATCGTTCTTCTCCTCGCCGGGATGGAAGCGCAGGTTCTCGAGCAGCAGCACGTGGCCGGGCTGCAGCGCCGCGACCGCCCGCTTCGCCGGTTCGCCGATGCAGTCCTCGGCGAAGGCCACGTCCATGCCGCCGAGCGCCTGCCCGAGCGGCGCCGCCAGGGGGGCGAGCGACATCGCGGCCTCGCGCTTGCCCTTGGGCCGGCCGAAGTGAGCAAGGACGACGACCTTGGTGCCCTTGCCCAACAGCTCCTTGACGGTCGGGACCGAGCGCTCGATCCGGGTCGCGTCGCTCACCTCGCCGTCCTGCATCGGCACGTTCAGGTCGAGCCGGACCAGGACCGTCCGCCCGGCCACCTCCAGATCGTCGAGGGTGCGCAAGTCTCTGCCCGGCATCTTCGCCTCAGAGGTTGCCGACGAGCGCCGCGACGTCGGCCATCCGGCAGGAGAAGCCCCATTCGTTGTCGTACCACGAGGCGACCCGGACCAGCTGCCCCTCCAGCACCTTGGTCGCGGCGAGATCGACGGTCGAGCTGTGGCTGTCGTGATTGAAGTCGACCGAGACCAGCGGCTCGAGGTGGTAGCCGAGCACGCCCTGCATCGGCCCGTCGGCTGCGGCCCTGATGGCCTGGTTGACCTCGTCGGCCGAGGTCGGCCGCTTGGGTACGAAGGTGAAGTCGACCACCGAGACGTTCGGCGTCGGCACCCGGAACGCCACCCCGTCGAGCTTGCCCTTGAGCTCGGGCAGGACCGAGCCGACCGCGCGCGCCGCGCCGGTCGAGGTCGGAATCATCGACATGGTCGCCGAGCGCGCCCGGTGCAGGTCCTTGTGGAACACGTCCAGCAGGTGCTGATCGTTGGTGAACGAGTGGATCGTGGTCATGTGGCCGCGCTCGATGCCGATCGCGTCGTGCATGACCTTGGCGACCGGCGCCAGGCAGTTGGTGGTGCAGGACGCGTTCGAGATCACGGTGTGCTCGGGCCGCAGCTGGTCGTGGTTGACCTTGTAGCAGACGGTGATGTCGGCGCCCTCGGCCGGCGCCGACACCAGCACGCGCCCGGCGCCGGCATCGAGATGCCTCGCCGCGGCATCGCGCTTGGTGAAGATGCCGGTGCACTCGAGCACCACGTCGACCCCGAGCTGGCGCCAGGGCAGCTTGGCGATGTCGCGCTCCGCCAGAACCTTGATCGGCCCCGTGCCGCAGTCCATCTGGTCGCCCTCGAGCTGGACCCGGCCCGGGAAGCGGCCGTGCACCGAGTCGTAGCGGAGCAGATGCGCGTTGGTTTCCGGCGGGGCCAGGTCGTTGACCGCGACTACCTGGACGTCGCTGCGCTTGGTCTCGGCCACGGCGCGCAGCACGAGCCGGCCGATCCGGCCGAAGCCGTTGATGGCGATACGGACACTCACGAGTTCCCCTCCTCAGCAGGCGGCGACATCGGGACGCCGGCGTCCCCGATATCGTATCACAGGCGCCGGCGCACCAGATCGACGACGCGCTCCGGGGTAATGCCGAAGTGTTCGTACAGTTCCTTGGCCGGCGCCGACGCTCCGAACCCGCGCATGCCGATCACGTCGTCTTCGGACCGGACGTAGCGGGTCCAACCGAACGGCGAGGCCGCCTCGATCGCGACGCGCAGGCCGGGGCCCAGCACCTCGTTGCGATAGGCCTGGTCCTGCCGGTCGAACAGCTCGAAGCAGGGCATCGAGACGACGGCGCAGCCGACGCCCTCGGCCTGGAGCCGCTTGCGGGCCTCGAGGGCGAGCGCGACCTCCGAGCCGGTCGCGAGCAGGCTCACCAGCCGGCGGCCCTCGGCCTCCGCCAGGACATAGGCGCCGCGGGCGCACCGGTTGGCGTCGTCGAATGCGGTGCGCACCGCCGGCACGTTCTGCCGGGACAGCGCCAGCGCCGACGGGCCGTCGTCCCGGGCAAGCGCGAGCGCCCAGCACTCCGCGGTCTCCGTCGCGTCGGCCGGTCGCATGACGTGCAGATGGGGGATCGCCCGCAGCGCCGCGAGATGCTCGATCGGCTGATGGGTCGGACCGTCCTCGCCGAGCCCGATCGAATCGTGGGTCAGCACGAAGATCACCCGCTGGCCCATCAGGGCGGCAAGCCGGATCGCCGGTCGGCAATAGTCGGAGAAGATCAGGAAGGTGCCGCCGTAGGGGATCACGCCGCGGTGCAGCGCCATGCCGTTCATGGCCGCCGCCATGGCGTGCTCGCGCACCCCGAAATGGAGGTAGCGGCCACCGGGCGTGGCGGGCGTGAGAGGCTCGGTCGCAGCCGTCTTGGTGTTGACGGAGCCGGTGAGGTCGGCCGAGCCGCCGATCATCTCCGGGATCGCCGCGGTGAAGGCGGCGAGCGCCTCCTGACTGGCCTTCCGGGTCGCCCAGCTCGGCTGCTCCTCCGCGAGGCGCCGCTTGAGTCCGCCGAGCACGCTCTCGAGGCCGGCCGGCAGCTCGCCCGCCTGGACCCGCTCGAACTCGGCGCGGTCCGCCGCCGACCGGCCGGCCAGACGTTCTTCCCAGGACGCGCGGGTGCTGGCGCCGCGAGCGCCGAAGCCGCGCCAGACCTCGAGGATCTCCTGCGGGATCTCGAACGCCGGATACGGCCAGCCGAGCTGGCGTCGGGCCGCCGCCACCTCGTCGGCGCCGAGCGGCGCCCCGTGAGTCGCGGCGGTGCCCGCCTTGTTGGGCGCGCCGTAGCCGATGGTCGTGCGGCACGCGATCAGGGTCGGCCGATCGGCGCCCTGTGCGTCCGCCAGCGCGGTTTCGACCGCTGCCGGGTCATGGCCGTCGACCGCGGCGACTCGCCAGTGATACGCCTCGAACCGGCGCAGGACATCGTCGGAGAGGGCGAGCGAGGTCGGGCCATCGATCGAGACGTGGTTGTCGTCGTACAGCACGACCAGGCGGTCGAGGCGCTGATGGCCGGCGAGCGAGCAGGCCTCGTGGCTGATCCCCTCCATGAGGTCGCCGTCGCTGGCGATCACGTAGGTCCGGTGGTCGACCAGATCGGCGCCGAAGCGGGCGCGCAGATGGCGCTCCGCGAGCGCCATGCCGACGGCATTGGCGAGCCCCTGGCCGAGCGGCCCGGTGGTGGTCTCGATGCCCGGCGCGTGCCCGAACTCGGGATGGCCGGCGGTCTTCGAGCCGAGCTGGCGAAACCGCCTGATCTCCTCGAGATCGATCCCGGAATAGCCGGTCAGGTACAGGAGCGCGTAGAGCAACATCGAGCCGTGGCCGGCCGACAGGACGAAGCGGTCGCGATCGGGCCACTTCGGCGCCTGCGGATCGAAGCGCAGGAAGTTCGCGAACAGCACGGTGGCGACGTCCGCCATGCCCATGGGCATGCCGGGGTGCCCGGACTTCGCCTTCTCCACCGCGTCCATCGCCAGCGCGCGGATGGCATTGGCCAGGTCGTTGTGGCTGGGCTCGTCGCTCGAGCCGCGCTCGAGTGGGGAAGCGGCGGTCATGGCTTGCGGCCAGGCTCGTTCGATCGGGTGGGACGCCCTGCCGACCGGCGGGACGAGCCGACCGCAGGCTGGCGAAAACCTGTCTCATCCCCGACAAAAATCAACCCGATTCTGCATAGCCGGCGCGGCCGCGGCAGTCAGGCGCGAGTTGACGGGGTGCGGGCGCTGTGCCAAGGGTATTCGCTAAATGGTTGTTTTGCGTGAGCGAAGGGCACGCCGGCATGTCGGAGTTCGCGACAGCTCAACAGCATCTCGCCGAAGCCCTCAGACGGCTCGAGGCTGCCGTGGCGCGGCGCCTGATGCGCCCCCCCTCCGCCGCGGGATCGGGTGACCCGCAGGTCCTCGAGCAACTCACGGCTGAGCGCGACGATCTGGTGCGGAACGTCGGCATGCTGCGCAGCGAGTGCGATCGGCTGAGCGCGGCGCTCAGTGACATGCAGCGCGATCATCGCAACCTTCGCGAGGTGACCAGCCACGTCGCCCAACGGATCGACGGCTCGATCGCCGAGATCGATCGCCTGCTGGAGGGTTGAGCCCATGCCGACGGTCGAGATTCTGGTCAACGGCCGGCGCCATGAGGTCTCGTGCGGGGAAGGCGAGGAGGCCCGGGTGCGGCAGCTCGCCTCCTACGTCGATCGTCGGATCGCCGATCTCGCTCGGGGGCAGTCGCAGATCGGCGACGCCCGGTTGCTGCTGATGGCGAGCCTCGTGGTCGCCGACGAGCTGTCCGACGCGTTCGACGAGATCAAGCGTCTGCGGGCGACGCTCGAAGGTCAGGGCGGCGGCGACAGCGAGCGTGAGGCCGCGGCGGTGCTCGAGCAGGTCGCAGAGCGCATCGAAGCTATTGCCGGGCAGCTCGAGAGGACCTAACTAAGCCTGCGCGGGTGCTGCCCGGTGCGTTAGGTCCTCGAAAACCCTGGGGCCAACGTTTCTCTGTACGGGAGCTGTCCCTGCCGGGGCCGTGGCCTCGGTATTACGGCGCCCACCTGCGCAGCAGGCCACAGAGGAAAGCAGGTACCGACGGCCGTGGCGGCCCCGTGCCGCTTCTCGGCGCCCTCCGCCGCCTCTGGTCGCAAAAGAGCAATCGCAATTGGCTACCCCTCAGCACCTCGTCCAGCGCAAGGCCGCCTTGCGGGCGGAGCAGCGCCGGCGCAGGCGGGCTG
>JBOHKK010000216.1:0-10724 GCA_050729115.1 Geminicoccaceae bacterium | reverse complement strand
ATCCGCGCCCGCTCGACCAGACGGTGTTCGGTCGTTCCCGAGCGGACCAAGCTCGCCAGCGTGGCCCGCTCCTGCGCCGACCCTACGATCGGCGGCGCCTCTCGAATCGCCATGCCAAGGTCACTAGCATGGATCTCTAATTTATGCTAGCAAGTACTAGCGTATTTTTCGATCAGCTCGCACCGGCCCACCCAAGGGGAAAATGGTCTAGTGCCCCGCAGGCGGGAATGCCGACAGGAGCTGAACCGTCGCATGGCTCCTGCCCGCGCGCCGGGCGAAGCGGTGATCGGCGGTGACCAGCGGCACGCCCAGCCGGATCGAAAGGGCGAGATAAAGGCAGTCGGGCAGCGGGTGCGCCAGGTCCAAGGCCAGATTGCAGCCGGTTTCGAGATCCAGCTCGTCGGCGACCAGCACCGGGCGGTCCGCGGCGAGCGACCGCCGCCACAGCTCGAGAGCCCTGGCGCATGCTTCAGCCGGCATCTCCCGGCGTTGCGCCTTCTTGACCAGCGCCGCGGCGACCTCGACCCGAGCGAGCGCCGGCGCCACAAGTGGCCTTGCATCCTCGAGCACGGCTCTCGCCGCGGCCTCGTCCGGCTCGGGCGCGAACCACTTCACCGCCACGCTGGCGTCGACCACGATCAACCGAGGTCTTTCTCGCGGATCTCGCGGATCAACGGGGTCGAGTCCGGCATCTCGCCATAGCGTGCACGGAGCTCGTCCCGGAAGGCGTTGATCTCGCCGAGCAGCTCGGCGCGGCGCGCGCGGGCGACGTCGGTGAGGGTCTGCCGTAGCTCGGCCTCGAGCGAACGTCCTGCCCGCCTGGCTCGAGCACGGAACGATTCCACGACCCAGTCGTCGAGCTTGCGAATCTTCACCTCAGCCATTTCCGGGCTCCTCCGGAGCCATATGACCCCATGGGGGCAACCGGTCAAGATCCGACTGCATGGCTCAGGCGCGCGGGAGACGTCCCCCGCGCGCGAGGTCCTTGATCACGCCGCGCAGCAGGTGGACGTCCGACTCGCGCAGGTCGGCGCGCGCAAAGATCAGCTTCAACGCGCGGCTCATGCTCTGGCGGCGATCGGCGCTCCGAAAGAAATCGACCGCGTCCAACTCGGCGATCAGGTGCTCGAGCAGCTGGTCGAGCTCGCCCTTGGTGGCCGGCCGACCGGTCGGCTCGATGTCCCGGCGGTCCGGGCCGCGCGCGGCCGACTGGAACCATTCGTAAGCGACCAGCAGCACCGCTTGGGCGAGATTGAGCGAGAAGAAGTCCGGATTGACCGGGATGCTGAGGATGGCATCGGCGTAGATCAGATCGTCGTTCGAGAGCCCGGTCCGCTCGGGGCCGAACAGGAACCCGACCTGCTCGCCGCCGGCGAGCGCCGCCCGAGCGCCGCGGGCCGCGTGCGCCGCGGTGACCACCGGCTTGGCAAGATCGCGCGGCCGTGCGGTGGTGGCGTAGAGGCGGTGCAGGTCGCTCGCGGCATCCGCCACCCGATCGAACAGTCGTAGCCGGTTCAGGACCTCGGTCGCGCCCGAGGCCGCCTGCAGCGCCTTGACGTTGGGCCAGCCGCATCGCGGCCGGACCAGCCGCAACTCCCGCAGGCCGAAGTTGAGCATCGCCCGCGCCGCCGTGCCGACGTTCTCGCCCAGTTGCGGGCGCACCAGGATCACCACGGGCGCCGACGGCCCGCGCGGCTTGGCGCCGGGTTCGGCCATTCAGCGCGCCGCCTCGACGCCTGCCACGAACAGCTCGTAGGTGATGGCGTCGTGCAAGGCGGCGTACGAGGCGTCGATCACGTTGGTCGAGACCCCGACGGTCGACCAGCGCCGCCCGCGCTCATCGGCGCTCTCGATGATCACGCGGGTGACCGCCGCCGTGCCCGCCTCCGGGGTCAGGATGCGGACCTTGTAGTCGGCCAGATGCATGTGCTCGAGCGCCGGGTAGGCCCCTGACAGCGCCTGGCGCAGCGCGGTGTCCAGCGCGTGCACCGGACCGTTGCCCTCGGCGACGATCATGCGCGAAGCGCCGCCGACCTCGACCTTGATGGTCGCCTCCGACAGGGTGACCAGCGCGTTCCTGGCATTGTAGCGGCGCTCGTCGATGATCCGAAAGCTGATCAGACGAAAATAGTCCGGCACCTGGCCGAGCGCGCGCCGCGCGAGCAGCTCGAAGCTCGCCTCGGCGCCTTCGTAGGCATAGCCGCTGGCCTCGCGCTCCTTGACCGCCACGAGCAGCCCCCGGATCGCCGCCTCGCCCGGCACCTCCAGCCCGATCTCGCCCAGGCGGATGAGCAGGTTCGCGCGGCCCGCCTGGTCCGAGACCGCGACGTGGCGCCGGTTGCCGACCACCTCCGGCGGCACGTGCTCGTAGCTGCTCGGGTCCTTGGCGACCGCCGAGGCATGCAGGCCGGCCTTATGGGTGAAGGCGCAGGCGCCGACATAGGCGGCATGCCGGTCGGGAATCCGGTTGAGCCGCTCGTCCAGGGCGCGCGAGGTGTCGGTGAGGTGGCGCAGCCCCGCTTCCGAGACCCCGGTCGCGTAGCCCATCTTGAGCATCAGCGTCGGAATCAGGGAGACCAGGTTGGCATTGCCGCAGCGCTCGCCCAGGCCGTTCAAGGTGCCCTGGACCTGGCGCGCCCCGGCACGCACCGCGGCGATGGCGCCCGCGACCGCGTTCTCGGTGTCGTTGTGGGTGTGGATGCCGAGGGCGTCCGGCGGGATCACCGCCGCGATCCGCTCCACGACCGTGCCGATCTCATGCGGCAGCCGCCCGCCGTTGGTGTCGCACAGCACGACCCAGCGGGCGCCGCCCTGGCGCGCCACCTCGAGGCAGGCCAGCGCATAGGCCGGATCGGCCAGATAGCCGTCGAAGAAGTGCTCGGCGTCGAACATGACCTCGGGCGCCCGCCGGCACGCCTCGGCGACGCTGTCCTCGATCATGCGGAGGTTCTCGTCCAGCGGCACCCCGAGCACGAGGGCGACCTGCGCGGCGGAGCCCTTGCCGACCAGCGTGATGGCGTCGGCCCTGCTCCGGAAAAGAGGCGCCAGGCCCGGATCGTTGGCGGCGCTGCGGCCGGCCCGCCGGGTCATGCCGAAAGCCACGAGCTTGGCGTGCCCGAGCGCTGGCGGGTCCGCGAAGAACGCGTCGTCGGTGGGATTGGCGCCCGGCCAGCCGCCCTCGACGTAGTCGATGCCGAGCTGGTCGAGCATGGCCGCGATCGCGACCTTGTCGGTGGCGGTGAAGTCGATCCCCTGGGTCTGCCCACCGTCGCGCAAGGTGGTGTCGTAGAGATGGATCCGCTCGGTCATGGGCCGCGCCACTGCCTGGTGCATGGGATTTGGGCCAGCGCCCGCCTGCGCGCGACGATCGCTAGCAGATGTCCGGGCGGCGGTCCATGGCAGCGCTGCGCGCTACGGCACCGATCCCTCCCCTGTCGTGCCCGGGCTTGGCCCAATACTGTCTGGTTAACCTCATGCTAACCAATTTCGACGACCATCGCGCGAACATGAGATGCTGGGAATCCGTGCGCCCTGCCAAAAATCTGGCCGGCGCTCGGATTCCCACCATGGCCTGCGGCATGAGCTCACCTTCTCATGAACGGGTTAACGAAAGGTTGATATCGGCGCCGTCTCGACTCGCCCGCTCCCGTCAACGAGAGGCCCCGCCATTCATTGCAGGCGCCACGGGTCCCCATGAACCGGACAGCACTGGGCTCGACCCGCGCAGCCACCGCATGGGCCAGGCGCGGACCGAGCAGTGGATTGCCGTGTCCTCGGATCGAGTTGGAGAGAGGGGCCCCATCCCCCTCCGACCCGAGGACCGGGCCAAGCCCGAGGATGCCCGGCGATGACCGCCTCGAAATGCGACGCCATCGGCGTGCCGGCTCGGCTACGCCGGGCTGGTGCGCGAGCGCGGGCCGGCGAAGAACCAGATGATGAACCCGATCACCGGCAGGATGATGATCAACAGCGTCCACAAGATCTTGGCGCCGGTCGATGCCGCGCTGCCGATCACGTTGACGATCGCCCAAATGTCCAGGGCGAGCACGATCAAGCCAAAGATGAACTCCAAGGAAACCTCCTCCCGCTCGGGCGCGGGCGTAAGTCCCGCGGGTGTTGCTGTCGGCCATTCGACAAACGATCGGTGAGCATTCCGGTTCCCGAGGGCCCCGATCGATCGCGCGCCGGCGGCTGCCCGCAGAAGCTAGCCGGCGCGCGGCCGAGCCTATAGTGTTGCGGTTCCCGGACCGGAGGTGACGACCGCCATGCTCAGATCGCTCGCGCTCGGCGCGCTCGCCGTCATGACCCTGTGCGCCGCGCCCGCCGCCGCCGATGAGGCCGCGCCGCGCCGGATCGTCGTCAACGGCACCGGCGAGGCCAGCGCCCGCCCCGACGTGGCGGTGATCGCGGCCGGCGTCGTGGTCCAGGCGGACACCGCAAGCGCGGCGCTCGCGGACAACACCCGTGCCATGAACGCCGTGCTCGAGCAGCTGAGCGCAGCGGGGCTGGCCGCTGAAGACGTGCAGACCTCGCAGTTCTCGGTGACGCCGCTCTACGAGCAGCGGCGGCCCGACCCGGACACGGTCGAGCCGCCCAGGATCGTCGGCTACCAGGTGTCGAACCAGGTCACGGCGCAGGTGCGCGATCTGGACCGGCTCGGCGCGATCCTCGACGCCCTGGTGAGGGCCGGCGCCAACAGCATCAACGGGCCGTGGTTCGAGATCGCCGATCCCAAGCAGCTGCAGGGCGCGGCGCGGGACGCCGCGGTCGCCGACGCCGTCGCCAGGGCCGAGCGCTACGCCGCGGCCGCCGGGGTCAGGCTCGGCGAGATCATCTCGATCGAGGAGGGCGGCTCGTACGCCCCGCCACGCCCGATGATGAGGGCCGAGGCGATGGCGGCCGACGTCCCGATTGCGCCGGGTCAGACCGAGGTCTCCGCGAGCGTCACCATGGTGTTCGCCATCGAATAGGGCGTGACGCGCGCCTTCGGATGCGCGACCGACCGCCGAGTCCGCGCGCGCCGTCTGGGGCGGGTGAGGCAACGCCGAGCCTAGAGCTGATTGAGCAGCGCCTGGCGCCGGGCTTGGTACTCGCTCTGGGTGATGTAGCCCTTGGCGGCCAACTGGTCGAGGACGTTGAGCTGCTGCTCGATGGAGGCGGCCGTGGGCGCGGCGGGCGCCGCCGGGGCGGCGTAGACCGGCGCCGGCGCGGCGTACACCGGCCGCTCGACCACCCGTTCCCGCGGCCGCTCCTGCCGCTGATGCATCATCGAGGACAAGGCATAGCCGCCGACCAGGCCGCCGACCAGCGGCAGGCCCCAGTCGTTGTGCGCGAGGCTTGTCCGGCTGCCGAGACCGATCCCCACGGCCGCGGCCACCGTCGCCACGACCAGGCCCTTGGCGAGCACGGTCCTCAATGTCGTCCCTCCCGCGAAAGCGCCGGCATCCGGCTGACCCGTCCTTGGTAGCAGATTTTCCGGTTCATGCCAGCCTGGCCTTGCTCTATGCTCCGCGCGCTCGTCGTCGCCCGTGGCACCGCGAGCCCAAGCAAGGAACAACGGAAATGCTCGAGCGGACGATCGCCTTTGTGGGAGTGCAAGCCTTCGCCTTGGTGCTGGCCGGGGCGGCCTGGTCGGACGAGGTGCCGGCGAACTATCTGCCGGGGACCTGGGCAATCGGCGGCGCCGAAGCCTGCGGAGCGCCTGAAACCGAGCACATCACCTTCGATCCCGACGGCACGTTCGAGGCCGTGCGGGGCGGCCGGCCCACGGCGACCGGCTTCTGGCACCTGGTCGAGGATGTCCTCGATCTGCACATGGTGAGCTCGCCCGCGTTCTTCGACGATCCCACGACCGAGTTCGACGATCCCTTGAGCAACCTCGCCGGTCAGTACCAGTACTTCTACGCCAAGGCCTTGCTGTTCGACCTCGAGCCGGACGGCTTTCGCGCGGTCGCGACCATGGACAACATGCTGCGCGGCGCCAACTACCGCCGCTGCCCGTGAGCGGACCGTGCCGAGGATACCAACGAGCTCCAGCGCAGCGTTCACGCCAAACAGGAGCTGCGCTTCACTGCCCGCTGCGCCATGACCAGGCCGCGCACGCGATACGCCAGGAGCGGCGACCTTAGCATCGCCTACCAGGTGATCGGTGACGGGCCGCTCGACCTGGTCTACGTCCCAGGCTGGATCTCCAACGTCGAGATGACGTGGGAGGAGCCGTCGGTCGTCCGCTTCTTCGAGCGCCTCGCCTCGTGCTCGCGGCTTATCCTGTTCGACAAGCGCGGGACTGGGATGTCGGACCGTGACGTGGGGTTCCCCACGCTCGAGGACCGGATGGATGACGTGCGCGCGGTCATGGACGCCGTCGGGGCCGAGCGCGCGGCGCTCCTTGGCATGTCGGAAGGCGGCAACATGAGCATGCTGTTCGCCGCCACCTACCCGGAGCGCACGGCCGCGCTCGTTCTCTTCGGTTGCTTCGCCAGGCGTATCTGGGCGCCGGACTACCCCTGGGCCCCCGCCCCGGAGGAGCGGCAGAGCTGGTATCGCCAGATCGAGGAACAGTGGGGCGGGCCGTTCGACGTCAGCGTGCTGGCGCCGAGCCGCGCCAACGATCCTTCCTTCACGAACTGGTTTGGTGCCTACCTGCGCATGGGCGCGAGCCCGAGGGCGGCGGTGACGCTGGCCCGCACCAACACCGAGATCGACGTGCGCGACATTCTCCCGGCGATCCGCGTGCCGACGCTCGTGATGCATCGCCGACACGACCGCGGGGCCGCTTTCGAGGAGGGACGTTACATCGTCGAGCGCATCCCCGGCGCCAAGTTCGTCGCGCTCGAGGGCGAGGACCACCTGCTCTGGGCGGGAGACCAGGATTCCGTGCTGGACGAGATCGAGGAGTTCCTGACCGGCACCCGGCAGGCCCCAAAGATCGATCGGGTGCTGACCACGATCCTGTTCACCGACATCGTCGGGTCTACCGAGCGCGCCACCGCGTTTGGCGACCGGCTCTGGCGTGACCTTCTGAGCCGGCACCACACGATCGTTCGGGGCGAGATCGAGCGCCATCGCGGACGGGAGGTCAACACGACGGGCGACGGCTTCGTGGCGTGCTTCGACGGCCCGGCGCGAGGGGTTCGGTGCGCGCTCGCGACTGCCCAAGCCGTCCGTCCGCTCGGACTCGAGATCCGCGCCGGCGTGCATACCGGCGAGTGCCATCTGGAAGGGGACGAGATCTCCGGCATCGCCCTGCACATCGGGGCGCGGATCGCCGCTCTGGCGGAACCGGGCGAGGTCCTCGTCTCCAGCACGGTCAAGGACCTCGTGGCGGGCGCCAGCATCGTGTTCGCCTACCGTGGCGCCCACGCGCTCAAGGGTGTGCCCGACGAATGGCCGGTGTTCGCGGCGAGCCTGCCGGGCCGCGCCGCCGGCTGACTCCGCACTCCGCCTCATGACCATCGCCTGCCGCGTCGTGTGCGGTCGCGGCAATCCGCCCTATCGGTCTCCCTCAGCGGGAATCCGACGGACGGCGGGGTCCGGCGGCGCGCTCGGCAGCCGGATCGGGACGCTCTCCGGCCCGGCCTTGTCCGGAAAGCCCGACCTTGCGAAAGGCGTTGGTGATCGGGTAGCGGCGGTCGCGGCCGAAGGCTTTGCGCGTGATCTTGACCCCGGGCGGCGCCTGGCGGCGCTTGTACTCCGCGAGGTCGAGCAGGTTCGAGACCCGGCGGACCACCGCCGGATCGTGCCCGGCCTCGACCAGCTCGCGCGCCGACAGGTCCTGCTCGACCAGCCCCTGGAGGATCGCATCCAGCTCGGCGTAGGGCGGCAGGCTGTCCTGGTCGGTCTGGTCGGGACGCAGCTCGGCCGAGGGCGGCTTGGTGATGATCCGCTCCGGAATGACTGTGCCCACGGGGCCCTGCGCGGGCGCCGGCAGGTGCTGGTTGCGCCAGCGCGCGAGCGCGAACACGGTCGTCTTGTACACGTCCTTCAGGACCGAGTAGCCGCCGCACATGTCGCCGTAGAGCGTGGCGTAGCCGACCGACATCTCCGACTTGTTGCCGGTGGTCAGCAGCATCGAGCCCAGCTTGTTGGAGATCGCCATCAGGATCACGCCGCGAATCCGCGCCTGGATGTTCTCCTCGGTGATGTCGGGAGGGCGGCCGGCGAAGATCGGCTCGAGCATGGCCCCAAACGCGCCGACCGCCGGCTCGATCGGGATGGCATCGAGGCGAATTCCCAGCGCATCGGCCACCGCCTGGGCGTCCTCGGTGCTGGCAGCCGAAGTGTAGCGGGAGGGCATCATCACCGCGTGCACCCGCTCGGGCCCGAGCGCATCGGCCGCGACCGCGGCGGAGAGCGCCGAATCGATGCCGCCGGAGAGGCCGAGGACCACGCCGGGAAAGCGGTTCTTGTCGACGTAGTCCCGCAGCCCCAGGCACATCGCACGGTAGATCGCCTCCAGGCCCTCGACCGGCGGCGTGATCCGGCTCGGGGCGCAGGCCCACACCTCGTCCTCGCCGCGTCGCCACCTGGTGATCAGCAGGTCCTCCTCGAACGCCTTGGCCTGGGCCGCGAGGCGGCGGTCGGCGCCCAGCACGAACGAGGCGCCGTCGAACACCAGCTCGTCCTGCCCGCCCACCTGGTTGCAGTAGATCAGCGGCAGCCCGGTCTCGGTCACCCGGGCGACCGCGAGGTTCAGGCGCACGTCCTGCTTGTCGTGCTCGAAGGGCGAGCCGTTGGGCACGATCAGGATCTCGGCGCCGGACTCCTCGAGGCCCTCGGCGACGTCCCCGGTCCACATGTCCTCGCAGACCATGCCGCCGAGCCGGATCTGCCCGCCGTCCCCGCCGGGAATCGGAAAGGCCATCGGCCCGGGCACCGGTCCGGCCGCGAACACCCGCTTCTCGTCGAACACGCCGTAGTTCGGCAGGTCGTGCTTGTAGCGGGCGGTCGCGATCCGGCCGCCCTGCAGCAGCAGCATGGCGTTGTACAGCCTGCCGCGATCGACCCAGGGGGCGCCGACGATCAGCGCCGGGCCGCCGCCCGCGGTACCCTGCGCGAGGTCCAGGACGGCGCGCCGCGCTTCCTCCTGGAGCGCCTGCTTGAGCACCAGATCCTCCGGCGGGTAGCCGACCACAACCAGCTCGGAGAGCACCACGAGGTCGGCCCCGGCCGCGGCGGCCTCCGCGCGCACCTCCCGGATCCGCGCGACGTTCGCCGGCACGTCCCCGACAGTGGGATTGATCTGGGCGATCGCGATGGTCAGCTCGGCGCTCAACGGCAAGTCCCTCGGCAAGAACCGGCGCTCTCAGCATCGATCCGTTATACGCCCTCGGCAAGCCCGGAGGTGGCTGCGAAACGGCGCGGCTCAGGCCAAGCCCAGGAAACGAGGAAAGAAGGTGCGCAGGCTCTGCCCGTCCGGGCTCCGGTGCAGCTCAACCTCGTAGCGGGCGCCGTTGATCGTGATCTCGATCCGGCCGCGCTGCAAGAAGCGGACCATGGCGAGCGCCATCAGCCCCTCGGGGCTGCACCCGACCCAGAACCCGCCGATCGGCTTGTACAGCGAACGGCGCTGGCCGGACTCGGCGTCGTAGGCGTCCCAGCGGTAGGCCAGGGTCACCACCTCGGGCACCTCGCGGCCGATCGCGCTGAGCCGGCCGTCCCGCCGGTTCGGGCCGTCGTAGCGGTTGCCGTCGTAGTCGATGTCGTCCTCGCCGGAGAACGCCGCCCAGTCGTCCAGATAGTATTTGTACCAGAAGTGATGGCCGTTGACGGTGCCGCCCTTCTGCTCGCCGACCGCGACGTGCTCGAACCCGGAAAGATCCCGGTTTCGCCCGTCGTCGAACTGCCGGAACCAGACGTCGAAGATCAGCTCCTGCCACGCGTCGCGCGCGTAGCTCGCGCCGTTCTCTTGTTCCAGATGCGCGCGCGCCGCCGCCATGGGCGGGCTGTCGGCGACCGCGTCCAGCAGCTCGAGGATCTCGCGCGCCTCCTCGGGCCGGTTGTCCTCGGGCTTGCTCTGGTCGAGCCGGTAGTTGTCGAACAGGGCCTTGCACAGCTCGTAGGTGCGCCGCTTGTGCTCCGGAATGCGCACCTCGGCGAACAGCCGGTGGTCCGGATCGGCGCCGGCGCGCTCGTCGACCTTGACGAAGCCCCGCGCCGGATCGCCGGCTTGGCCCACGGCGATCGCCGGGATGCCGCTTGCCGCCTGATCGGCATCCCAGATCCGCTGATAGACGGCATCCGCAGCGCCCGCGCGCGCTCCGGACGACGGCGCGAGCGCCAGCGCCGCCGCGGCCGCGCCGAGTTGCCCGAGTAGCTGGCGCCGCCCCAGCATCAGCGCTTGATCCACACGACGGTTCTCACAGGCCTCCGATCGCCCATCCGTCTCGAGCGCCACGCCGCAGCACGACGGCAGCTGCCGGCGTCACCGCTTCGAGGCTGGCACGAAACCAGGCGTGCCGCAAAAGGATTCCTGATCGAGGCTTCGCGCTCGAAAGGCAGCGCCGGTCGCGCTGAAGGCAACCCGCTCGAGAGCTACCGCCATTGCCGGGTTCTGTGCCTGGGAATCACCGATGGACCGGCGCCGCGCATGGTCCGCACAGCCAGAGGCCGGGATCCGGCCGGACGCGGATCGGCGATGGATCTAGCGCATTTTTCGATCAGCTCGCCCCGGCCCGCTCCCCCTCCCAACCACCCACCGATGGTACCCTTGGGGTGGTTGGGAG
>JBOHKK010000215.1:0-10740 GCA_050729115.1 Geminicoccaceae bacterium | reverse complement strand
GCCCAGGGCATTTTCGGTTCAGTTGAGATCGGCGCCAGCCCACGCCCCCTCCCGGCCACCCACAGCGTACCATGGGATTGGGTGGCCGGGAGGGGGAGCGGGCTGGGTCCGCCCAAAGGAAGAACGCGCTAGCCACCAGGGTTCGCGGCCAGACGGATGCCCGGCGCCGGTGCGGGGCGCATGCCGGCGATCTCGAGGAGCAGTTTCTTGCGCACCGCCTCGGTGAAGCGCGCGTCGCCGTCGGCCCTGATCACGAAGCTGGCGGGGCCGCCGATGATCCGCTCGGCGAACGCCGCCTCGAGGTCGTAGGCGTTCGGCCGCCCGCTGCACCGACGGCACAGAATCGCGAGACCGTTGATCACGATGTCGCCGGCAAGGGCCGTCTGGCGCGCCTCGGCGATCGAGATCCCGCCCCAGTTGTTGGCGCTGTCTGCGGACACGTCGATGACCTTGCGGGTGCCGGCGATGTCGTTGGTCTCGATCAGCCCCTGGCCGACCGCGATCGCGTTGCCGATGGCGTTGCGGCCGAACGCGCGCCGCGGCGTCTCGAGCAGAACCTTGGCGAAGGCGGCGGCGCTTTCGGGTCCATCGATGATCGTCCAGGGGACGACCACCTCCTGCGCGTTCGCTGCGCCCCATTCGACGTAGGTCACGGCGATCCGCTGGTCGTAGCCCTGAGCGATCGCGCCCAGGATCTCGGGGTGCGTGATCGCCGCCGCGTAGCCCTGGCGCTGGAAATGGATCTCGGCGTCGTCGATCGAGCCCGAGGCATCGGCCAGGAGCACGAGCTCGAGATCGACCCGCTGCGCCGCGCCGGCATGGCCGCCGGCGACACTCGCAGCGACCGCGACGGCTCCGATCAATTGGCGGATCACGAGATCCTCCTCCCGAGGTTGTGCTCGCTCACTTCATTAGATGGCGAACGACCGGCGCATGCAACCAGGCAGCGGTCGCCAGCCCCGGCCGCTGCCCACGTGATCCAGGCCGGGCAAGGTGGCCGACGACGCCGCTTCCCCAAAGCGACCGGCCGCGGCACAATGAGGCCCCGCCGACGCCGCGAGCCCTCGCCCACCCCAAAAAACGCCCCGGCCGGCCACCACCGAGCTCGGAATTCATGCCCGCCACCAGCCTGAGAGACACGCTCGCGCGCCGGATCAACGATCGCCTGTTCTACGGCTGGGTCTCGCTCGCCGTCGCGGCGCCGCGAATGGCGGGCTTAGCTTCGAATTAACGGAGATCTGCGGTCATCGGCCGGCGTCGATCCGGTTTAGCGCCGGTTGCCATCGGCCATGGTCGGCCTGCGCGCCGACCTGCAAAGAAGGCTAAGGATGCGCATTGCTCTCGTCATCACCGCGCTCGGTGCCGGCGGCGCCGAGCGGGTGATCATCGGCCTGGCGAATGCTTGGGCCGCGCGCGGCCGGGAGGTGACGCTGATCACCTTCGAGCCGCCCGGCACGCCCCCCTATTACGAGCTCGACCCGCGGGTGGCGTTGCGCCAACTCGGCGTCGCATCGGCGGCCCGGCCGATCTGGCGGGCGCTCCGGCAGGGGGTGCGGCGCGTGCGCGCGCTGCGGCGGACCCTGCGCACGATCGAGCCGGAGGTGGCGATCTCGTTCCTCGCCAAGATCAACGTGCTCACGGTGCTGGCCACGCGCGGCCTCGCGCTGCCGGTCATCGTGTCCGAACGCAACAATCCCGAGCGCCAGCGCTTTCGCGCCACCTGGCGGTGGCTGCGGGCGCGCCTGTACGGCGTCGCGTACTGTGTGGTGGCGCCGAGCCGCGGGGTGCTGGAGAGCTTTCCTCGGGCGATCCGCTTGCGCGGTCGGGTGATCCCCAATCCGGTCGACCTGACGCCGCCGCAGCCCCGGCGGTCCGGGACACGGCGCCTGGTGGCGGTCGGTCGCCTGGTGCATCAGAAGGGCTTCGATCTCCTGCTGCGGGCGTTCGCCCGGATCGCGCCGGAGCATCCCGAATGGACGCTCGCCATCTGGGGCGAGGGCGATCAACGCAGGCACCTCGAGGCCTTGCGTGCAGAGCTGGGAGTGCGCCAGCAGGTGCAGCTGCCGGGCCTCACCGAACGTCCGGGGCAGTGGGTGGAGGACGCCGAGATCTTCGTCCTGTCGTCCCGCTTCGAGAGCTTCGGCAACGTCATCACCGAGGCGATGGCGGCGGGCTTGCCCGTGGTCGCCTTCGATTGTCCGTGGGGACCGGGCGACATCCTCCGCGACGGCGAGGATGGGTTGCTCGTGGCCGCGGAGGACGTGGATGCGCTGGCCGCCACGATCCGGCGCCTGATCCTCGACCCGGAACTGCGGCACCGGCTCGGCGAGGCGGGGATGCGCAACGTGCGGCGCTTCCACCGGGACGCCATCGTCGCGCAGTGGGAAGCTGTCATCGGCGAGGCGGTCGCGGCCACACGCAACGCGCCAGGCGTCCGGGGCCCGCATCCGGCGCCGGCGGCGCTCGAGTCGCCCGGCCAGCGGGCGTATGGAGCCGAATCCGAGAGGCGATGCTGATCGAAATTAACCTTAAAGACCATTAAAGTTCTTAACGAGACTATGTCTTGGAGGTTAAAATCAAACTGACCTATCTGATCTTACTAATTTATTGATAAATCAGTGCCAATCGATAAACTAGCGTGAGGCAACACCGTTGCACGTGAGGTGCCCCGTGAAAAAGGTCGTCACGCTGATCATTGGCAATTTCGTGATCCTGGGTTTCCTGGTGTTCTTGATGAACTTCCTGGCGATCGCAGGCATCAAAGCGTACAACTGGACCAAGCCGCTTCAATACGCCGAATCGCACCTGTTGCCGAACTATGGAGGTGCGGCGTGGGCGCAAAAGCACTTTCTCGAGTACTACGACATCGGGGACGCTGACTACGAGGCCTACTACGGCTGGCGCCGGCACGCCTACACCGGTGAGACGATCAACATCAACGAGCAGGGCATGCGCCGGACCTATCGGGATGTCCAGGCTTCGCCCGAGCGTACGATCGCCTTCTTCGGCGGCTCGACCACCTGGGGCACCGGAGCGGACGACGACCGGACCATCCCATCAGAGTTCGTCAAACGGAACCCGGAGTACGTCGGCTACAATTTCGGCGAGACGGGGTACGTCGCCCACCAGAGTCTCAACGTGTTCCTGAAGCGGTACTTCGAGGGCTTTCGACCGGACGTGGTCGTCTTCTACGACGGCGTCAACGACGTCTGGAACAAATGCCGCCGCGAGGTGGGCGCCTACTCGCACTCGCGCGAGGTCAAGATCCGCACCGCGCTCCGCGAGTCCGGCTCCGGCGGCGGCGAGTCCTTCTGGCTGACGGTGCTGCCGATCAGGAACTTCATCGAGAAGGCGATCCGCACGGTCGCCAACCAGCGCCGTGCCGAGGCGTCGTACTACGACTGCCACGAGAACCCCGAGAAGGCGGAGCAGGTCGCTCGGGTTCTGTTGTCGGACTGGCTGCTCGTCAAGAACCTGGTGGAATCCTATGGCGGCACCTTCGTGCCGATCCTGCAGCCGGTGATCTACTTCAGCGACACCAAAAAGGACCACCTGAAGCTCAGCGAGTCGCTCGAGTGGCAGTACGAGACGCTCTACCCCCTGATCCTCGACATGATCGATCGCGAGTTCCCGGCACTCGCCGACAACTTCATGGATCTGCGCGCCGCGCTCGACCGCGACGAGTACTTCTACATCGACTGGTGCCATCTGTCGCCCAACGGCAACCAGCTGGTCGCCGAGCGGATCAGCCAGGGCATCGCCGCCCGGACCGGCAAGGCCCTGGCGGCGCGCTAGGGTGGCACAGGTGGGCGGTCATCGACGTCTTCGGGAGCTGGTTCGCCTCTGGTGTCGGGACGAGCTGCTTGGCCGGCTCGGCGAGGCCGCGGCACGCAACGTGCGGCGGTTTGAGAAGGCGGCGATCGTGGCGCAGTGGGATGCTCTGATCCGTGAGGCGGTGACGTCCCGGGCCCCGGCCAAGACGCTTCGCGGCCCGGATCCCGCGCCCGCACCTTTCGAGTAGCCGGACCAGCGCGCGCCCGATCCGGCGCGCCGGAGATTCTTAGTAAAGAGGACCTTAATGCTAAGAAAAAATTAACCATACGGCGATGATCCGATGTTCTTATCTTGGAACTTGAACTCAAAGCCGGCGATCATGCCTCATTAGTTCATTGATGAAATCGAAGATATTCGATAAAATGCCATCAGATGCTCGAGCCGCACGCGGGGATTCCTGGTGAAGAAGGTCGTCACGCTCATCCTCGGCAACCTGCTGGTGCTCGGATTCCTGGTGTTCTCGATGAACACCCTGTCGATTGCGGCTATCAAAGTCTACAATTGGACCAAACCGCTCGAGCACGCCGAAGCGCACCTGTTGCCCAATTACGGAGGTGCGGAGTGGGCACGAAAGCATTTCTCGGAGTACCGTGAGCTGGGGGAGGCCGACTATGCGGCCTACTACGGTTGGCGCCGGCCTGCCTTCGCCGGCGAGACGATCAACATCGACGAACGCGGCATGCGCCGGACCTACCGGGATCGCAACGTCGCGCCCGAGCGCACGATCGCCTTCTTCGGCGGCTCGACGATCTGGGGCACCGGAGCGGACGACGACCGGACCATCCCCTCGGAGTTTGTCAAGCTGAACCCCGAGTACGCCGGCTACAATTTCGGCGAGACCGGCTTCGTCGCCCACCAGAGCCTCAACGCGTTTCTCGAGCGGTACTTCGAAGGCTTTCGACCGGACGTGGTCGTGTTCTACGACGGCGTCAACGACGTCGGGAAGTGCCGCTCCGAGATGGGGCCCTACGCGCACGCGCGCGAGGTCGAGATCCGCACCGCGCTGCACGAGGCCGGCGGGGGCGCCGCCAGCGCGTCCTTCGTGCTGACCGTGCTGCCGATCAGGAACCTCATCGGGAAGGTCAGGCGCGTGCTCGGCAACCAGAGCCGTGCCGAGGCGTCGTTCTACGACTGCCACGAGAACCCCGAGAAGGCGGCGCAGATCGCCCGCGTACTGCTGTCGGACTGGCTGATCGTCAAGAACCTGGTGGAAGCCTACGGCGGCACCTTCGTGCCGATCCTGCAGCCGGTGATCTACTTCAGCGACACCAAGGCCGATCACCTGAAGTTGAGCGAGTCGCTCAGGTGGCAATACGAGATCCTGTACCCGCTGATCGTCGACATGATCGATCGCGAGTTCCCCCAGCTGGCCGGCAACTTCATGGATCTGCGCGACGCGCTCGACCGCGACGAGTACTTCTACATCGACTGGTGCCATCTGTCGCCCAACGGCAACCACCTGGTCGCCGAGCGGATCAGCCAGGGCATCGCCGCCCGGACCGGCAAGGCCATGGCGGCGCGCTCATGGTCCGGATCAGACAGATGATCGCCACACGGCTGGTCGCAAACGCCACTAGAATCATAGGTTTAGTGGTTAGCGAGACTCCCAACGAAGGGCCTCCTTCGTTGGGTTCGAACCACTAGGTCCGGGCGGCACCAAGTGGGCAGTCATCGACGTCTTCGGGAGCTGGTTCGAGCCTGGTATCGGGACGAGCTGCTGCGGCGGCTGGTCAAGAACGCCGGTTACCTGGTGAGCGGCAACGTGGTTGCCGCCGGCCTCGGGCTCGTGGCCCTGGCGCTGACCGCGCGGGCGCTCGGGCCCGAGCTGCTCGGCCTGCTCGCTCTGATCGAGGCCTACGCCGCGCTGGTCGACCGCTTGCTCCGGCTCGAGCCCTGGCAGGCGCTGATCAAGTACGGCGCGGACGTCCTCGAGCGCAAGCGCCACGACGATTTTCGCGACCTGCTCAAGTTTGGCGTCCTGATCGACGTCTGCGGCGCCGTGATCAGCGCCGGCGTGGCCGCCGCGGCCGTGTTCGTGGTCGGCCCCTGGCTGGGCTGGCACGACGACACCGTCACCATGGCCGGGATCTACAGCCTGATCCTGGTCTGTCATGTGTCGGCGACGCCGATTGCGGTGCTCCGACTGTTCGATCGCTTTGCGGTGTTCGCCGGCCTGGAGATCGCCATGGCGGCGGCACGCGTGGTCGTCTGCGCGATCGCGCTCGCCGCCGGCGCCGGGCTGTGGACCTTCGTGCTGCTCGCCATGGCCGTGCACCTCGCCCGCCACGCCACGCTCGTCGTCGCCGCCTGGCGTGAGCTCCGGCGCCGGGGCTACGGCGACTTCCTCGAGGGTCGGGTGAGGGGCGTCGGGCGGGCCTTCCCGGGGATCTGGAGCTTCATCCTGTCGCTGAAGGCGTCGGTCATGATCCGGCGGAGCACCGGCGATCTGGACGTCCTGCTGATCGGCGCGTTCCTCGATAGCGGCGCGGTGGGCCTGTATCACGTCGCCAAGCGCTTCGGCGATGCCACGCTCAAGGTCGGCGTGCCGATTCAGCAGGCGGTGTTCCCGGATGTCGCCCGCCTGTGGGCGCGCCGCGAGATCCAGCGTCTGCGCCAGGGAGTGTTGCAGGTCGATCTGCTGACCGGCGGTCTGGCGGCGTGCGTACTGGCGGGCGTGGCGTTGAACACCGAGCTGGTCCTTCGCCTCAGCGTCGGCCCCGAATACAAGGGCGCCGCGATCCTCGTGATCCTGCAGCTGCTTGCGACCACCACCGCGCTGTTCGGCACCGCGCTCCGACCGGTCCTCCTGAGCATGGGGCTGCAGATCCTGCTGCTCAAGATCGTGATCGCCTCGACGCTCGCTTTCTACGCGACGCTCGCCATCTCGCTGCCCTTGCTGGGCGTGGTCGGCGCGAGCCTCGCCCACATCGTCCAGAATGCGTCGTGGCTGCTCGCGGCCCGCTTGGCCTTCGCCCGGCGCATCAGGCACGAAGCCCGATCCGTCGCGGCGTCCGATTGGGGGCAGGGGACCGATCCCGCCCGGTGCGCGCCCCGCGGCGCCGCAACGAGGCCATGAGCGGCGTTCGATGAAACAAGATCAGACGCACAGCAGCATGTGCGTCCGATCGGGCAGGGCGGCGGCGCTCGCGTCGATCGGCCCCGGGGATCAGCGGCTGGCCCAGATCGGGCGGCCTCGCTCAGAGCGGGTGGGGGCCGCGGCCGCGGCGGCAGCCGCCCCGTCGGCGCCGCCGGAGCGCCAGATCGACAGATCGCGGCCGAGCAGCTCGCCAAGGCGCGCGACGTCGTCGGCATAATGCGCCTCGAGGCGCTGGCGCAGCTCGGGCGTGAGCGGCGGATAGCGCAGCCTGCGGGCGATGAGCGAGCGCACCGTCACGAAGGCGCGCGTCTGGCGGTAGGGTTGGACGATGGCCTTGAGCGGTGCCAGCAGCCGGCGGGCGCGCGGCGGCACGACCGGCGTCTCCTTGTCCTTGACCCGTCGCGCCACCGTCTGCGGGGCAATCGTATCGTCGATGCCGAGATGGCCGCAGACCTCCCGGAACACCTCGCCCGGTCGCTCGCGGATGTCGTCGTAGAGCAGGATCTTGATCTGCGCCGCCGGAAAGACGTCCATGAACCGCATCAGGTGGCGGTGATAGAAGCCGTCCTCGAGCAGTCGCGATATCGGCGTGTGCCGGGCATCCAGATAGCGGCCGACATCCCGGGTCACCTCACCGCGGCGGTAATGCATGCAGTAGTCCGAATAGGCGCGCTCGACCGGATTGCGCAGCTGAACCAGCAGCTTGGCCCGAGGCAGGAGGCGGTGCAGGCGCTGCGGCGCCTCCGGGTGCGGCAGATAGCTCGCGGACTTCTCGCCGAGCAGCTGGTCGGCGCCGGCGCCGGCGAGCTGGGCGCGGTACCAGTCGTCGCCGCGATCGAACCATCTGCTGAAATAATGGAGCTCCGGGCTTGGCATGAAGACTTCTGGATGTGCCCGCAGATTGGTCGTCAACCAGGTCGTCGCAGACTTGGTCGCGCCGATGATCACGAAATCTGGTAAACGTAAATCAACCATCAGGGACATCTCCGCGTTGGCGACGCCATTCTGACGATGGATATGCTCGCTGTCAGCACCATGGCATACCAAGATGTAGCAATCTACTAACGAACGACTTGAACGGGGCTTCACGAACGGGAAATAGTTGGCCGCGACAGTCGAGTCCCTGACGTCGGGGCAGCGGGCGACGGCTGCCACGTTCACACCCGGCGCGTCGGTTGCGCGGAACTCCCGGATCGCCCCGGCCTCGACCGGGCGACAGGGAGCGCGATTCTGCCCGGCAGGAGCGTCGGCGAAGCATGCCTGGTCCATCATCACGCGACGGCTAGCCGAGATGTTGATTACTGCAGCGAGGCGTTCGGTTGCTCCCGACGAGACCGCCCGTCGGCATGAGCGGACCGGTTCGAGGTGTGGGCTCGACGATGCCGCAGCCGCGCGCGAGCGGCCGGTTGCGCCCGCGGTGGTCTGCTTTCCCTTCGTCGGCGACCTGGTGGGCGGCAGTCACCGGTCGGCGGCAAAGCTGATTCAGAATCTCGACCGGGAGCGCTATGAGCCTCTGGTCGTGCTGCACCGGCCCGCCGGCGACGTGGCGGCCCTGTTTGCGGCGGAGGGCATCGCGGTCGAGCCGGCCCCGAGCGCGCGGGCCCTCGAGGGCGCGAGCGTCGGTGCCGATGCCGCGTTCCTGATCGCCGAGACGCTCCGCTTCGCCCGGTTCCTGCGCGCCCGCGGCGTCCGCATCGTGCACACCAACGATGGCGGGACGCACGTCACCTGGGCGCTGCCCACCCGGCTCGCCGGCGCCAGGCTGCTCTGGCACCACCGCAAGGATCCCGACGCCAAAGGGCTGCGCTATCTGGCACCCTGGGCCGCGCACCGGGTGATCTCGGTGTCCCGGTTTGCGGCGCCCCGGCCCGGCCCGTTCTCGGCGGCGCGCAAGTGCACGATCGTGCACAGCCCGTTCGATACCGATACGGCGCCGCGGCACCGGGCGAGCAGCCGCCGGGCCCTCTGCGAGGAGCTGGGATCCCCGCCCGAGACCCCGATCATCGGGTTTTTCGGCAACCTGGTGGCGCGCAAGCGGCCGCTGGCGTTCGTCGACGCGATCGCCGAGCTCCGCGCCCGCGCTCCGGACGTGACCGTGGCCGCCCCGATCTTCGGTCACGACCAGGAGGGGCTGGCGGACGCCGTCCGCCGCCGCGCCGAAGCCCGCGGCGTCGCCGAGTGCGTCCGTCTGATGGGCTTTCGCTATCCTCCGGAGCCCTGGATCGCGGCGTGCGACGTGCTCCTGGTGCCGGCGGTGAACGAGCCGTTCGGCCGCACCCTGATCGAGGCGATGCTGCTCGGCACGGTGGTGGTGGCCGCGGCGTCCGGCGGCAATGTCGAGGCGATTCGGGACGGCGAGACCGGATACCTCGTCCCGCCGGACGACGCCGCCGCGTTCGCCGAACGGATCCTGCGCCTCGTGAGGGAGCCGGAGCTTGGCCGCGCGGTGGCCGGCGCCGCGCGCCGGGATGCGGCGTCGCGCTTCGGCCTACGGCAGCACGCCGAAGCCGTCATGGGCGTGTACGACGCGCTGCTTTCGCGCTCCGATCACGCCGGGACGAGCCGAGGCGCGCCGCAGCCGGCGCGGCAGGATCGCCCGATCGCCGCCGCACGCGAGCCGGCGCAGGCGTCACAATGAGCGGCGAGCGGAACGGCGCCGGCTTGCCCAACCACGACCAGCCAGGGAGCCCTTGAATGCGTATCGCCGGTGGCCGCAAATGGCCGATCGCGCTGCTCTACGTCCTCGCTCTGGCGTTGCTGGTCGAGGGCGCCGGCTACCTGATCGTCAGCGCGTACGACAACGACCTCGGCAACCGCTCGCAGCGCCATCTGTACTCCGCGATCCGCGGCCATGAGCTCAATCCGAGCTACCGGCGCGCCTTCGATACCGGCGGGCGCCTCATCCATTCCGCCCAGGGGTTCCGGCGCGACGGTCCGATCGAGAAGGAGAAGCCTGCCGGGACCTTCCGGATCTTCGTGCTCGGCGGCTCCGCGCTCTATGGCATCGGGGTTCAGGGCGGCGACATGTATCCGGCCCACCCCAGCCTCGCCAACGACCAGACGGTGACGTTCTTCCTCGAGCGGGATCTGAACGCGCGCCTCCGCGACGCCGGCATCGATGTCGAGGTCGAGGTGATCAACGCCGGCGTGACCGCCTACCAGACCTTCCAGCACGTGCTGTATTTTTACGAGACGCTCTACGAGTACCAGCCGGACATGCTGCTGTTCCTCGACGGCCACAACGACTTCTACAACGTCGATCCCGCCAACCCGATCAAGGCGTACGGCTACTCCGGCGCCAGCATGGTGCGCGCGCTGAACGAGCGGCGGCCGCTGATCACGTTGTACGTGGCGAGCCGCTATCTCGGGCAGTACAGCTACGCCTTCAAGTTCCTGGAGCAGGTCAGCCTGCAGCTGTACGAGCGCTACGAGGCGCCGCCCCACAACAGCGGCCAGTCGTCCCGGCTGCCGGACGGCGATCTCGGCACCGCCCTGGAGACCGCCGCGGCGGTCGGATTCCTGCGAAACTACAAGCTGATCGAGCACTTCGCCCGCGCAGGCGGCATCGACTACCACGTGTTTCTGCAGCCGGAGGTGGTGTTCGAGAACGACCAATGGCTGCGCCCGCCCGACCGCACCATCAAGGCGACCACGGAACGGCTGTACGGCCCGGAGCGGGTCGAGCTGATGACGCGCGCTCGGGAGCGCTTTCCCGCGCTCTTCGCCAGGCATGGGCTTCCCTACACCGACATCGGGACGATCGCGCAAGGCGCCGGCGCGCGGGCCCAGCTGTACGTGGACTATTGCCA
>JBOHKK010000214.1:0-10948 GCA_050729115.1 Geminicoccaceae bacterium | reverse complement strand
GCGTCTGGCCGCCCAGCGCGCCCGCGCCGGGGCTGCGGGCGTCGGTGGCGGCGGCTCGGCGCAAGCCGTGCTGCGCGGCCTCACCGAGGAAGCCGAAGCCGGGCAGGACGCCAGAGACGATGCGGCGGCCCGGCGCATCGCCGGCCTGCGCCGCCGGGCAAGCGAAGCGCGCGAGCGCAATCTGCTGGAGCTGGTTGGCGGCGCGAGCCGCAGCGCGCTGGGTCTGCTTGGCCGCGGCTCGCGCTCGCTGCTCGACTTCTGATCGAGCCCGCCGCCCGTCCGTCCATTCCAATCGAGGCTGCGTGTCATGTCGAACACCTTCATCCGCGACCCCGAGCCGCTCGTGCAATACGGCGGCGACGGCAGCCGCACGACCTTCCCTTTCCCGTTTCCGGTCCTCGCCGGCGACGACCTTCTGGTGTACATCGGCCAGAACCCTGCGACCGGCTTCGCGATCACCGGCATCGGCGATCCCGACGGCGGTGAGATCGTGTTCAATACGCCGCCTGCGGCCGGCACGACGATCACCCTGCTGCGCCGGACCGAAGGCATTCGCGAGACCGAGTTCGTCGATGGCGGCCCGTTCCGGGCCTCGGCGATCAACGCCGAGCTCGACCGGATCATGCTGCTGATCCAGGAGGATCGGGAGGAGCACGGCCGGGCGTTGCGCGGCCATCCCGCGGAATCCGGCATCGACTTCGGCCTGCCGCCGACGATCGAGCGGGCGAACAGGCTCCTGGGTTTCGACAGCGCCGGCAAGCCGGCGGTCTTCGGCGCGACCGAGCTGCCGTCGAGCGGCGATGCCAGCGGTGTGCTGGTGACGCCCAACGGCGCCACCACGGCGCGCTCGCTCGGCGAGCATCTTGCGGCACTGGTCAACGTTCGCGACTTCGGCGCGCTCGGTGACGGCGTCACCGATGATAGCGTCGCCTTCGCGGCCGCGATCACCGCGGCGCAGGGCCGGGCCGCCCGGGTCTACGTCCCCGCCAGCGCGACGCCGTATGTCCTCGGCGCCACCATCGCCCTCGATGGTGTGATCATGATCGGAGATGGCGCCGGCTCCATCTTGAGGGTGGGTCTGGCAAGCGGGGCCGGGGTGCAGCTCGCCGGCAGCGGCGCCGGCCTGATCGGGCTGCGCGTGCTTGGCTCCGGCGCTGCCGCTTGGCCCGGCTCGGCCTCGGAGGTCGACCTGAGCGCCGTGGCGCTGGATGGCGTGCGGATCGCGAGCGGCGCCGAGGACGCCGCGTTGCAAAGCGTCGAGGTCGCCGGCTGCGCCACCGCGCTCGCGATCGAGGGCGGCGTGAAGGCGATCGTCGGATGCGCCTTCTCGCACAGCGTTCGCGGCATCGAGATCCGCACCGGCGCCGCGGGGGCGATCTTCGTCACGCGCACCAGGCTCCATGCCTGCACCAGGGGCATCCAGACCGACGGCGCCGCCGCGTTCGACCAGATCGCCGTTCGTGGCGGCCGCGTGTCCGCATGCGGTCGCGGCCTGGACCTGGTCGCTCCCGCCAGCGCCTGGCGTACGGTCGAGCTGTCGGACCTCGAGTTCTCGCAGAACCTCGAGGTCGACCTCGAGGCGGGTCCGCGCCAGTCGCTCGCCCTGCGCGGCGGTCACCTGGATCAGAGCGGCAAGCGCAACGGCGCGCCGATCGAGCTGAACGCCGCGGGCGAGACGATCGAAGCGCCGAACCTCGTGGTCGAGAACACGTACGCCGAGAACGCCGAGGTGGTATCGGTAGACCTCAGCGGCGGCACCAATCTCAACCTGCTCGCGCCGGGCGACCTGATCGTGCTGGCGGCCGACCCCGACGACGTCGACGATCTCTGGACCACGCTCAAAGCGACCCGCGGCGGGATCGTCCACAAGGTCGACGCACAGACTGCCAGCACCGCGACCATCGAGCTGGCCTCGGCAGCCGCCTTGCCGCTGCTCGCCGCGGCCGACATCATCCGGGTGGTCGGCCGCTCCGGCACGGCGACCGTCGACAGCGTCGGCGCGCCGGCGCCGGCTGGCGCCTTCACCTGGCTGCGGGCCGACGATCACTGCCGCGTGTTCGCCGCCAACAACCCGATGCCGGCGGACCAGATCGAGCTGGAAGGGCCGGATGCCGATCTGCGGCATTTTCCTGGCCTGGACGGCGAGCCGGTAGCGATTTCCGGGGTCGAGCTGCAGCGCGGCGCGGTCAACGGCGCGCTCATCCGGCTGGTCACCTTCGAGATCGCTCAGAACGCCGCGATCAGCTTCGTCCCGCCGTCGCCGATCGGCCTGCTGCACGTGTTCAGCCACGGCGCGCTCGGCGACCCGGCCGCCTCGGTGCTGAGCTATCGCGCCGATGCGCTCGGCTACACGCAGATCGTCGCGAAATCCACGTACGCGGTACCAGACGTGAATCCGGTAATGAGCGACGTCGAGGTGGCGCAGCTGACGGCGCTGACTGGCACCACCGGAAACACGAACGTGTTCACCTTCTCGGCGCACAGCGACGGCAAGATTTACGTCGAGAACCGCAAGGTCGGCTCGATGCGCACGGTGAGCCTGTTCGTGATCGGCGCTCCCATCTGAGCTGCCGTGGCAAAACGGACGGTTCGGAGGGCAGGCGAGGCGCCGGCTCCCGACATCGGCTTTCGGCAGTTCGTCTGGCTGTGGAACCGGTGCCAGGGGCAGGGCACGCCTCCTCTCCACCTCGAGATCGCCGATTGGCTCGGCCGGGGCTGGCGGGACGGCGATCGTCGCTTGGTGATGCTGGTGTTTCGCAGCGCCGGCAAGTCGACGCTGGTCGGCATCTTCTGCGCTTGGCTGCTGGCGAACGATCCGGACCTGCGGATCCTGGTGCTCGCCGCCGAGCATGACCTCGCCCGCAAGATGGTCCGCAACGTCAAGCGGATCATCGAGCGCCATTCCCTGACCAGGCACCTGGTGCCGACGCGGGCCGATCAGTGGGCCGCGGATCAGTTCACCGTGCGGCGGCCGCTCACGCAGCGCGACCCCTCGCTGCTCGCGCGCGGCATTCTGGCCAACGTCACCGGCTCGCGCGCCGACGTGGTGATCTGCGACGACGTCGAGGTGCCGAATACCTGCAACACGCCCGGCAAGCGCGAGGAGCTGCGCGAGCGGCTGGCGGAGATCAGCTACATCCTGGTGCCGGGCGGGCTCCAGCTCTACGTCGGCACGCCGCACAGCTACTACTCGATCTACGCCGAGGAAAAGCGCGAGGAGAGGGGGGAGTCCCGGTCATTCCTCGACGGCTTCGCGCGCCTGTGCATCCCGCTCCTCGATCGGCGCGGGCGCAGCCGCTGGCCGGAGCGCTTCAGCCTCGACAAGATCGAGGAGATCCGCCGCCACACCGGACCGGCCAAGTTCGAGAGCCAGATGATGCTGCAGCCGCGCAGCGTCGAGGAGGTGCGGCTCGATCCCGCGCGCCTGGTTCGTTATGACGCGCCGCTCGAGTATCGGGAGAGCAACCGCGAGGCCGTGCTCTCGATCGACGGCCGGCGCATGGTCTCCGCCACCGGCTGGTGGGATCCCGCCTACGGCGCCCCGGGTGCTGGCGATGCCAGCGTGGTCGCGGCGGTGCTCGTCGACGCCGAGGGCGGCTACTGGCTGCACGCGGTGCGTTACCTCAGTCACGACCCAGCGCAGGTCCAGGAGACCGACGAGGCCACGCAGCTGTGCCGGCAGGTGGCCGCCTTCGCCGAAGAGACGCATCTGCCCGCGATCGCTATCGAGACCAACGGGCTCGGCCGCTTCCTGCCGGCGTTGCTGCGCCGCGAGCTGGGCGCCGCGCGCGTCGCCTGCGCGGTGATCGAGCAGTTCTCGCACAGCAACAAGGAGCAGCGCATCCTCGACGCGTTCGACCCGTTGCTCGCCGCAGGCGCGCTGCACGCCCACGCCAGCGTGTGGAGCACGCCGTTCATCGAAGAGATGCGCGAATGGCGGCCCGCGCGCCGCTGTCGCGACGACGGCCTGGATGCCGTGAGCGGCTGCCTGCTCGCGGAGCCGGTGCGTCTGCGGCGCCATGCGCCGGGGCCGCGTCGCGACTGGCGACCCGGAAACGCCGCGCGCGCCGCCGCGGTCGAGTTCGAACCCTGACCCTTCACTACGCTGGCCCGCGCCCCGCCGGCCGGCGCTCCTTGTCCTCGGGAGGATCCACGTGCACGAGCCATGGCCCTTCAGCTGGATCTGGTGGATCAGCGCGGTCGAGCTGCCGGTGGTCGGCTGCCTGTTCTGGCTGATCCATTACGGTCGGCGCGAATCGGATCGCGCGCTCCTGCGCGTGTACCGGGAAATCCAGGGCAACCTGTCGATCGTCCTGGACGGCCTCGCCCAATCCAAGCTCGAGGTGGCGCGCCTCTATGCCACGATCGCCGACCTCAAGGACGTGGAGAAGCGGCTCACCGATCATCTGGTCCGGGTGGAGACCCGGCTCAACCTGCTGCTCGAGGGGGATGCGCGCGGCCTGGGTCCTCGCTTGCGCCCGGTGACCGACCGCGTCCGGCAGCCGACCGAGCGGGGTGACAGCGATGCTGCTTGAGCATGGCGATGGTACCGCTCCGGCCGATCACGAGCGGGAGGACGCCTTGACCCTCGCGCTTTTCGATCTGGCCGGCGATGAGAGCGTTCGCGTGGTCGAGGCGCTCGCCGCGGCGCTGGTCAAGGGGCTGCGCGACCGGCCGGAGGACGCGCTCGAGGGCTGGCCGGCGCCGGCACCGTCGGTCAGCGGCCTGTGCGAGGACGGTCGCCTGGTCCTCGATCTCGAGCGCCGACTCGGCATGTGCCGGCGCGTCGCCCGGCGCGCCCTGCGCCGCAGCCTTGCCGATCCGACCGAGGGCGCCAATGCCTTCCACCGGATCGAGGCGAGCCCGCCGTGGGCGCGCGCGCTGCTGCCGATCGCGATGTACGGCTCCTATCTGTTCTATCGGCGCTGAGGACCCGCGGCGTTTGTCAGCAGGCAGGGCCCGCTCTATCATCCGAACCGAACAACGGGTCGGGGTGGGGCGGCCATGGGCGACAGGCTTCGGGTGATCTCGCCGGTGAACGGGCAGGTCTACGCCGAGCGGGCGCTGGCGGGCGAGGGCGAGATCGCGACCGCCCTGGAGCAGGCCAAGCGAACCCGGGCAGGGTGGCGCCGCGTTCCGGTCGCCGAGCGCGCGGCCATTCTCAGTCGCGCCATCGACGCGTTCGTGGCGAAGCGGGACGAGATCGCACGGGAGCTCACCTGGCAGATGGGCCGGCCGATCCGCTCCACGCCGGGCGAGGTGGGCGGGTTCGAGGAGCGCGCCCGCTACATGATCGAGGTGGCGGGCGAGGCGCTCGCGGACCTACCGGTCGGCGACAAGGCGGGCTTCACGCGGTTCATCCGCAGGCAGCCGCTTGGCGTCGTGTTCGTCATCGCGCCGTGGAACTACCCGTATCTCACCGCGGTGAACGCCGTGGTGCCGGCCCTGATGGCGGGCAATGCGGTGATCCTGAAGCATTCGGCGCAGACCCCGCTGTGCGCCGAGCGCATCGGCGAGGCGCTCGCGGCGGGCGGGCTGCCCGCCGGCGTGTTCCAGCACCTCCATCTCGGCCACGATGCGGCGGCGCGCATTCTCGCGAGCGGCGCGGTCGACTTCGTGAGCTTCACCGGCTCGGTCGCTGGCGGGCACAGCGTGCAGCAGGCCGCAGCGCCGCATTTTCTCGGCCTCGGCCTCGAGCTCGGCGGCAAGGACCCGGCCTACGTGCGCGCCGACTCCGACCTCGGGCACGCTGTGGAGAACCTGGCCGACGGCGCGTTCTTCAACAGCGGCCAGTCCTGCTGCGCGATCGAGCGGATCTACGTCCACCGTGACGTCTACGAGCGCTTCGTCGAGGGCTTGGTCGAGTTTGCCTGCAGCTACCGCCTGGCCGATCCGACCGACCCCGAGACCACGCTCGGCCCGCTGGTCCGGCCGGCGGCCGCCGACTTCGTGCGTCGCCAGATCCAGGACGCGGTCGCCGCGGGCGCGCGCGCGCATGTGGACCCGAGGGCGTTCGCCAGGGATGCGTCGGGTGCAGCGTATCTGGCGCCGCAGGTCCTGACCGGCGTCGACCACACCATGCGGATCATGACCGAGGAGACCTTCGGCCCGGCGGTCGGCGTCATGCCGGTGGCCTCCGACGACGAGGCGATCCGCCTCATGAACGACAGCCGCTACGGCCTCACGGCGGCGATCTGGACCGCGGATGCGGACGCGGCGATCCGGATCGGTGATCGGGTCGAGACCGGCACCTGGTTCATGAACCGCTGCGACTACCTCGACCCGGCGCTCGCCTGGACCGGGGTCAAGGACTCCGGCCGCGGCTGCTCCCTCTCCCGTCTCCAGTACGAGCACCTCACCCGGCCGAAGTCGTTCCACCTGCGCACGGCGGTGTAGCTCGCGGGATCGCAGACAGCCACGTCGTGGGCGGGCTCGAGGGCGACAACGGCGGCGTGCCACATCATGATGGCGCACCAAGGGAGGCTGCGATGCAATGGCTCGTCATCGCGCGGGACGGTGAGGACGAAGCGGCGGAGCGGCGACGCCTGGCGGCGCGGCCCGCACACCTGAAGAACGCCGCCCGGCTGCAGGTCAAGGGGCACCTGCTCGTCGGCGGTGCGCTGATCGACCACGACGGCCGCATGATCGGCTCCGCCTGCATCGCCCAGTTCGCGACCCGCGAAGAGCTGGACGCGTGGCTGCGGACCGACCCCTACGTCACGGGGGGCGTGTGGCAGGACATCGAGGTGATGCCCTATCGGGTTGCGCCGCATTACGAGTTCCCGCCTTGTCCCGAACCTGACACCCCCTCGCGGGAGGATGCGGGAACGCGTGCCTCAGGATAGAGTTTAGGCTTTTGTGATCGCCTGCCGTGGTACTCGTGATCGGGCCGAACACGGCATGATGCAGGTCCCAAGAGGGAGCCGCCGAAATGGCGACGCTTTGGAAGCAGGACGAGTCCCGGGAGGTGGAATCCGAGGACCCTGCCCGGGAACCGGTGACGACGGTGCGCAGCCGGCCCGCTGGCTGGCGTGCCGTCAACACTTATCTGCTGACCGCGGCGGCTGTGGTGGTCGTGATCGCCGGCATGCGGGCTTCGGCGGGCATCCTGGTGCCGTTCCTGCTCGCCGTGTTCGTCGCGGTCATCAGCGCGCCGCTGTATCAGGGGATGCGGCGGCGGGGTCTACCGAGCTTGGTGGCGCTGCTGGCGCTCGTCCTGCTCCTGGTGGCGGCGATGCTGCTGCTCTTCGGGGTGATCGAGCGCGCCGTGGGCGTGCTCAGCGGCAATCTGCCGGACTACCTGGCGGCGTTCTCCGCCCAGACCGACAAGGTCTGGGCCTGGCTCGACTCCCATGGGCTCGAGTTGCCCGAGGCGACGCTCAGCGACAGCTTCAACCCGCAAATCCTGCTGCGCCACGCCGGCACCGTCGCCGGCATGCTGGGCGACGTCCTGGTCACCACCTTCATCGTCGTGCTGGTCGCGATCTTCATCCTGCTCGAGGGCTCGGCGCTGCCCGAGAAGATGCGCGGGCTGCACGGACTGTCGTCCGACACCTGGAACCGGCTCAGCCAGATCGTCGCCGACGTGCGCCGCTACATGTTCCTGAAGACGATCATGAGCCTCCTGACCGGCGCCCTGATCGCGCTCTGGCTGCTCGCCGTCGGCGTCGACTTCCCGATCGCGCTCGGCGTCCTGGCGTTCGCCCTGAACTACATCCCGAACATCGGCTCGATCGTCGCAGCCGTGCCCGGCATCCTCCTCGCCTTCATCGAGTTCGGCCTCGGCACCGCCGCCATCACCACGGTTGCCTACGTCGTGATCAACATTGGCGTCAGCAACGGCATCGAGCCGCGCTACCTCGGCCACGGGCTGGGCCTGTCACCGCTGGTGGTGATCATCTCGGTGCTGTTCTGGGGCTGGGTGCTCGGGCCGATGGGCATGCTGCTCGCGGTGCCGCTGACCATGAGCCTCAAGATCGCGCTCGAGAGCGACGAGCACACGCACTGGCTGGCGCAGCTCATGAGCGGACCGCCACACAAGCGCGCCGGCGTCAGCCGGCTCGCGTTCGAACGGCGCGCCAAGGTCGGCTGACGCCGCGTCGGGCTCCGGCCGGCGCGCGGGAGCCGGCGCCGGGAGAGGTCGGATGAAGATCGTGCGATGCGGACAGGTCCTGGCGCCCGAGCCGCTCGGCGCGCGGGACCTCGTCGTCGCCGGCGAACGGATCGTCGCGGCGGCCGCGCCGGGGGTCGAGATCACGGGCCTCGAGGTCGAGGTGCTCGATCTTCGCGGCCTCACCGTGGCGCCGGGTTTCATCGACAACCATGTCCACGTGCTGGGTGGCGGCGGCGGACTCGGCTTCGCCAGCCGGGCGCCGGAGCTGCAGACCAGCCAGCTGACCCGCGCCGGTATCACCACCGTGATCGGCATGCTCGGCTTCGATGCCACCTCCAAGGGCATGCGGGCGCTGATCGCCAAGACCAAAGCGTTCAAAGAGGACGGCATCTCGGCCTACGCGCTCACCGGCGCGACGCTCGAGCACCCGGTGCCGACGCTCACCGGCCGCATCCGCGACGACATCGCGTTTATCGAGGAGATCATCGGGGTCGGCGAGATCTCGGTCTCGGAGCTCGGCTACGCGTATGATTCGAACGGTCCCGGGGCGCAGTACATCGCCGAGGCGGCAACCGCCGGTCTGCTCGCCGGGCGCCTCGCCAGGAAGCGCGGCTACCTTTGCCTTCAGGTGCCGCCGTACCACGGCGCCTGCCTCGAGCCGGTGATGGACATGCTGGATCGGACTGGCCTGCCGATCGCCCAGCTGCTGCCCTCGCACGTCAACCAGACCGACGCTTACATGGCGGACGCGGTGCTTTGGGCAAAGCGCGGCGGCGGCGTCGACGTCGGCGCCAACTATTCGCCGGACAACAACTTCAGCCGGGCGACCCCGCCGGCGAAGGCGATCACGCGGCTCCTCGAGGCCGGCGTGCCGCTCGGGCGGATCCTGCTCAGCTCCGACGGCAACGGCGCGCCGCCGAAGGAGGAGCAGCGCGAGGGCCAGCCCGCTGTGGCCAACTACATGCCGGTCGGCTCTCTGCACGCGACCTGGCGCCGCCTGATCGTCGAGGAGAATCTCCCGCCGAGCGAGGCGCTTCGGGTGGTCAGCGCGAACGTCGCCGACGCCACCGGCCTGATGCGCAAGGGCCGCATCGCCGCGGGCCTGGACGCCGACCTGCTGGCGTTCGACGACGACTGGCAGATCCGCACGGTGATCGCCCGCGGCCGGGTCATGGTCGAGGCCGGCGAACCGGTCGTGCGCGGCATGTTCGATCGGATCATCCTCGATCAGTTATCCTGAAAGTGCGCTTGACGACCGACAGACCCGACCCGTTGTTCCGGGCGCGCCTGGCGCGCGTCAGGATCCTGTCGAAGCGCTGGATCCGGCGGGCTTCAAGGCAGGGGAGATCACCTACGCCTCACAACACGCCAACGGGACCGGCGCGTTCATCCTCGAAGACTTCGATCGGACCGGCCGGATCGTGATGGTGCGCCATCCGGACTGGTGATACCGATCCCACAAAGTCCTGACCTTCGGGATCGGTATCGCGCGCGGGGTTGGCTGGTCGGCCGCGCGCCCAAAGAGAAGGATGATGCCGGGCGAACCAAGGTTCGAACTTTGTGAGCCCGGTATGAGGTCTGGAGCACGACCCCCACAACGTCGGCACCGTCGAGGCGCGGCCTGCGCTCGCCGCCGGCCGCTCAGCGGGGTCAGGCGGACGGCCAGCTGACGCCCGGACGGTGGCGCAGGTAATCGACGATATGCGCGACCGCGCGCAGCGAGCGCCGCCGCTCCAGACCGGTCGGGATCACGAAATCGGCGCGCCGCCGCTTCTCGGCATCGGGCATCTGTCGGGCGCGGATCGCCGCCGCGCGCGCCAGCGACATCCCCGGGCGCCGGCGGAGGCGCTGGGCCTGCACGAACGGTGGCGCGCTGACCACCGCGACCGCATCCACCCGGCGCTCGCCGCCGGTCTCGTAGAGCAGGGGAATGTCGAGCACCACCAGCGGGCGCCGCGCGCCGGCGCAGCGGGCCAGAAACCGGCGCTCCACCATCTGGACCATGGGGTGAAGGATCGCCTCGAGCCGGGCGAGCGCCGCGGGATGGTCGAACACCTGGCGGCCGAGCGCCTGGCGATCGACCCCGCCGCCCGGGCCCAGACAATCGGGAAACGCCGCAGCGATCGCCGCGACCGCGCCGCCGCGGCGGGCCAGCAGGCGATGCACGGCGGCATCGGCGTCGAACACCGGCACCCCGAGGCTGCGAAAGGCGCGGCTCGCGGTCGACTTGCCCATGGCGATCGAGCCGGTGAGGCCGAGGATGAACATGGGCTCATACCGATCCCACGAAGTCCCGACCTTCGGGATCGGTATCGCGCGCGGGGTTGGCTCTTCGGCCGCGCGCCCGAAGAGAAGGATGATGCCGAGCGAACGAAGGTTTGACCTTTGTGAGCACGGCATCAGCCCGTCGCCGACAGACCCGCCAGCACCGCTGCGCGCAGATCCTGGTCGACCGCGGGATCGACCCCGAACCAAGCGCGAAAGCCGGGGCGCGCCTGATGCAGGAGCATGCCGAGACCGTCGACCACCGGGTTGCCGCGCGCCCTGGCCACCGCGAGCAGGGCGGTGATCAGGGGGACGTACACGATGTCGATGACCACGGCGGAGCGGGGCAGGGCGTCGAGCACCAGGACCAGCGGCGGCTGATCCCCCATGCCGAGGCTCGTGGTGTTGACCAGGAGCGCGGCGCCGTCCAGGGCGGCGTTGCGCTCGCGCCAGGGCACCGCGTGGATCGGACCGCCCAGATCCCCCGCGAGCGCGTGCGCCCGGTCCGGGGTGCGATTGAGCAGGCGCACCTCCGGCACGCCGGCATCGAGCAGCGCCACGGCGATGGCG
>JBOHKK010000213.1:0-10962 GCA_050729115.1 Geminicoccaceae bacterium | reverse complement strand
CCCTCGGCGAGCTTCTCCCGGTTCATCAGCCGGGTGCGGGCCGCGGCCAGAGCCTCCTCCTCGCCGGGCTCGGGCGCCAGCTGCTCGAGCTCGTCGAAGGCGTGCCGCCAGTAGGCCTCTTCGGTCGCCGCGCGCGCGACCTCCGCCTCGAGGGCGGCCCGGGCCTGCTCGGCCTCGCGCCAGCGCGCATGAGCCTCGCGCACCGCCTGCAGCGGCTGCTCTAGACGCCCGTAGGCATCGAGCAGACGCCTCTGGACCGCGGGCTCGAGCAGCGCCTGCTGCTCGTGCTGACCGTGCACCTCGACCAGGACCCCCGCAAGCTCGCGCAGCAGCCCGGTGCTCACGGGCTGATCGTTGACGAACGCGCGCGAGCGGCCGTCGGCGCCGACCAGGCGCCGGAGCACGAGCGTGTCCTCGACGGCGAGGCCGTGGGCGTCGAGACGGGCGGCCACGTCCCGATCGCTGGGTAAGGCGAACACCGCGGTCACCGCGCCTTGCGCCGCGTCGCGGCGGACCAGCGCGCGCTCGGCGCGCCCGCCGAGCGCCAGCCCCAGGGCATCCAAGAGGATCGACTTGCCCGCCCCGGTCTCGCCGGTCAGCACGCACAGGCCGCGCTCGAACTCGAGATCGAGGCGCTCGATCAGAATGATGTCACGGATGGCGAGACTGATCAGCATGTCGCCGCCCGACCCGATGCGCCTTCGGCGAACCCGCCGCCCGACCCGGGGCCGACCGGCTCACTGCACCATTCCACCGTTCAACAGCACATAGCTGTCCTGGTACCACTCGCTGCTCGGGAAGTTGTAGCCCAGCACCGCCGCGTTCCTTTGCGCCTCCTGCTCGAGCCCGAGCGAGAGATAGGCTTCGGTCAGGCGATGCAGGGCCTCGGGCACGTGGGTGGTGGTCTGATAGCGCTCGACGACGTTGTGGAAGCGATTGATCGCCGCGACGTACTGCCCCCGGCGCAGATAGTAGCGGCCGATCGACATCTCCTTGCCGGCGAGGTGGTCGCGGGCCAGGTCCGCCTTGAGCCCGGCGTCCCGGGCGTACTCGCTGTCCGGAAAGCGCCGCAGCAGCTCGTCGAAGGCTTCCAGCGCCCGCTCGGTCATCTTCTGATCGCGCCCGACGTCCGAGATCTGCTCGTAGTAGCTGATCCCGATCAGATAGTAGGCGTAGGGCACATCCTCGTGACCGGGATGCAGCTCGACGAAGCGCTGCGCGGCGGCGATCGCCTCGTCGTAGTTGTTGGCCTCATAGAACGCATAGGCCGACATCAGCTGCGCACGGGTCGCCCACAGCGAGTAGGGATGCTGGCGCTCGACCTCCTCGAACGCCTGCCCGGCCTCGCGAGGGCTGCCGCTTTGGAGCAGATCCTGCGCCTCGTTGTAGAGCTCCTCGACCGGACGCTCGACGTACTCCTCGTCGTCCCCATTTCCCGAGCAGCCGGCCAGAACGGTGACCGTCACGACGAGCGCAAGGGCCGCGTACCGCATCACACCTCGATCTCTGGATTGGCGATCATCACCGCGCACTAGATCGGGAAGCGCCGCGACACTGTCAAGTCGGAGGCGCCTCGAGCGACCCGGTTTACTCGCGCGTTGGTAGCGCATCTCATCATTGTTGCGCCTCGGGGCCGCCAATTCTACAGTTCGCCATCGTTGCCGGGATCAGGCAGGCGCCTCGGGCGCAGTAAGGGTCGACATGGGGGGCGGGACCAGGGGCATCGACCAACACGTCGGGGAGCGCATTCGATTACGCCGTGCCGAGCTCGGCCTTACCCAGGAGCAACTCGCTGAGGCGCTGGACGTGTCGTACCAGCAGATCCAAAAGTACGAGACCGGCGCCAATCGGATCAGCGCCAGCAGGATTTTCCAGATGGCGCGCCGGCTCGATGTCGACCTCGGCTACTTTTTCGAGGGCTTGTCACTCGACGACCCTACCGCGCAGGCGCCGCTCGAACACGGCGGCCGCCAGCGCTCCGCGATCGAGCTGGTCCGCAAGTTCGCCCAGATCGATGACCCGCAGACCCGCGCGGCGATCGCCGGTCTGGTGAAGGCCATCGTCGAGCGTCGAGATTGACCGCCCGGCCTCGACGCTCGGGTGGTCACGCCCGGGCGGCGCGGAGAGCTGGAGCGTCCGCCTCGATCGGGCCCGAGGCATTCACCATGCGCCAGGCGCCCGGATCGGCGAACAGCGCACGCAGCAGCTTGTTGTGCAGCGTGGGACCGGCGGAACGCCCGGTGAACCGCCCCACGAGCGGGGCGGTCGCGAGATACAGGTCGCCCAGGATGTCCAGCACCTTGTGCCGGACGAACTCGTCGGCAAAGCGCAGACCGTCTTCGTTCAGCACGCGATCACGGCTGACCACCACGGTGTTCCTGAGGCACCCGCCCAAGGCCATGCCCCGCGACCAGAGGTCCTCCACCCGTTCCGCGAAACGGAAGGTCCGGGCCCGGGCGATCTCGGCCTTGAACGGCTCGGGATCGAACGCGATGCGCAACGCCTGGCTGTCGATCAGCGGATGCTCGAAGCGGATCTCGCAATCGATGATCAGGCGATCGGCCGGCTCGAGGCGCGCGGATCTGCCGTGCGCCTCGATGCTCACCGGCTGCAACACCTCGATCCAGCGGCGCGGGCGCGCCTGCTCGACGATGCCGGCGCACTCGATCAGGAACACGAACGGCTGGGCGCTGCCGTCCATGATGGGCAGCTCCGGCCCGCCCACCTCGATCAGGACGTTGTCGATCTCGCAGATCGCGAGCGCGGCCATCAGGTGCTCGACCGTACCGACCATCGCGCCACCCGGATCGCCCAGCACGGTGCAGGTGGTGGTATCGCACACCTGATCGAACCGGGCCGGGATGACCGACCTGCCGGGGCGGTCGTAGCGCACAAACCGCACGCCGCTGTCCGGCTCCGCGGGATGCAGGGTCAGCGCCACCTTGGCGCCGGTGTGCAGGCCGGTGCCGACACAGCCGATCGGATTGCGCAGCGTTCTCTGGCCGCGAGGGCCCGCCTCGGATCGATACACGCCGGGATCGAACAAACGCACCTCCTGCGACCGCCTGCTCCCGCGACCAAACCAGCCCCCTGCTCGGGCGGACCGGGCTCGCACGCGAGCCAGAGTGAAGGTGGCGGCCTCCATCCCAGGTGTACCAGCCCGGTCTGGAGGCCTCCAATCACACTTCGTTACAGTTTGTTACAGCCGCTGGTTGAAGAATCGCCTGATCCTCGCCTCGCTAGCGGCGCAGGAACGCGGGGATGTCATAGGCATCCTCCTCGACCGTCGCCAGTCGCGAGTCCGCCCCTTCGGCCCGCCCCGGGGGCGACCCCTGAGCGTCGCCGGCCCGCTCGCGGCTGCGGGCGAAGCTCGCCGTGACCCGCTCGAACAGGCTTGGCGACCGCTCGGCTTCCCGCACCGGCGCCCGCAGCTTGCCCCACTCGTGAAACCGCTCCTGCGGGGGCAAGGGCGGATGCCAGTAGCCGGGCTCGCCCGCGATGCGTTCCTTCGCCTTGGCGATCCCCGCCCCGGCCGGCTCGTGCTTCGGCCTGGCCGTGGGATCGTCCGGGGTGGCCCGCTCACGCCCGCCGGCGGCAGCGGCTTCCCGGGTTTCGGGTGCGCCGTGATCCGCGCTCGCCGCGGGCGCTTCCGCCGGGGCCTTGCCGGGGAGGCCGGCCCCGGTTACCGGCTTGGCCGGCGCCTGCCGCAGGCGGAAGCTCGGCATGCTGAGCGGCGAGGTCCTGCTGGTCGACGCCTCGGCGCTCGCGCCGGCCGCCGGCCGCACCTCGATCCCGGTGGCGACGACCGAAACCCGCATCTCCCCTTCGAGCGACTCGTCCAGGGTCGAGCCGACGATGATGTTGGCGTCGGGATCGACCTCCTCCTTGATCCGGTTCGCCGACTCGTCGACCTCGAACAGGGTCATGTCGGGACCGCCCGTGATGTTGATCAACACGCCACGGGCGCCGCGCATCGAGACCTCGTCGAGGAGCGGGTTGGAGATCGCCGCCTCGGCCGCCTCGATCGCGCGCCGCTCGCCGGAGCCTTCGCCGGTGCCCATCATCGCCTTGCCCATCTCGCTCATCACCGTGCGAATGTCGGCGAAGTCGAGATTGATCAGGCCCGGCATGACCATCAGGTCGGTGACGCCGCGGACCCCCATGTGCAGCACGTTGTCGGCCAGCTTGAACGCCTCGGCGAAGGTCGTCCGTTCGTTGGCGATCCGGAACAGGTTCTGGTTCGGGATCACGATCAGGGTGTCGACGTACTGCTGGAGCTCGGCGAGCCCGCCCTCGGCGACGCGCATGCGATGGGCGCCCTCGAAGTGGAACGGCTTGGTGACCACCCCAACCGTCAAAATGCCCTGCTCGCGCACCGCGCGCGCGATCACGGGCGCCGCCCCGGTGCCGGTGCCGCCGCCCATGCCGGCGGTGATGAACACCATGTGCGAGCCCTGCAGCTGATCGAGCAGCTCCTCGACCGCCTCCTCGGCGGCGGCACGGCCGATCTCCGGTCGGGCGCCCGCCCCCAGCCCCTGGGTGATCGTGGTGCCCAGCTGGATGCGCCGTTCGGTGAGCGACGCCGCGAGCGACTGGGCATCGGTGTTGCAGGCGACGAACTCGACGCCTTCGAGATGCGCCGTGATCATGTTGTTCACGGCATTGGTTCCGGCGCCACCAACGCCGACCACACTGATTCGTGGTCTTAGTTCATGGCTCACCGGCATGCTCAGGTTGATTGTCATCTAACACATCCTCCTCCGTTGCGTCCCCAAGCCAGGGGACCTCCTCCTGAGCCGGCCTTGTTGGCTCTGTGCTCAAAAGTTCTCGCGCAGCCATTGGCCAATCCTAGCCAAACGCGCCGTGAGGTCGCGGTTCGGCGCCATGGCACCGAACGTCAGTCCGCCGTCGTCCTCGCCGGCCCAACGCAGCAGCCCCGCTGCCGTGGTCGCCGCCGTGAGGTCGTCGAAGTTACCGCCGAAGGCACGCGCACGGCCGATCCGCGCCGGCATGCCGAACGTCTCCTCGGCCAGCTCGACGATCCCCTCGAGCTGGCTGCCGCCGCCGGTCAACACCAGGCGGCGGCCGGTAATGGGCAACCGAGAGAGGTCGATCCGCGCGTGCGCCAGCTGGAAGATCTCTTCCGCCCGCGGCCGGATGATCTCGGTGAGGCGCGCGCGCGCGACGATCTGGACCGGGGGCTGGGCCGGATCACCGATGCCCGGCACCTCGAGATGCTGGCGGCTGTCGCCGGCCCGAACCAGGACGCTGCCGTAGAGCGTCTTCAATCGTTCCGCCTGCGCCCGTCCCGTCGACAGCCCGAACGCCAGATCCTGGGTGATGTGCTGGGCGCCGAGAGGCAGCGTCGCCAACTCCTGCAGGCGGCCGCCGGCGAACCGGGCGACGCCGGTGGTGCCGGCCCCGAGATCGAGCACGACGGCGCCGACCATCGCCTCGTCGGCGCTCAGGCTCGCCAAGCCGGCGGCATAGGGCGCGGCGACCACCGCGGCGACCTCCAGATGGCAGCGCTCGATCGCGGCCAGAAGATTGTGCAAGGGCGCGGCCGCCACGCGCACGAGATGAACCGCGATCCGCAGACGATCGCCGACCATGCCGCGGGCGTCGCAGAGCGGCCGGCTGCCGTCGAGGGTGATGGTCACCGGTAGCGCATGCAGGGTCTCGACGCCATCGGCCCGGGCCTGCGCTCGGGCATGGGCGAGCGCATGCGCCACGTCGGCCGGCCCGACCGCCCGACCGCCGAGCTCGAGGTCGACGGCGGTGATCAGCGATTCCGGCCGGGCGCCGGAGATGCCGACCACCACCTCCTCGATGGTTCGTCCCGCCTGCTGCTCGGCCTCGTGCACCACCGCCAGAATCGATGCTTCCGCCGCCTCGGCATCCACGATCTCACCGGCGCGCAGCCCTTCGGCGAGCTGGTAGCCGCCGCCCAGCAGGTCGAGCTGGCCATTGCGCCGGCGTGCGATCAGGCAGCACATCTTGCTGGTGCCGAGGTCGAGCACCGCGACCGGCTCGGAGCGCCTGATGGCGCGCGCCTCCGCCCGCGGCAGCTGGATGACGTTGCTCGAGCTCATGCGCCGCTGTCCTCGAGCGCCGCCGGATCCAGGCGCAGGCGCAGACGATCCGGCAGCAGGCGCAGATCGATCAGGGTGATCGCGCGCTCGAGCAGCGCCTCGTCGCGCGCCTTCTGCGCGAGCAGGCGCCAGGCGCCGAGCACGTCGTGCTCCGGCAGCCATACGTCGACCTGGTTGTCGAGATGGAGGTTCCAGCGGCGCTCGCCGACCCGGGTGGCGGCAATCACGCGGTTGGACAGGACCGGCTCGGTCGACAGGAGGGCGAACAGGGCGGCCGCCGATTGCGGGGCATCGTCACCGACCAGCACCCGCAGGTGCGCGTATTGCTCCGGATGGTGGCTCAAGGCGTCCTCGATCACGATGCCGCGGCGGTCGATCACCTCGAACCGCCCGCCCTGCTGCCACAGGGCCAGCGGCTGGCGCTCGAGCAGGCGGATCTGGACGGCATCGGGCAGCATGCGCGCGACGCTCGCCTGCTCGATCCAGCCGAGCTGCTCGAGCCGCTGCCTGGTCGCGCCGGGATCAACCGCCAGGATCGGCATACCGATCTCGATGCCGAGCCGGGCGCGCAGGACCTGCTGCGGGGTCCGCCGCCGGCCTTCGACGTAGACGTCCCGAACCGCCAGTCCGGCCTGCCCGGACCACGCCAACAGCTGGTCGCCCACGCTTTCCAGGACGGCGCGCGGACCGCCGTGGAGTGTCCAACTGCTCAGGCCGAACGCCGTGCCGAGCCCGAGCAAGGCGGCGCCGACGCACACCGCGAGGCGCAGCCAGGGCGGATGCGGCGGCCGGCGCAGATACTGCTGCGCCCGACGGGCAGCGAGGCTCACGTGTCGCATCGCGCCGCCTCGACCAGCTGCACCACCAGATCGGCAAAGCCGATGCCCATGTGCGCCGCCTGCTCCGGCACCAGCGACAAGGGTGTCATGCCGGGCTGGGTATTGACCTCCAGCAGATAGAGTCCGTCCGGGTCGCTCTCGTCGAGCCGGAAGTCGGCGCGCGACACGCCGCGACAGCCGAGCACGCGATGCGCCGTCCGGGCGTCCGCCATGGCGCGCCGATACAGCGCCTCGGAGATCGGGGCCGGAACCAGATGCTCGGCCGCCTGCTCGGTGTACTTGGCATGATAGTCGTAGAAGCCCTGGCGCGGTCGGATCTCGGTCACGGTGAGCGGCCGGTCGCCGAGCACGGCGACGGTGAGCTCCCGGCCGGGCACGTAGCGCTCCACCAGAACCTCGGGGCCGAACGGCCAGTCGTTGCGCTCGATCGGGCGCTCGTCGGCGGCCCACACGATCCTGACGCCGACGCTCGAGCCCTCGTTGTTGGGCTTGATCACATACGGCGGGCTCATCGGCTCGGCGCCGTTGCGCAGAGCGTCGATGGTGGTGAGGTGGCCCTCGGGCGAGCGCAGGCCCGCGGTCGCGAACAGGCGCTTGGCCATGGCCTTGTTCATCGCCAGGCTGGACGCCAGGACCCCGGAATGGGTGTAGGGGATGCCCATGATCTCGAGCAGGCCCTGGACCGTGCCGTCCTCGCCGAACCGGCCGTGCAAGGCGTTGTACACGACGTCCGGGCCGAGCTCGGAGAGGCGCTGCGGCAAATCGCGCCCGACGTCGATCTCCGAGACCCGGTAGCCCCGCTCGCGCAACGCTGCGCTCGCGGCGCCGCCGCTCACCAGCGACACCTCGCGCTCGGCCGACCAGCCGCCCATCAGCACCGCCACGTGCCGGCTCATGCGGCGGCCTCCAGGCCCTGGATCGGCCGGCCGATCCGGTGGATCTCCCACTCGAGCGCGATGCCGCTGTCGGCCTGCACCCGCGCGCGCACCGTCTCGCCCAGCGCCTCGAGATCGGCCGCAGACGCGCCGCCGGTGTTGATCAGGAAATTGCAGTGCTTGTCCGACACCGTCGCCTTGCCGCGGCGCAGCCCGCGACAGCCGGCGGCGTCGATCAGCTGCCACGCCTGGTGGCCGGGCGGGTTCTTGAAGGTGCTGCCGCCGGTTGCGACCCGCAGCGGCTGCGCCGCCTCGCGCTCGGCCTTGATCGCCAGCATGCGGGCCTTGATCGCGCCCGGATCGCCCGGCACGCCGCGCAGCACCGCCGCGATCGCGATCCAGCCCTCAGGGAACGCCGAGTGCCGATAGCGAAAGCCGAGCTCGGACGCGCCCAGCTCGTGCCGCCCGCCGGCCGCATCCAGCGCGATCACCCGCTCGACCACCTCGGCGGTCTCGCCGCCGAAGCAGCCGGCGTTCATGCGCACGGCGCCGCCCATGGTGCCCGGGATGCCGATGTAGAACTCGAGTCCGGAAAGGCCCGCCTTTTGCGCCGTGATCGCGATCATCCGATCGGTCGCGCCGGCGCCGACCACCAGCCGGTCGCCCTTGACCTCGACCTCGGCGAGCGGCCCCGCGAGCTTCACCACCACGCCGTCGAGCCCGCCGTCGCGGACCAGGATGTTGGAGGCCACGCCCAACGGGGTCACCGCAACCTCGCGCGGCCTGGCCGCAAGGAATGCGCTGAGATCCTCGGCATCAGCCGGCTGGAAGATCGCCTCGGCGGGCCCGCCGACCCGCAGCCAGGTGCGCGGCGCGAGCGGCACCTGCGCCCGCAGTCGCCCGCGCACCGGCGGCAGATGCGCGACGAGCGGATCACTCACGCCGCGTTCTCCCCGAGGAGGGCGCGCAGCTGGGCGGGCAGGGCATTGGCCCAGGCGGTGATGTTGCCGGCGCCCAGGCACACTACGAGATCGCCCGGCTGGGCGAGGCTCGCGACCAGGTCCGGCAGATGCTCGGGGCCGTCCAGCGGCCGCACGTCGCGGTGGCCATGGCGCCGGACGCCCTCGACCAGGGCATCGCGGTCGATGCCGGGGATCGGGGCCTCGCCGGCGGCATAGACGGGGGCCACCAGGACGCAGTCGGCGTCGTTGAAGGCGGTGCAGAACTCCTCGAACAGGGCGGAGAGCCGCGTGTAGCGGTGCGGCTGGACCACGGCGACGACCCGGCCGCCGTACGCTTGGCGCGCGGTCGCCAGCACGGCGCGGATCTCCACCGGATGATGGCCGTAGTCGTCGACCACGGTGATGCCGCCGGCGGTACCGGTGGGGGTGAAGCGGCGCTTGACGCCGCCGAAGCCGGCCAGCGCCCGGCGCAGGACGGCGTCCGAGATCGCCAGCTCGCGCGCCACCGCGATGGCGGCCAGCGCGTTCTGCACGTTGTGCCGCCCGGGCATGGCGAGCCGCAGACGCTCGATCCGGTGGCTGACCAAGCCGCTCACCCGATCGCGCAGCTCGACGTCGAACTCGGCGCCCTTCAGATCGAAGCTCGGGTCGAGGGCGCGCACGTCCGCCTGCGGGCTGAAGCCGTACGAGATCAGGCGGCGGTCGGTGATCCGGCCGAACAGCGCCTGCACCTCCGGATGGTCGATGCACAGGGTGGCGAAGCCGTAGAACGGGATGTTCTCGAGGAAGGTCTGGAACGCCGCGCGCACGGCGTCGAAGGTACCGTAGAACTCCATGTGCTCCGGGTCGATGTTGGTGACCACGGCTGCGCTCGCGGGCAGGCGCACGAAGGTGCCGTCGGACTCGTCGGCCTCGACCACCATCCAGTCGCCTTTGCCGTGGCGGGCGTTGGTGCCGTAGGCGTTGATGATGCCGCCGTTGATCACGGTCGGATCGAGCTTGGCGGCATCGAGGAGCGCCGCGATCAGGGAGGTGGTGGTGGTTTTGCCGTGGGTGCCGGCGACCGCGATCGCCCACTTGAGGCGCATCAGCTCGCCCAGCATCTCGGCGCGCCGGACCACCGGCACGCGGGCGCCGCGCGCGGCCTCGACCTCGGGGTTGTCGGACTTGACCGCCGAGGACACCACGACCACGCCGCATTCGCCGAGATTGGCCGCGCGATGGCCGATCGCCACGGGGATGCCGAGGCGGCGCAGGCGCTCGGTATTGGCGTTCTCGGCGACATCCGAGCCCTGCACCCGATGGCCGAGGTTGTGGAGCACCTCGGCGATCCCGCTCATGCCGATCCCGCCGATCCCGACGAAGTGAATGCCGCCCGCATCGAACGGCAAGGTCCTCATGCCAAAGCCTCCATCTGCGTCTTGATCGAAGCCGGCGCCGCGAGCGCCTGGAGCGCATCGGCGAGCGCGCTCGCCGCGTCGGTCCGCCCGAGCGCCGCGGCGCGGCCGGCCATCGCTGTCAGCTGCTGCGGCTCCTCGAGAGCGATCCTGATCTTGCCGGCCAGCGCCTCGGCATCGAGGCGGGCCTCCTCGATCAGCCAGCCGGCGCCCGCCGCGCGCACCGCCAGGGCGTTGGCCCGCTGGTGGTCGTCGGCGGCGAAGTGGAAGGGCACCAGCAGGGCCGGCCGGCCGAGCGCCAGCAGCTCGGCGACGCTGGAGGCGCCGGCGCGGGAGATCACCAGCTGGCTGGCGGCCATCCGTTCCGGCAGATCCTCGAAGAAGCTCGCGAGCTCCGCCGCGAAGCCGAGGGCGGCGTAAGCGCTCGCCACCCGTTCCAGATCCTCCGGCCGGCACTGCTGGGTGAGCGCGATCCGGGCGCGCTCGTCCTTGGTGAGGCGGGCGATCGCGCCGGGCACGACCTCGCTCAGCACCCGAGCGCCCTGGCTGCCGCCGACCACCAGCACCTCGACCGCCTGCTCCGGACCCGCGGCCCGATAAGGGGTGCCGCGCAAGGCCGCGACCTCGGCCCGGACCGGGTTGCCGGTGACGACGCGCTTTGGTGCGGGCACGCCCTCGGCGCCGCTGGTCGCCTCGAAGGTCAGGGCGAGCCGGGCGGCGCGGCGCGCGATCAGCCGATTGGCGCGGCCGAGCACCGCGTTCTGCTCGTGGACCAGGAGCGGCAGGCGCAGCAGGGC
>JBOHKK010000212.1:0-11088 GCA_050729115.1 Geminicoccaceae bacterium | reverse complement strand
AGGATGGACAGGCTGATGACCGTGAAGGCCACCATGAGAGCGGTCATCGGGACCTGGCTCCTGAGCGCGGGGTGCCGGTCCGGCAGCGTCACCACGGCCTGCACGTGCGCAAGGAAGACGGCCACGATGTGGCCGACGACGATGGCGATCACGGCCAGATACCAGGCGAAGCGGGCGCCGACGACCGTGATGTCCACCCGGTAGCCCGCCGTGCCGAACAGGTCCCAGCCGCGGCCGAGGGGATCGGAGGCAAGCGGAATCGCGTACTGCCCCTGGATCAGAAGGAAGCTCAGATAGTGCGCGAGGTGATAGGCGACGGCGATGGGGACGAGCGTGAAGACGAACCGCCTGGCGATGGCGCCGGCGGCGAGCCGACCCTCGGTCGCCGCGGCCATGATCCCGCAGATCGCCAGATAGGCGCCAAGGAACACGAGCCAGACGCCCACCAGCCCCAGGGTTCTGGCGACCATCGGGGGAAGGTCTCCGGCTGGAGCGAAGGGGACGACGAGCAGGCCCTCGAACGCCCGCCAGGCCGGCGTCGCCAGCAGGCCGTCGAAGAGCACCGCCGCCATCACCAGCAGCACGAAGGCCACCATGGAAGCCGACCCCGGCTCGTTGCGCAGCAGGCCCACGGCGTAGGGCCTGAGCGCCCATTCCCGGTGCGCCGCGCCGGCCCGCTCGAAGCAGGTGGCGCAGTTCACGCACTCGCGGTCCAGATCGCGGCAGCCGAGCCCACAGGCATCGCAAAGGTCGGGCCTGGAGATTCTGATCTCCAGGGGCGCGAAGCGGGCCAGCAGGCCGAAGAACAGCGCGAAGACCTCGCCGTGGCGGAGCCACCGCTCACGCCCGAACAGCAGCATCCCGGTCCAGGTGATCACCGAATAGCCGACCGCCATCCAGGCGAGGTTGGCGGGCAGCGCCGACCCCGGAAAAACCAGCTCCAGCCACGCGAACGCCAGGAGCAGCACGACCGCCGGCCATACGCCGAGCGCCGCGGGGTATGGCAGGCCCAGGGCGAGCGCGCGGCCGCCGGAGACGCGGCGGTAGAGGGCCTCCGCCCAGGCGAACAGCGTCCGCCACGGGTTGATCAGCGCCCACAGGTCGCCGACGAAGGCCGAGACGACGGCGAGCCCCACCCACCAGACGACCCACACCGTGGTCGGGGCGATGTTGCGCATGGGGTGCTGGTTGCCGAGGAACCCGGCCGCCACCACCAGGGCGAACAGGAGGACCGCGGCGAGCCTGAGCAGAAAAAGCAGATGAGGGTGCGCCGCCAGACGCCCCGGCGGATAGCGCAGAAGGTTCAGGCGCGGATAGGCGCGCGACCAGGCGACGTCGCGGAAGAAAATCCCGACCACCACGAAGGAAAGAGCGACCGCGGCCCCGGCGCCCGCCAGGTAGAGGCCGAGCGGCACCGGCAGATCGTAACGCTGGCCGAAGGCGTGGGCGTAGGCCGGCGCGGCCTGGCCGAGCACCAACGCCCCGACCGCGCAGCCGACGATCCCGTTCCGCAATCCCGTCTTCGACACCGCTCGCCTCAGCGCGGATAGACCTCGAGGACCACCAGGGGCGCCTCGTGGGCATGATCGGAGCCGTCGCCGTGGGCGTGGACCTGGATCGGGAACCTGCCGGTGGCGTAGGCCTCGAGCTGCATTTCCATCACCCGGCCGGGGACGACCTCCTGCTCGATGTCGTAGCCGTGCAGGTGGAGGACCGTGGGCGCATCCGCGGTCCAGCGCAGACGCACGCGATCGCCTTCTGTCACCCCAAGGGTGCGTAGGCCGTCGGCGACCTCGCCGCCTTCGATGCGCAACTCGAAGACCTGCTCGGCCGGCCGCTCCGGCGGCGCCCTGGTGCCGCACGACCAGGCGACCGGACCGAGGCTCACCGCGCCCAGGGCGATCGCCGCCAGCGCCACGACGCGGCCGCTCCGGCACCGCCCGCCGGCGCCCTCGAGAACGGCCATGCCATTCCCACGGCCAAGCCGCCGGGCCGATCCGGCAGGTCCGAAGCTCACCGGGCCGCCCTCGTCACTTGGCCGATGCGGTTCAGGCTCCACAGCGCGTCGTAGGGCTCGGGGAACAGCGCCGGATCGCCGAGCGTCAGCCAGATCAGGCGCCCCGCCTCGTCGGTGAAGCCGCCAAGCGGGTTCCAGGCCGCCGCCGGGGTTTTTGGGACCCCGAGCGTGAGCCAGCCGTTCCACGGGAAATCCTTCAGCTTGACGGTGCGGATGAAGATGGCCGACCGCAGGCCGGCGTGGGAATCGTAGCCGATGTTCTCCACGCCGAGGGAATAGTCGTCGTTGTAGTACCACCGCCGCACGCGGTAGCCGGCGACGACCGTCCGGCAGTCGCCGGTCAGCAGCCTCACGAGGTCCCGCTCCAGGTTGATCCGTTCCTCGCCGCTGCGATAGTCGCCCCGCTGCAGGCGCGCCAGCTTGGCCTCGGCGCGCCCTTGCGCCTTTGCGTCGGGAAGCGCCGGCGCGAGCAGCAGATAAGCGTGGAACCATCCCGCCTTCAGCCACGGCGGCCCGATCCAGCCGGCGAGGCCAAAGCGGCTTTCGGCCATCAGGTCGTCGAGGCCGACTTCCTCGACGGCGACGTCCCACGCGCCGACGGCCGGCGTCCAGCGCGCGTGCACGATCGGTTCGGCCAGCACCCCCGCCGCGCGCACCTTCAGGCCGTCGGCGCCGGCGCCGGGTGGCTTGCCGAAGCGGCTCTTCGCCTTCGCCGCCAGGTCGAAGTGGTGGAGGTAGTCGGCATGCAGCGGGTTGACCGGATAGGGGTGGAAACGAAAGCCGTCCTGCTCCCCGGCCAGGGCGGAGACCGCCCTTGCGGCGAGCGCACAGCGGGCATCCGCGTCCGCGGCGAGCGGCGAGTCGGGGTTGACGTGGACCACCAGATAGGAGCCGAGCGACTCGACGAAGTTGACGGATTCCTCGGCGCCGGCGGGCAGGCCCTCGAGCGGGCCCAGGTACGCCTGGATGCGGCCTTCGGTCAGCGCGCGCCCGGCCGCCGCCGGATCGATCGGCTCGATCCGGATCTCCTGCGGGTAGTACGACGGGTAGACGGGCGGTTCGTGGCCGGCCTCGGCGGGGCCCAGCACCGCCATCGCCGCGCCCACGACCGCGACCCTGCCGACGGTTTTCATGTGCGGCCTCCTTGCACCCGGCGCGGCTCGACCGCTTCCCCGGCGCTCCGCTGGAACGACCGGCGTCAGCCGCGCAGGGTCCTCATGACTTCCGCGTTGCCGAGCGCCTCCTTCGGCTCGCCGTGGAAGATGATCTCGCCGCGGTCGATCGCATACAACCGATCGGCGATGGCCGTCGCGCTCGCCAGGTTGGATTCCGCGAGCAGGATCGAGATGCCCATGCTCTTGATCAGCTTGACCGCGTCCCGGAACCGGCCGACCGCCACCGGGGCCAGCCCCTCGAACGCCTCGTCCAGCAGCAGCAATGAGGGCGCGAGAGCCATGGCCCTGGCGATCGCCACCATCTTCCTCTGACCGCCGCTCAGATTCAGCCCCTGGCGGCCGCGCAACCCCCGGACCTCCGGGAACACCGCATAGGTGCGTTCCTCGGTGTCGTGGATCGCCGCCGCGCCGTCCTTCTGCGCGGCCTGGCCAGAGAGCCACTCGCCGATCATCAGGTTCTCCGCGACCGTGAGGTGGGGGAAAATCCCGGCGTCCTCGGGCGCGTATCCCATGCCGCGCCGGGCCCGCTGGTGCGGCGGCAGGCGGGTGATGTCCTGGTCGTGGAACCGGATGGTTCCCGACCTCACCGGCAGCAGGCCCATGATGCTCTCGATGGTCGTGGTCTTGCCGGCGCCGTTGCGCCCCACAAGGCACACGACCTCGTCCTGGCTCACCGACATGGTGACCCCGTGCAGGATGTGCGCCGAGGCCCGGAAGGTATTGAGGTCGCTGATCTCGAGCATGGCAATCGCTCTCTCACGCGAATGTGGGCACGCCGAGCAGCGTCATGGCCACGACTTCGTTGCGGCGGATCTCGTCGGGCGTGCCGTCGGCCAGGATCCGGCCCTCGTGCATCGCGACGATGCGATCGGAGTACTTGAACACGACGTCCATGTCGTGCTCGATCACGACCGCGGTCACGTTGCCGGCGCGGACCACCGACGAGACGGTGTCCATGATCTGCAGCTTGTCGCGGGTGCTGACCCCGCTGGTCGGCTCGTCCAGGAACAGGAGCTTGGGGCGCAGCGCGTAGGCCATGGCCACGTCCAGGAGCTTGCGCTCGCCCTGCGCGAGGCCGCCGGCGGGCACGTCGCGCTTGGCTTTCAGCCCGAACTGCGCGAGCAGGTCCACCGCCTCCTTGGTCACCTCCTGGTCGCGCTCCGCCAGGCGCATGGGATGGTGGGTCTTGCCCTCGCGCGAGAAGATGGCCAGCGTGACGTTGTCGAATGCGGACATGTCGTCGAACAGGTTGACCAGCTGGAAGCTCCGGGCGATGCCGGCGCGCACGCGGTCGTACACCGACGAGAACGTGATGTCCTGGTCGTACAGGAGGATTTTGCCATCGTCCGGGTGCAGATAGGCGCTGATGAGGTTGACCAGGGTCGTCTTGCCGGCGCCGTTGGCGCCGACCAGGGACAGGAACTCGCCTTCGGTCACCGTCAGGTCGACCTCGTCGACGGCGCGGGTGTCGCCGAAGTGCCGTTTCAGCTTGACCGTCGTCAGGAGGTTCATGTCGCCGCGCCTCCCCGGCGTTCGGGGTCCTCCGCGGCGAGCCCCGATCGCGCCCCTCCCCAGCGTTCCCGACCGTATGCGACCAGCCGCGCCGCCGCGCCGACCAGGCCGATCGGCAAGACCATCACCAGGATCAGAAGGACCAGGCCGAGCAGGAACTGCCAATATTGCGTGGTCGCTATGGCATAGGTCTCGAGGTAGGTGTACACCACGGCGCCGACGATGGGTCCGGCGAAGTTGCGGAAACCGCCGAGCAAGGTCATGAACACGATCTCGCCGGAGAACGGCCAATACAGGATGTCGGGGGTGACCAGGCCGTTCAGCGGGGCCCACAGGATGCCGGCGAGGCCGGTGAAGCTGCCCGACAGCAAGAACGCGAACCAGCGGTAGCGGATGATGCGCACGCCCAGGAACTGCGCCCGGGTCTCGTTGTCGCGGATGGCCTGCAGCGCCTTGCCGAAGGGCGAATGCACGATCACCCACATCAGCGCCACGCAGCAGACGAACAGGACCAGCACATAGTAATAGTAGACGGGCACGAACGACTGATAGGCGCCGCGGTCGGGGAAATCGATCAGCCCGCCGAGCAGGGTCAGCCCGTTGAAGGGCACCCGAAGCCCGTCGGTGCCGCCGGTCACCCAGAAGAACTTGTAGGCCAGCGTCCACAGCACCTGCGACAGGGCCAGGGTGAGGATGGCGAAGAAGATCCGGGTGTAGCGGACGCAGATGTAGCCGAAGATCGCCGAGACGACGCCGGTAATCAGAATCCCGCCCAGAATGTAGAGCTCCATGGAGCCGATGCCCAGATACCTGACCATGAACCCCGCCGAATAAGCGCCGAGGCCGAAATAGGCGGAATGGCCGAACGACAGCAGGCCCGTGTAGCCCAGGAGAAGGTTGAACCCGAGCGCGGCGATGCCGAAGATCAGGGCATAGGTCAGGAGCTGCGTCTGGTAGATGTCGACCACCTGTGGCACCAGCAGCAGCACCACGACGACGGGGACCACCCAGAGCAGGCTACGGGCCAGCGAGCGGTCGGAGGCGGCGGCGCGCGGTCGAGCCATCACACGGTCCTCGCGAACAGGCCCGTGGGCCGGACCAGGAGCACGGCGACGGCGATCAGATAAAGCACCGCCAACTCGACCTCGGGGAAGAACTGGATCCCCGCGGTGCGCACGAAACTGACCAGCAGCGCCCCGATGAGGGCGCCTTCGAGGCTGCCCAGGCCGCCGATGACGACCACCACGAACGCCAACACCAGGGATTCGATCCCCATCCCCAGCACCGCCGCCTGGCTGGGTACGACGATCGCGCCGCCGAGGCCGGCCATGAAGCAGCCCAGCGCGAACGCCTGCACGTAGACCCGCCTGACGTTGAGGCCGAGAGCCGCGGCCATGCGCCGGTCCTGAGAGGTCGCCCGGAGCATGACCCCGAACTTGGTGCGGTAGATGACGGCCCAGAGAAAGACCGCGGCGACGACGCCGACGCCGATGACCGCGAGGTTGTAGACGGGATACCTCAAGCCCATCACCGGGAACGATCCCAAGGGGTCGATGACCGCGCCCGCCGTGAGCGGCATGCCTCCGAAGGTGAAGAGCATGGCGTCCTCGAGGATCAGCAGCAAGGCGAAGGTCGCGAGGAGCTGATATTCCTCGCGCCGCGCGTACAGCGGCCGCAGAATCGTCGGCTCGATGATCGCGCCGACCGCGGCCACGACCAGGGCCCCTGCCGGCAACAGCAGGAACAGCACCGCGACGGGAGCGCCGGCGGCGGCGGCGGTTCCGATGGTCCAGGCGGTCACGTAAGCGCCCAGCGCATAAAAGCTGCCATGCGCCAGGTTGATGATCTGCATGACCCCGAAGATCAGGCTGAGTCCGGCGGCTATGAGGAACAGGATGGAGGCGTAGAAAATCGAGTTCAGAACTTGAATGACCAGGATATCCATGCCTCTCGCCTCCCGGACTCTCGAAGGTAGGTTATCGGCCGCCGCCTTGGCAAGAACATGAGCGATGGCCCGTGCGCCCCGCCCCGGGCGCGCCGACGGATCGTGATCCGGCGCCACACCTTCGGCGTGGCCGCCTTGTACGCGCGCGTCGACGCCAGCACGAGGACGACTGCTCTAGCCGGGCGGGCGCTGCTCGGCGACGCGCAAGCGCACCACCTCGGTCGACGGATGCAGTGAATTGCCATCGAGAAAGATGGCGAGCACGACCGTGTACAGGCCGGGCTCCAAGCCTTGCGGAAGGTCGATGACGAATCGTCCGTCGTCCTCCCAGTCCATCCGGTCGGCGGCGAGAACCGTCCCGTCGGGACCGATCAGGAGATAGCGGGAGACCACCAGCAGCCCGAACAGGCCGTGCGACGTCTGGCGGGTCAACGGTTGGCGCTCGACCCGGTAATCGCGTTCGACCTTGACGGTCATGTCGGCGTCCGCGCGCACGACGATCCTGCCGGAGTCGTGCGTCACCTCGCGGATCACCGCCCGCGGCGGGTTGACGTAGCGGTCGAACGTGCCAAAGCCCAGCGGATAGGTCGCCTCGCGCACGGCCTGCAGCACGACCGAGTCCGGCGTCCATGCCTGCAGCCGGTAGGGGCCGTTGGTCACCAGGAAATGGCCGTTGGTCTCGCCGAACGTCCGGAGCGCCCGCCAGCGGCGCGCGGCATCCTCGGCGCTCACCAGATCTCGCAGCGCCTCGGGACGATAGCGTTCCCGCTCGAATTCCGCGGTGAGTTCCAGCAACCTCGCCCGCAGCGACTGATCGCGGACCAGGTCCAGCCAGCTGGTCTGCCGCCGCCGGGCTTCGTCCTGCGAGAAGGCGGCATGACCCCTCTGCACCGCCTCTTCCATCAGCGCCAGCAGATGCCAGGGCACCGCGCTCCACGGGGGTGCCAGGGCCGCGACCTGATGCTCGTCGCCCGGCGCGTCCCTGAGATACACCTCGAGCACCGGCGTGCTCCGGACCACGTCGAAGCCGGGCGCGATGGTGTTGACCGTGCGGTCCACGCGCAACGTCTTGAGGCCCACCAGCCGGTCGCGATTGTTGGCCGACGCCGCGTGCAGGCGCGGCTCGCGAGCCTTGCCGGCAGAGTCCGGCCCGTCCCCCCACCGATAGGCGAACACGAACGGATAGACGAGGTCCGCCGTGGCCATCTCGGTCCCGTCCTGAAACGGCGAGGCCAGGACCTCGTAGAGCACCTTCGCCGAGGCGAACGTCCAGGAACCCACCGGCTCGAGCGCGCCGGTGCCCGGCTCCGGGAGGACCGCGTCGGCCGGCACCTTGACGCCGCCGGATTGGCCGTGTGTCGCGCTGACGTCGAAATCGACGCGGTTGGGGATCCAGCTGGCGTTGAACGGGAACGGGATCATCGCCGGATCGGCCACGGCCGCCCAGATCAGCCTGCCCGTGGCGTCGGTGAAGCCGGCGACCGGATTCCAGGCCGCCTCGGCCCGGCCGGGCACCCCAAGGCGCAGACTGCCGTTCCAGGGATAGGCCTTGAGCTTCACGGTGCGGAGGAAAACCGGGGCGTTCAGGCCCGCTTGGGAGTCGTAGGCGATGTTCTCGACGCCGTTTGAGAACGTGCCGTTGGCGTACTCCTCCTTCACCCTGTAGCCGACCACCATGCGCGCGCAGCCGTCGGTCAGCGCCGCGACCAGGCGCCGCTCCAGGTTCGCGCGCTCCACCAGGTCGCGGGCTTCGCCACGCACCAAGCGCGCATAGTATCGGTCGCTTTCGGCCGCGGTTGGCGGCGGTCCGGCGGCGGACGGCCACCTCAGCAGCCGGTGGGCCTGGAACCAGCCTTCCTTCACCCAGGGCGGCCCCAAGCCATCGTTCAGCTGCGTGCCGGCGTCGGCGATCAGCTCGGCCACCGGCACTTCCTTGAGCGAAACGTCCGCGGCGTCGGCGCCGAGCGTCCACCGCGCACGCACGATGGCCTCCGCGACCCGGCCGTCGGCGCCGATCTTCAAGGATGCCGGAACCCCGATGTCGCCGCCGACCAGCGCGCTCCTGGCGTCCTCGACCCGGTCCAGGTGGTGGACATAGTCGGCGTGATACGGGGTCACCGGATAGGGGTGGACGACGAAGCCGGCCGGCTTCGCCTCGCGCAGCGCGGCCAGGATGCCGCGTGCGGCGGCGCAACGGCTGTCGGCGGAAGCGAAGGATGGGGCTGCGCTGTTGAAGGCGAGGACCAGGAACGACCCCAGCGATGTCACCGGCCTGACATGATCCGGGACGGGTCCCGCGAAGGCCGGCGCCGCGCCGACATAGGCATGCAGCGTGCCCTCGCCAAGGCTCTTGGCGGCGGCCGCCGGGTCGACGGTGTCGATGCGGATCGCGTCGGGGTAATACGAGGGATAGTGGCCGATCGAATGTCCGGCCAGAGCCGCCGCGCCATGGGCAAGGCAAAGGGCGGTGGCGAGGGCGGCGCCATGGGGGATCCCTGGCGTCACGGCAGGACGCCGCGCACCCGGGTCGCGACCCGACCGCCGGGCGGCCGGCCCTTCATGGCCCCGGGCCACCGTCAAAGTCTTCGGCGCGCCCGGAAGCGAGGCGGCCGCGTCGGTGAGACACGGCCGCTCCGTGCGATCAGAGTCGTGCTCAGGGCTAGGCCCAAGTGGTCTTCAGCCAGTTGGCCGCCGCCGTGGACTCCTGGTGCGTCGTCCCGGGCTTCGGCCAGTTGGGCGGCGCCGTGATGTCCCGGATGGGAATCGTCAGGATCGAGTTCGGATCCCAAACGGGGAAATCGTAATCGGGATGGTTCATGGTGAGCCCGATCACGGTGTCCTTGTAGCCCTGGTGATTGTCGGGCCGGATGTAGACGTACCCGGCCGGCGTATCCATGCCCATGCCTTCGAGCTGGCTGATGATGACATCGTCCTCGGGCCAGCCGCCGACCAGCAGGTTGGCCTTCTCGACCGCGGCTTTGAGCATATAGAGCGCCACGTAGGCGCCATCGGCCTCAAAGCTCGGATATTCGTTCCAGCGTTGGTAGAAGCGCTCGACGAACCCGTCGTTGATCGGCCACCGTCCTTTCGCCGGGTGCAGGAAGAAATAGTTGGCGTGCACGCCGGCGAGCACGCCCTCGGGATGATCCTTGCCGATGGCATGCGGCCTCCCGCCAAAGGCGAGCGTGGTCGCGACCTTCATCTTGTCGAACAGGCCGTAGCGCAGCGCCTGCTTGTAGAACGCCACGTAGTCGCCGCCCCACAAGCCGCAGATCAGGACGTCCGGGCCGTCGGAAAGCAGCTTGGTGATGTGTGGGGTGAAGTCGGTGGTGAACAGCTTCGGCCACGCCTCGGAGACGGCTTCCGCGCCGGGAACCAGGCTCTGGTACGCCAGCATGAAATGCTCGTGGACATTGCGGCCGTAGCTGTAGTCCGGTTGGATGGAGCCGACCCTCAAGGCCTCGGGCCAGGCCTTGGCGGCGCCGACCGCGGAGGTGATGCCGTCCGCCGACTGGATGTTGGTGATCCGGAACACGTAGTGCGGGTCGGGCACCGCCTTGTCGAACAGGAAGTCGGTGCAGCCGTCGTTGAACAGCGTGAGGACGCCGAGCTCTTCGGCGACCGGACCGAGGGCCGGGGTGTTGCCGCTGGAGATGACCCCCGTGAACAGGTCGATCCCTTCCGACAGCTTCATCCGCCGCAGCTCCTTGACGTTGGCGTCGGTGCCTGCGGCCTCGTCGGCGAAGATGGTCTCGATCTTGCGTTTGCCCAGGAGCCCGCCGTCGGCGTTGATCTCCTCGGCCGCCAGGATATGCCCTTGCCGGCCGGGCTCGCCCAGCAGGTTGGCGGGACCGGTCAGGTAGGTGATGTGGCCGGTCTTGTACGGCGTGTCGGGGATGTTGCCCTTGAACGCGGCCTGCGCACGCCCAAGGCGCGGCCCCGCGAAGTAGGTGGCGGCGCCGGTCGCCGTGGCGACGCCGGCGGCTCCCACCGTCACGGTCAATCCGTTCAGGAACTCACGGCGAGTGACATTATCCTGCTCGATTGCCATTGATGCCTCCCATGTCAGATGACGAACATCGCCTCAACGCTACGAACCGGAAACGCATCACAGGCGCGACGTCTTCGCAGCGGGCAGGACGGTTTACTGCCGCCCGCAACGACGAGATGATGCCGTCTTGGCTCTCGCACGCGAACTTACGCCGGGTTTCCGAGCCGAACCGAGGAGGCCCTTACTCCTCGCCGTGCGGATCATACCTCATTTCACTGCCCTGCGGAAGGCCCCTGCGTGCTGGGCACAAGGCAATCGCATTAGGGCGTGGCGAGGAGTTTGAGCAGGAAGGCGTCGTCCCAGCCGGCGCGTTTGATCTTGCCGCGGGTCGAGCCCTTGGCCGGGTTGGCGCGCAGGACGTTGAGGGCGAAGCGGCGCAGCCGGGCGA
>JBOHKK010000211.1:0-11115 GCA_050729115.1 Geminicoccaceae bacterium | reverse complement strand
CGGGGTTGGCTGGTCGGCCGCGCGCCCCAAAAAGAGAAGCATGATGCCGGGCGAACGAGCTTCGTGAGCCTGGTATCAGCGATCCACCTCGAAGGTGACGCTGTAATTGCGCGCCCGCTCGGCAGGATTGACGACGCGGCCCGAGAAGCTGGTCTTGGTGCCTGCCTCCAGATGTTGCTCCTTGGCGCGGAACAGCTCCTCCTGAAGCTCGCGCCCGCCACCATCGAGCAGGGTGACGCGGATCGGCGGGACGGCGCGGTCGGAGCCGCTGGTATTGACGATCGCGCCCTCGACCACCAGGACCGAGATCCCGCCCTGCTCGAGGCGGGTCGACTTGATGTCCTCGAACTGCAGCCCAAGCTCGGCGATGGGCAGTCTCAGCGCATGGTAGATCGACGCGGTTGCCGGAAAGCCCTCGACGATCTCGTTCCGGCCGATCACGGCGCTCGCCGCCAGCAGGACGACGAAGGCGGCGGCCAACCAGCCGATCAAGCTGGTCGCATGCCGCCTGGGCGCCTGCTCGGGCGCGGTCACCGGCACGTGCGGCATCTCGGGCGAAGACGGGCCGAACTCGACGATCTGCGGCGTGTCGGCGGGCGGCTGCACGCTCCAGCGCTGGCCACAGCTGGCGCAGCGGACGGTCCGTCCTGCGGTGCCCAGCGCCGACGGCTCGACGTGATAGCGGGTCGAACACCGTGGACAGGTGAGGATCATGACGCACTATTCTTGCAGAAGACTCTTCCCGTTCTAGTTGAGCAATGACTGGACGAAAATTCGCCCGTGTGCAATCTTAAAAGTTGACCGCTCCCCAACCTCCACCACAGCGGCGGATCATGCTCCGGCTCGAACGTGTCGCGATGCGGTATGGTGAGGGCCCAGAAGTCCTGAGCCACGTCGACCTCACCCTCGAGCGCGGCGAGTTCGTATTCGTGATGGGACCGAGCGGCGCCGGCAAGACCTCGCTGCTCCGCCTGCTGGCGCTGCTGAGGAGGCCCGCGGCCGGCCGTCTGACCATGTTCGGCGACGATGTCGCCCGGCTCGAGGAAGATCGCCTCAGAGCGCATCGGCGGCGGATCGGCATGGTGTTCCAGGACGTCCGCCTGCTCGACCATCTCTCGGTGTTCGACAATGCCGCCCTGCCGCTCCGCATCAATGGCCGCGGGGACGAGCAGATCGCCCGCCTGGTGTCCGAGGTGCTCACCTGGTTCGGCCTGGGCGAGGTTGCCGAGGCCAGCCCGACCACCCTGTCGATGGGCCAGCGCCAGCTCGTCAGCGTCGCGCGCGCGGTCGTCACCCGCCCCGATCTGCTGCTGTGCGACGAGCCCACCGCCAACCTCGACGGCAAGCACGCAAGGCGGCTCATGCATCTGTTCACCGAGCTTTGCAAGCTCGGCACCACGGTCGTCCTGGCGACCCACAGCGCGGACCTCGTCGAGCGCCATCCCCACCCCATCGTGCAGGTCGCCGGCGGCCGGGTGACCGGACCGACACCGGCGTCGCCTTCGACCCTCGCGGCGGCCGAGTGAACGGCGGCTCATGAACCTGCGGCACTTCGATCTGCCGTTGCATCAGAGCGCGGCCAGCCGTTTCCTGCCGTGGACCATCGGGGGACTGCTCTACCTGGCGGTGGTGGCGCTTGCGGTGGCCGGGGTCGCGGACGAGGCGCTCCGCCTTTATGGCATGCGCACCAAGCTGGTGACGGTGAGCTTGCCTTCGATCGAGGACGCCGGCCGCGGCGAACGGGAGATGGCCGTGGCGATCGAGATGCTGAATGGGACCCAGGGCGTGATCTCGGCGGTTCCGGTGCCGCCCGAGGAGCTCGAGGCCCTGGTGGAGCCCTGGCTCGGCACCGCCAAGGCGAACGTGGACCTGCCGCTCCCGAGGTTGATCGACGTGACCTTGGATCCTCAGGCGAAGCCGGATCTGCCGGCGCTGCAGAAACGGCTGGGCGCGGTGATCCAGGGTGCGACCATCGGCGTCGAAGCCCTGTCCCGCGATCGTGCCGAGCGGCTGGCGATATTCTTCGGGGCGTGGAGCCGCGCCGTCGGAATCGCCACGTTGCTGGGCATGCTTGCGGTCGTGGGGCTGATCACGCTCGCGAGCCTGCGCATGAACACCGAGAACGTCGAGCTCCTGCGTTTCATGGGCGCGCCGGACCGCTATCTGGCCCGCCAGTTCGAGCGCCACGCTTTGCTCAGCAGCCTGCAAGGCGGCCCGATCGGGTTCGCGCTGGCGCTGCTCACCGTGATCGGCCTCCTCTACAGCAGCCGGCGGATGGACCTCGCGGAGGCGATCGAGCTCGGTCTGCGCCCGCTGGACTGGATGCTGCTCGCGTGCATGCCGGTCATTATCGCCTTGCTGGCCGTGGGCGTCGCCCGTATCACCGCGCGCTGGGGCCTGGCCCGAACCCCTTGAGCTACCGAGGCCCGGCCCGAATCCCTCGAGCTACTGATGGGACCATGTCTCAGGCGCCGTCGTCCGATGCCCCGGCCGGCAGGGCCGGTTCGGGCCCCATGGCCATCGCCCGATCGCTGTTGTTCAACCTCTGCCTCTGGCTGTGGACGCTTTTCATGTTGCTCGCGGCCCTGCCGTGGCTCGTCTTGCCGCCGCGGTGGCTGCTCGCGCATTCGAGGGTGTGGATGCGGGGCGTGCAGCTCCTCTTGTCGCGGATCGTAGGGCTCCAGTACGAGGTGCGGGGGCGGGAGCACGCGAACGCGGTCGCGATCTTCGCCTTCAAGCACCAGTCGGCCTGGGAGACGCTGGCGATCCACCTCCTGCTGGATGGCGCCGCGATCGCGCTCAAGCGCGAGCTCACGTTGATTCCCCTGTTCGGGTGGTGCCTGCTGCACGCCGGCATGATCGGGATCGACCGCGAAGGGGGCGCGCGCGCCCTGCGGCGCCTGATCGAGGACGCTCGGGCGGCGCTGGCACGAGGCGCGCCGATCGTGATCTTCCCCGAAGGCACCCGCGTGCCGCCCGGAGAGCAGCGGCCCTATCACCCGGGCGTCGCTGCCCTGTACCGGCATTTGGGCTGCCCGGTCGTGCCGGTGGCGCTGAACTCGGGGGTGTTCTGGGCACGCCGGAGCTTCATCAAGCGCCCGGGCCGGATCGTGGTCGAGTTCCTGCCGCCGATCGCGCCGGGGCTCGAGCGCAAGGCGTTCATGGCCGAGCTGGAACGCCGCCTCGAGACCGCCACCGCGCGCCTGGTCGCGCAAGCGCGGGGCGGGCGCAGCGGGGGTTAAGCATCCGCCAGCGCTTTTGCCAGCGCGTGCAGGGGACCGTCGACGATGCCCATGGCCTCGAGGTGGCCGACGGTGCTCAGCAGATAGTCCCGGCAGTGGCCGGAGCGGCCGGCGCCGCGCCGGATCAGGTCGAGCAGCCGGCCCTGGGCGAGCTGTCCGGCGTACTGCGGATGCTCGCGCCGGACGACGTAGCTCCAGGCGGGCACCCGCCGGCCGGCGACGGTCACCGGCAACCGCTTGCGCCGATAGACCTCAGTGACCAGCTCGCGCCCGTCCACGTAGGCGAGGACCTCGGCCTCCTGCGCGGCATCGACCCGGAACGCGAAGCCGCGGCAGGAGCCGCCGCGGTCGAGGCCGAGCACCAGGCCCGGCTGCTCGGGGGTCCCGCGATGCACGATGGAGTAGATGCACAGGCTGCGGTGGTAGCCGTGCAGGCGGGCCGGCGCCGCCTCGGCGTACGCGAAGCCCGGCCGCCACATCAGTGAGCCGTAAGCGAAGATCCAGACTCCCTCGGGCGCGCTCAACGTGCCACCATACCGACCCTGCGGTATCGCGCGCGGGGTTGGTTGGTCGGCCGCGCGCCCGAAAGAGAAGGATGATGCCGGGCGAACAAAGGTTCGAACTTTTGTGAGCCGGTATCAGAGCCCGAAATTGAACGCCACGGAGATCCGCTCGCGGTCGCCGCGATAGGGTCGGACCGCGTGCAGCAGCCAGGAGGGGAACAGGACGAGCTGGCCGCTCTCGGGATAGATCAGCTCGCTAGCACCAGCGGACTGGCCGCCGGGCACCGCGAAGCCGAGCAGCGGCGCGTACATGGCCGGAGCGACGCCGCGGGGGTCCTGCATCTCGAACTCGCCGCCGAGCGCGTGATCGTCGCCGATGCCGCCGTCGTCGACGTAATAGGTGCCGGACCAGTAGGCGCCGGGATGGGTGTGGAACTCGTTGCCGTGGCTGCGGCGATTGACGTTGGCCCAGGCGTTGGTCTTCCACGCGACGCGCACCGCCTTGCCGGCGCGATCGGAGGTCATCCGGGTCGCGAGCTCGCGCGCGGCCTCGAGGAGACGCCTGGCCGCCGGACCGCCCCACGTCTCGAAATCCCAGCTCGACTGCCAGCCGCCGAGATTGCTGTGGTGGACGCCCTGGTCCTCGCGCTCGCGCTCGAGGATGACCCGCTTGAGCTCGGCGTCGAGCGCGGCCGCCTCGGGCAGCGTCGCGATCACCACCGGCGTCGCGAAATAGCTACGGATCTCGGCGTGCATCCGGGCCATCGGCGGCTTCCCTTGCGGCCCCGCCGCCCAGCACATGGCGGTCGTAAGCCTGGCCTTCGGCGATCACGCCGCGGCGGATCGCCCGCGTCCGCGTGAACAGGTCCTCGAGCTTGTCCCCCTCGCCCCAGCGGATCGCGCGTTGCAGCGCCGCGAGATCCTCGGTGAAGCGGCCGAGCATCTCCAGGACCGCCTCCCGATTGTGCAGGAACACGTCGCGCCACATGATCGGATCCGAGGCGGCGATCCGGGTGAAGTCGGTGAACCCGCCGGCGGCGTAGCGCAGCACCTCGGCCTGGAGATGCTGCTCCAGATCGGCGACCGTGGCGACGATGGTGTAGGCGATCAGGTGCGGCAGGTGCGAGGTGATGGCGAGCACCCGATCGTGGTGCTCGGGCGTCATGGTCTCGACCATGCTGCCGGCCGCCCGCCACAGCCCGGCGACCGCGCGCACCGCCTCCGGATCGGTGTCCTCGATCGGCGTCAGAATGCAGTGGCGCCGCTCGAACAGAGCGGCGAACGCGGCCTCGGGCCCGGAATGCTCCGTGCCCGCGACCGGGTGGGCGGCGACGAACCGGCTGGGCTCGGGCAGATGCGGCACCACGGCGCGGATCACCTCGGCCTTGAGCGAGCCGACGTCGGTCACGATCGTCCCAGGCGCGAGGCCCGGCGCCATCGCCTCGGCAACGGCGCCGCAGGCCCCGACCGGCGTCCCGATCACCACGAGATCGGCGCCGACCACCGCCTCGCGCGGGACCGTGGTGGTGCGGTCGGCGAGGCCGAGCGCCCTGGCCTTGTCCAACGTCGCTTCGGTGCGGGCGCAGGCGACGATCTCGTCCGCCAGCCCCTCGCGCCGCATCACCAGGGCGAGCGAGCCGTTGACCAGGCCGATGCCGATCATCGCCACGCGGCGAAAATGGGGGCGCTCGCTCACGCCATGAATCCCGTGAGCGCGTCGAGCGCGGTCCGGTTGTCGTCCTCCAGGCCGACCGACAACCGCAGGCAATGGGGCAGGCCGTAGGCCGCCATCGAGCGGGCCAGCACGCCTCGCCGCTCGAGCCAGGCGCTCGCCGCGTCCGCGGTCCTGGCCGCGCCGTGCGCGAACGAGATCAGCACGAAATTGGCGGCGCTCGGGTGCACCTGGAGGCCGAGATCGCTGATCTCGCGCGCGAGCCAGGGCAGCCACAGGTCGTTGTGCGCCCGCGATCGCTGCTGATGGTCGAGATCCTCCAGCGCCGCGATCCCGGCCACCTGGGCAAGCGTGCCGACGTTGAACGGCCCGCGGATCCGATGCAGCGCGTCGACCACCGGCGCCTGCGCGTACAGCCACCCGAGGCGCAGCGCCGCGAGCCCGAACAGCTTCGAGAAGGTCCGGGTCATCACCACGTTGTGGGCACGATCGACCAGCTCGGCCCCGGCCACATAGTCGTTGCGGCCGACGTACTCCGCGTAAGCGGCATCGATCACCAGAACCACGTCCTCCGGCAGACCGGCATACAGCCGCGCCAGGTCGTCGGCAGCCAGATAGCTGCCGGTCGGATTGTTGGGATTGGCGATGAAGACCATGCGGGTGCGGCTGGTGAGATGCGCCAGCAGGGCGTCGACGTCGGTGGTCAGCTCGCGCTCGGGCGCGGCGATCGGCATGGCGCCGATGCCGAGCGCGCTGAGCTTGTACATCAGGAACCCATGGGCGCTGTACAGGATCTCGTCCCCGGGCCCGGCGTAGGCGCGCATCAGGAGCTGGATCAGCTCATCGGATCCGGCGCCGCACACGATCCGGTCGGGGTCGAGGTCATGGCGGTCGCCGATCGCGCGGCGCAGCCGCACGGCGCCACCGTCGGGATAGCGGTGCGCCTCCGGTGCGGCCGCCTGCAACGCCGCGATCGCCTTCGGGCTTGGCCCGAGCGGCGATTCGTTCGCGGACAGCTTGATCGCAGGGGCGCCGCCGGCCGCCTCGGCCTTGCCGCCCAGGTACGGCTCGATCTCCAGGATTCCGGGACGCGGCCGCAGCCTCGCCATGGATTTCCCCCGCGCGGTGCCTCGAAAGCGCCCTAAAGGTTCTCGTCCGGGCGCAGCGGTCGAGGGTAGCCGCCGACCGGCACGACGCGCAAGACCTCCCCCCGAGCCGTCTTGCGCAGCTCGGCGATCCGCCCGTCGCCATCGCCCACGAAGCTCTCGACCTCGACCAGGTGCAGCGCCTGGGGGGGACTCGGCAGCCGCCAGGCGGATGCCCAGCCGGGGTCGAGGCCGGCCCCGAGGAGAAGATCGCGCAGTCGGCCGCGGGACAGGCTGGGCTCCGCCTCGATCGCGAGCAGAGTCAGATCGGCGCCGCTCGCCTCCGGATCCATCTGGCCGACCGCGAGCGCTCGGATCTCGTCGCCGTCGGCGCCGCCCGTGGCCACGAACGGCAGCCGGGCGAACACCCGCAGCCGGGGATCGTGATCCGACATCAGCGACGCCCACCAGGATTCGTCGTCGCCCGGCAGCGGCAGGACGGCCACCGTCGCGCTGCCGTCGCCGAGCGCGCGCAAGGCCTGCATCGGGCGATCGACCCGGGTCATCGGCGTCGCCGAGCCGAAGTGGTCCCGAGCCAAATCCCAGACGCGCTGGACGTCCTCCTGGCGGGCGAACACGGCGACCGACAGGGGGGCTTGCAGGCGGGTATGCGCCGCCAGGAGCTCGCGCCAGATGCGGACCAGCACCGCGGTCGGGAAGCGGCCGCGGGCGCGCTCGGCGAGCCGCCGCAGGATCTGGGCCTCGCGTGCGGGCCGCAGCGCGGAGCGGCCGTCGAGCCGGTCGCCTTTGACGTCGCCGATGCGCCGGACCACCGTCGATCGTTCGATCAAGAGATCGAGGATCTGCTGGTCGATCTTGTCAATTTCGGCGCGAAGGTCGTTCAAAGGTGGCGCGGTCGTATCCATCGGCCCTGAGACTTGCGCGAAGGCGGCCGACAGAGTAGTCCGGGGCCGGCCGGAAAGTAAAGTCGGCATTGACTTTCCGGCAGCCCCCGGCCAAGTAAGCAGGCCTTGATTCCTGCCTCGGCGTGGAAGGATGCGCCCCGCACCCGAACTGTCAGTCGTGGACCTGGACACCGCCCGTCTGCCCGGGCATCGGGTCAGGCTGGCGGTCGAGTTGCCGCTCAAGCTCGACTGCGGGGCCGAGCTCAGTCCGATCACCGTCGCCTACCAGACCTACGGCCGGCTCAATGTGGCGCGCAGCAACGCGATCCTGGTGTGCCACGCGCTCACCCTCGATCAGTTCGCGGCCGAGCCGCACCCGATCACCGGCAAGGACGGCTGGTGGCATCTGATGATCGGCCCGGGCAAGACCCTGGACACCGACCGCTACTTCATCATCTGCGCCAACGTGCTCGGCGGCTGCATGGGCACCTCCGGCCCGATCGAGACCAACCCGGCGACGGGCGAGCCCTACGGCCTGAGCTTCCCGGTGATCACCATCGGCGACATGGTGCGGGTCCAGGCGATGCTGCTCGATCATCTGGGCATCGAGCGCCTGTTCTGCGTGACCGGCGGCTCGATGGGCGGGATGCAGGTGCTGGAATGGGCGGCGCGCTTTCCCGAGCGCGTGCTCAGCGCCGTGCCGATCGCCAGCTCGGCCAGGCATTCGGCGCAGAACATCGCCTTCCACGAGGTCGGACGCCAGGCCATCGTGGCCGATCCGGACTGGCAGGGGGGCAACTACCTGCGCACCGGCCGGCGGCCGACCCGCGGGCTGTCGGTGGCGCGGATGGCGGCCCACATCACCTACCTGAGCGAGGCCGCGCTGCATCGCAAGTTCGGCCGCGCCCTGCAGGACCGCACCGGCGTCACCTACGGCTTCGATGCCGACTTCCAGGTCGAGAGCTATCTGCGCTACCAGGGGATCAGCTTCGTCGACCGGTTCGATCCCAACTCCTACCTCTACATCACCCGGGCGATGGACTATTTCGATCTCGCGGCCTCGTACGACGGCGTCCTGGCCAACGCCTTCGTCGGCTCGCGCGTCCGGTTCTGCGTGATCTCGTTCACCTCCGACTGGCTGTTTCCGACCGCCGAGAGCCGGGAGCTGGTGCGGGCGCTCACGGCGGTCGCCGCCAACGTGTCGTTCTGCGAGATCGAGACCGACCGGGGCCACGACGCGTTCCTGCTCGAGGAGCCGGAGTTCCATCGGGTCCTGGCGGGCTTCCTCGACGGCACCGCGGCGCTGTGCGGCCTGCGCTGAGCGAGACCATGGCGGCCACGACCACGGCCAACGGGTTGCGCCCCGATCTGCGCCTGATCGCGGATCTGGTGGAGGCGGACACCCGCGTGCTCGACGTCGGCTGCAGCGACGGCACGCTGCTTGCGTTCCTTGCCCGGACCAAGCAGGTCGATGCGCGCGGCATCGAGCTCAGCCAGACCGGGGTGCACGAATGCGTCAGCCGCGGGCTCGCGGTGGTTCAGGGCGACGCCGACACCGACCTCGCCATCTACCCGGACGCGTCGTTCGACTACGTGATCCTGAGCCAGACGATCCAGGCGATGCGGCACCCGCGGCAGGTTCTGGCGAACATGCTGCGCATCGGCCGCTTCGGGATCGTGTCGTTCACCAACTACGCCCACTGGCGCGCCCGCTGGCATCTGATGCTGCGCGGCCGGATGCCCATGGCGCGGTGCCTGCCGGAGCCGTGGTACGCCACCTCGAACATCCACCCCTGCACGCTCGAGGACTTCGAGCGGCTGTGCGCGGAGCTCGGCCTGCAGATCCGGGCCCGCATCTGTCTGGCCGGCAGCGGCGCGCCGAGCCAGCTGGCGCGCAACCACCTGCTCAGCAACCTGCTGAGCGAGCAGGCGCTGTTCCTTCTCTGTCGGCCGGGGGCGGCGGCTGCGCCCTAGCCTCGTTGTGGACGCGCTCGGCGGCGAGCGCGCGCGGCACCGGCAGGTAGGCGGGCACCCGCCGTCCCGCCCGCGCCGGCTCGAGCGGCGCGGCGTAGATCTGCTTCTCGGCCAGCATCAGCAGCACGCCGGCGAAGTGCTTCGCCCAACGCAGGCCGACGCGTTCCCAGGCGAGCGCCGTACGCAGAATCAGGCGGGAGCGGAGCGGCGGCACGAGCAGCGCGGTCGCGCTCTCGCGCGGCACGAACAGCGTGTTGCGCAGCGCGTCCTTGAGCTGGGAGGTGCTGAACGGCTGGCCGTGACCGAACGGCGTCGTCTCGCTGAGGCACCACAGGCCGCGCCGGTTGGGCACGATGATCAGCGCCTGCCCGCCGTCCGCGAGGACGCGCCACACCTCACGCAGCATCCGCCGCCCCTGCTCGGCGGACTCCAGAGCGTGAACCATCAGGACGCGATCGATGCTGCGGTCGCCAAGCGGCAGCTCGTCCTCGCTCGCGAGCAATGTCAGGTTGGGGCGCTCCGTCGGCCATCGGACCACGCCCTGACAACGCGGCATGACCACGCAGACCCGCTCTGCGGTCTCGACGAGCGGCCCGAGGAACGGGGTCGCGTAGCCGAGACCCAGGACCCGATGGCCACCCACGTCCGGCCACAAAGTCCGGATCTGGCGGCCGACCAGCCGCCGGACCAACTGCCCTTGTCGGGAGTTGTAAAAGACTTGCAGGTCAAGGACGTCCGGACGCATCTTTCATGACGATCCACTTCAGCCGCCGACATGGCCAGGCGGCCCACCCGACCGCAAAGGCCGACTTTCAGATAGGACGTTTCGCGGCCTTTGTGAACCGACGCCCTTGAGAAATGGTTGCGGAGAGCGGCGATGGCACAACTGGAAATCGAGCAGATCCCCGTCCTGAGCGACAATTACGTTTATCTGGTCCACGAGCCTCGGGTCGGGGTGACCGGCGTCGTGGACCCGGCGGTCGCGGCGCCGGTGCTGGAGCGGCTGCGCGCCCACGGCTGGCAGCTCGCCTGGATTCTCTCGACCCACCATCACGCCGATCACACGGGCGGCAATCTCGAGCTCAAGCAGGCGACCGGCTGCCGGATCGCGGGGCCCAAGGCGGACGCCGCCCGGATTCCGGGGATCGATCTCGGCCTGGCCGAGGGCGACCGGTTCCAGTTCGGGGACGCGGAGGCGGAGGTGTTCGAGACCCCGGGCCACACCTCGGGCCACATCAGCTATTGGTTCGCGGACGCCAAGGCGCTGTTCTGCGCCGACACGCTGTTCTCCCTCGGCTGCGGCCGCGTGTTCGAAGGCACGCCGGCGCAGATGTGGCGCTCGCTCGGCAAGTTTGCGCATCTGCCCGACGACGCCGTGGTCTACTGCGCCCACGAGTACACAGCGGCCAATGCCCGGTTCGCGCAGAGCGTCGACCCCGACAACCCGGCGCTCAAGGCCCGCGCCGCCGAGATCGAGCGCCTGCGCGCCGCCGGCAAACCGACCGTCCCCAGCACGCTCGGCGCCGAGCGGGCCGCCAACCCGTTCCTGCGCGCCGCCGATCCGGCGATCCGCAAGCGCCTCGACATGGCGAGCGCGAGCGACGAGGAGGTGTTCGCCGAGATCCGCAAGCGCAAGGATCATTTCTAGGGCATTTTCGGCTGAGTTGAGATCGGCGCCAGCCCACGCCCCCTCCCGGCCACCCACAGCGTACCATGGGATTGGGTGGTCGGGAG
>JBOHKK010000210.1:0-11138 GCA_050729115.1 Geminicoccaceae bacterium | reverse complement strand
CATGCGCCGCTGACCGGAAAAGGGGCCTGACCCCGTTTCCCGCCTGACCCCGTTTCCCGCCGGCGACCGGAAAAAAGGGGCCTGACCCCGTTTCCCCCGTTTCCCCCGCTTCCGGTTTCATGGGAGAAAGGGGTCTGACCCGCTTTCCGGCCCGTTTCCGGTTTCATGCGCCGGGGCCGGCCCGGCGCGGGCAACTGACACCGGCCTCACAAGAGCTCGTTCGCCCGGTGTCGTACCTTGTTTGGGGTGCGCGGGCGACCGACCGACCCCGCGCGATACCGCGGGCCGGCCTGTCCAGCGATCAGGACGTCTTCGCCGCCTGCCACTCGTCGAGGATCCGGCGGGCGCGGCTCGGATCCAGATCCTCGTGGTCGTCCGCGGTCCTGGCGGTCAGCTCGATCACGTAGCCGTTGGGATCGCGGAAGTAGATCGAATCGACGAAGCCGTGATCGGAGATGCCGCGGGTCTCGATGCCCGCCGCCTTGCCGCGGGCGAACATCTCCTCGAGCGTCTTGCGCTCGACCTCGAGCGCGATGTGCAGGTCGAAGTCGTGCTGCTCCTTGAACTCGAACGGCTGGTCCGGCGCCTCGAAAAACGCCAGATAGGAACCGTCCGCCATCTCGTAAAAGGTGTGCAGGACGTTGGCTTGGCGGCCGGTCCGGGTGGTGTCGATCGAGAGCGCCGCGGCGAGCGGCAGGCCCAGGAAGTCCTCGTAGAACCTCCGGGTCTCCTCGGAGTCCCGGCAGCGATAGGCGTTGTGGTGCAGGCCCTTGATCATGATCTCTCCCCGTGACGGCTGGCGCTGTGCATGGCTCGGGCGGCATCGTCCCGCGCCGATGCTGCGCTCGAATCTCTGGGCGGGCAAGCATCCGACAGGGCACGGCCGCGGTCCGCTGGCGCCCACGCACTCGAGCGCGCCAGAACAGCGGGGCGATTCGGATAGCGCCCGTGCCGCTGCCGGGTCCCGGGCGTGCGCGCCCGGCCGTCAGCGCCGGCTCGAGCGCCACTGCCAGGGCGGCATGAAGTCGCCCTCCCAGGCGCCGGCGCGCCTCGGCCTCCTCGTCCAGGTAGTCGCCCGAACGGTCGCGGTCGGCGAGCGCAAGTCCGGACCGCACCAGGTAGGCACCACATGTAGCACCAGCGCGACGATCGGCTGATCCGTGATGTGCGGCGGCTGCAGCTTCATGATCTCGGCCGCGTAGGCGAAGTATGCGCCGGCCGGCATGCTGTCGACCTGGACTTTCGGCGGGGTCTTCATGTCGACGCTCGGATCGATCTTCACCTCGACCGGCTCGGGCGCTTTGCCCCAGCGCGACAGCGGCGTGATCCTGAAGCCCGCCTGGATCTTGTGGACGGCATCGTCGTCCGGCGGGCCGTCCGTCTTGGTGCGGCCGATGATCCAGACGTGGGGGGTGGGGGCGTCGATCCGCTGAACGCCCTCGGGGAGCCTGGATTTCTCGGATCGCCAGCCGGGCGGAACGATGACGAAGTTGCCCGCCTGGGTGCCCGTGGTCCGCCAGCCGGGCGACGCGAACACGTTCGTCCACATGTCGAGCATCGGCAGGAGGTAGTAACGCCCGTCCGTGTCGGGGACCGAGACGATCATGGGCTCGGCGGCGAGATCGAGCCACGCGCTGGAATACAGGGTGTCGAAGTTCGGCCGGACCACAACCTTCATGTCGGCGGTCGGATACTCGGGGATGTTCACGAACGTGTTGGCGGGACCGCCGCGGCCCCCCTTGCCCGGCTCGACGTTGGTGAGCTGCTTGCGCGTCAGATCCATGGTGACGAGCGGATAGAAGTAGAGATAGCGTCGACGCCGATCGCGCGCGCCTCCTCCGGACTGACCTGAGCCGTCGCGGGCGGGGCCCAGGCGGCGAGAAGCAGCACCACCGCCAGACTGATCCCCCACGGGGCCAACAAGCTCCTCGGTTTCATCTCACTCGCTCCTTTGCGCTCGTCATCTGGCCGCTCGCAGCGTCACCGCTTCTCTTCCTGGTGCTGCTCCTGCTCGCGCATCGAGTCTTGCTCGTGCGTCGGCGACTCGAGCAAGCCGCCTTCTTCGACGTTGGGCTCGGGCTGAATGTCACTGCAAGCTACCGCGGCGAAACATGCAACAGCGCACACCAGAAGCAGGCCCCCAGGCACCCGGTTCGATCTTTGGCTATCGCTAGACATGGAGCTTCTCCCTTCATCCCGGTTTCCCGGATGCTGTTCATCGGTTCGAGCTGGCGCCGCCCCCGCGCAGCGGACAAGCCCGGGTAGGATCGCACGCCGCGCTGCGGGCGGCTTGCGTATCGCATCCTTCGGTTCCGGCCACCTCGGGGCCCGGTGGCCGCGAGGCTTGGTACGGCTCAGGACGTCCAACCTTGCTGCGCGAACAGGGCCGAGAGCTGCTTGGCGATGCCCTTGGCCGTGCGGTCGGCGTCGGCGATCACGTCGGCGCCCATGGACTCGGAGATCACGTGCACCCCGCCGCCCACTGCCGTCGCCACCAGCAGGTGGCCGGTCAGGCCGCCGACCCCCATGCTCTCGGCCATCCCCGGCGTCAGGCCACTCTTGCCGTCGACCTCGATCTGGTCGATCAGGCGGCTGCCCGCCGGCGTCACGTCGTAGACCTGAACCTGGGCCCGCACGTCGCTCCGCCCGGCGCCGAGGCCGATGATCACGCGCTCGGTCCGATTACCCTCGTCGACCGACACCAGCTGGCCCTTGATCAGGAGCGCATTCTGCGTGCCGGCCGGCACCGCGCTGCCGCGCTGGGCGCGCAGGCCCATGTCCTGGATCTCGACCACCAGCTTGTCCGCGATCGCATCGGCGACCTGGCGGCCCGCCTGCAGCTCCTGCTCGCTACGCGACGTGCCGGCCTGGGCCTTCATCGCCTGCTCGATCTCGGTGCTCAGCCCCTCGTCGAGCTTCACCTCGCCGGGCGCGGCGGCGAAGGTATCGACGATCACGACCTGCGGCCGCGGCAGCATCGCGCTGCCGGTCTCGACCTCGCTCTGCGTCGAGGTGCAGGCGGCGAGGACCGCGAGCCCCGCGAGCGCAACCGCTTTCGGCATGAACCTGGCGGCGCCGGAAAGCGGGCGCCTGCCGGCCAAGCTTCGGGGCTCGTTGCAGCATTGCTGGTGTCCATGAGTGTCTCCCTCTCTGTCGTTCGCCTGCCCGTGCGTGCCGGGAAAGGCCGGTTGATGTGAATTTTTGGTGCGTATGCAGCTCCGGGCTCAGGTTGGCGCGTCCCCGCAATCCGATCCTCGCTTAGAGCCGCCAGCTCACGTTCATGGCGAAGAAGTGGAAGTCGTTCGACTTGTAGTCACCCTGAAGCCTGCCGGCGAGCGGCCCGCGCTCGACGTCGAGATCGGCGTCGCCCGCGTTCATGTATTCGTAGGCGGCGCCGACAGTGATCTTCTCGTTGAAGCTGTATTGGATGCCGGTGCCGAGGCGGAACTGCTGGTCGAGAGGTAGATTTGGGGAACGCTCGCCCTTCGACATCGGCGAGCTGTCATAGCCGCCGCCGACCGACCACAGCCAGCCGTCGGCGAACGCATACTGCGCCCCGAGCGCAAGGCCCCAGGTGTCGTCATAGTTGAGGTTGACCGTCTCGTTGCTGATGTTGGTGCTGGAAATCGAGACGTCGGGCTTGCCGAACGCGCTCCAGTTCTGCCACACTAGGTTGCCCATGATCGCGAAGCGGTCGTTGAGCTCGTGGTAGCCGCTCAGCATGACCTGCTGCGGCACCGTGAGCCCAAGGTCGATCCTCCGCGTGAACAGCCCCCGAGTGTCCTTCAGAAACTGAAAACCCGGACCCAGGTTCTTGGTGGCCGGGGTGTCCTTGAAGTCGAGCTCGACCGGCGAGGTATAAGTCACGCCGAAGCGGGTACCCTGGATCGGTTCGAGCATCAGGCCGGCCATGCCACCGACCCCGAACTCGTCGTCGGAAAACTTGAGCCTGCCATCCTGGCCGCCATCGAGGACGTTGTTGATCGCCACCTTCTGCTCGAGCTTGCCGTAGAGAGCGAACGGCCCGCCCCCGATCGAGAGCCAGTCGTTGATCCGATACGCGCCGTTGATGCCGGCGCCGAGCGTGATGATCTCGGCCTTGGTGCCGTAGTAGCGCCCCGACCAGCCGTCCTCGTATTGCAGCGCGCCGCCGAAATACGAGCCGCTCCAGAAGCCGAGCTTCAACTCCGGCGTCACGCTGTGCGCGTAGTAGAGGCTGCCGCCCGGGATCGTGCCGGCCGCGTTGCCGCCGTTGCCCCCGGCAACCGTGGTGTCCGAGCCACGATCGAAGCGCACGTCGCCGACCACCAGCTGCGTGCCGACCAAGAGCTGCGAGCGGTCCAGGCTGGTCATCCCGGCCGGGTTGCCGAACACCGTCGCCGCGTCCTTCGCGCTCGCCGCCCGCCCCGCCGCCGCGGTGCCGAGATCCGGCGTGCCCATTTCGTACAGCCAGAAACCGGCGGCCATCGCGGGCGACGCCGACAATGTGACGCCACCCGCCATAACCGCGGCGGCGCAAACGATCCGAACGAGGGCCAACCAGTGGCGCATGGTCAGATTCCTTCTCCCGTCGATCCCGTTGATTGCTTCTGCGCAGGCTTCATCGCAGATTGCTCGCATCGCGTCTGACGCTTTGCTGGCTTTAGAGAAAAACCGCGTCCAGCCGTTCGAGGCTCCAGAACGCGGCGATGATGCCGATCGCGTAGGCGGAGGCGACGAAGACGCGGCGTGGTATCGGTACGAGGCGCACCATCGAACGAACCGTGATCAGGACGACGGCGATGAAGATCAGCTGCCCGATCTCGACGCCAACGTTAAACGACAGCAGGGCGAGCGGGACGTCGCTCTGCGGCAGGCCGAGCTCCACCAGCGCTCCGGCGAACCCGAAGCCGTGGAGAAGGCCGAAGGCGAAGGCGACGACCCACGGCCAGGTGCTCGTCCAGCTGGCCTCGCCGCGCTCCAGACGGACGGCCTCCCCGGCAACGAGAAGGATGCTGAGGGCGATCATCGCTTCGACCAAGCCGATCGGAAGCGCCGCCCAGCCGAGGGTCGCCAGGGTCAGTGTGATGGAATGGGCTATCGTGAACGCCGTGATCGTCTTCACCAGCGTGCGCCAGTCGCGAACGATCAGCATCAGTGCGGCCACGAACAGCAGGTGATCGAGGCCGAACAGGATGTGCGCGACGCCCTCCCGTAGATAGCTGAGGGCGACCTCGATCCAACCCTGGCGGGCAGGAACATCCAGCCACGGCTGCGATGGCCGCACGATCGTCGTCGATTCGGAGCCGTCCCACGTGTGGGTCCGGACCAGCGCCTCGGTGATCGTCGCCTGGAGGCCGACGAACTCGATCCGTTTCCCGGCAAGGCCGCCCGGCGCCGCAATGACGCGCCTTTCCAGGAGGGAGTCGGGTAGCGGGCGCTCCACCGGCTCGGTGACGTTGGTGACGCCTTCAGGAAGCCTCAGCACCACCGGCAGCCGCATGCCGGAAAGGCGGGGCGTGCGCCACAGCACGTCGTAACGATCCGGACCGATCTGGTCGATCTGCAGATAGGCAGGCCTGATCTCATGCGCCGAAGCGAGCGACGTCAGACCCAACAGCCCGACCATTGCGCCGATCACTCGCGCCCAAGGGATCCATCGGAAATACCCGGTCGTCATGGCGCGGACGGGCTCTTGTTGGTCGGAATCGTCAGGTCGTCGAGGTCGAGATCACCGAGCGGAGGGACGATGATCGCGTAACGCGAGCGCATCTCCGCGAGTGCCCGCTGTCTGACCTCGCGGTAGCGCTCCGCCTGCCACGCCTCCAGGACCCGCGGCTTGACTTCCTCGAAGGTGGGAATGCGGCTGGCATCGAGGGAATCGATCCAGATCAAATGCCAGCCGTAGCCGGACTCGATCGGCCCCTGCCACGAACCGGGTTGGAGTTGAAACAGCGCCTCGGCGAAGCCTGGCCCGAACTCCTTCGCCATCTGTTCGGGCGTGGCGTCGCCGTAGTAGTTCCTGAACATGAATGGATCGGCGATGGCCGACGCTTCCGGCGCATCCGCCGGGAGACCGCCGATCCGGGCGAGACCTGCCGCGGCCGCGTCCTGCGTCCCGTCGCCACGTCGGTCGAAGGAAAAATACAGGTGGCGGAAGCTGACGTGCGGCGGCAACGCGAACTCGGAGGCGTTGCGGTCGAACCAAGTCTCGAGCTCGGCCGCGCTCGGCGGCACCATCGCCGCGACGTCGGCCACGAGAAAATCCATCTTCTGCGCCAGGCGGCGCTTGATGATCTCGTCGTCCTGATCGAGCCCGAGCGCGACCGCCTCGCGATACAGCACCTCGGATGTGATCTTCTGCTGGACCAGCGCGCGCATCTGCTGCGGCGTCGGCGCGGGGCGGCCCTGAGCGAGCCACACCACGGCCAACTGCCGCAGGTCGTCCATGGTGATTTCGATACGCTGGGTGCCCTCGTCGCTCTGCGGATTGGGCTGGAGGACGCCGTAGGCGCCAAACAGGACGACACCCACCACGACAAAATGAACGAGGGGCTCGCGCAGCAGGCGGCCGATCGGCCAGCCTGGCTTCTCAGACCGCAAGCTCGCCCCGCGGCGACGACGGCAGCCATCGGTCCAGATGTGGCTCGCCGCCGGCCCGCTTAACCGCATCATTGTGCGGTCCCGGAGGGAACCTCACCCTTGACCTCAAGTCCGAGAAACTCCGGGGTCGGAATGATCTCGTAGTTCGCATAGCCGAACTCGTTGCTGCGCGCCGCCACGTAGGTGTCACCCTTCGAGAGGAGATCGGTCGAGCCTCCGCCCCTCTTGTAGACGGTCAGCTCATACGCGCGATTGCCGAACCAGGTGACGATCTTGCCGTCCTTGATCTCGTAGTCGGCGGCGCGCCCGAGATAGGCATCGCGCGCCAGGTCGCCGACCTCGGATGGCTGGGGAACGCGGGGGTCCACGTTCATGACGAGCATCCGGCCCGTGTCGCTCCATTGGACCTTGAACACGCCGCCGGTAGCGGTGTTGCGCATCCAAGTGAACTTGCCGGCGATCAGCTCCTTCAATTGGGCATCGTCGAGCACCTCGGCACCCTGCTCCTTCAGGTCCGCCACGGTCGTGCCGGCCGCGGCGGCGGTGCGCAACTCGGCCGTGGGCGTGTACCAGATCGGCGACGACCACGCTCGCTCCTGCACGGTCGCAGGGACGACCTCGGGCGGCGGCACGCCCAGCTCCTTGGCTTGAATCGTGGTCCAGCGCGGCGTCGGGATGGCGATGACCCGCGCATAGTAGAACGAGTCGAGGGTCGGGTCGAAGTCCGGATCGGTCCACGTACCCTTGAGCTCGACGGCGCCGATCGTGTCGGTGTAGGTGGCGTTGGCGATGTCCACCGTGGAGCCGATCGGCGGCACCTTGCCGGTGACGGGGTCGGGCGTCCGATCGCCGGCCCAGACGACGTCGTGCACCTTCTCGAAGGACTGGCCGTGCTTGGTCCAGCCCTTGACGATCTGGATGCGATCGAGATTCTCGGCAGCCGGGTCCTTCACCGCCCAGACGACGAAGGATGGCGCCTTGCCATCCGACGACGGTGGAAGATCGCCCCCCATGGGGACGCCGCCGGCATAGGCCGTCTTGACCCAGTCCTGTTCGTTCAGGACGTCGCTGGGCCAGTCGGAGCCTCCGAAGAAGCGCAGCTTGATCTGCGGACCGCTGGTGGCAAAGGTCTCCTTGCGCTTCATCGCCTCGAACAGCGACTCGCGCGTGTTCTCCTCGGCCCAGACACCGGTGAGCCCCGCGGGATTCTCGAGCCGGACGTCCAAGCCGGCGAAGTTATGCCCGGCGATCCGCTCCTTGATCGTGCCATCGAGGCGCGCATGACCGCCGAAGAAGTTGTTCTGCCGATAGGGCACTGCAGTGTTGTGCGAGTCCGAGCCACCGACGATGCCCGTCTTGTAGGGGTTGTAGCCGCGCACGTTCTGCATCGCGACGCCGTCCTTCAGCGCCTGCCGCACGTAGCTGCCGCCGAGGGTGACGAACTGGCCCTGCGGGTCGCCCAGGAGGTAGTTGAGGACTTCGTAGTTGGCGAACTCGTCGTTCGGTGAGAGCAGCGGGTGCGCCTCCGATTGACCCTTGATCTGCTTGATCTCGGTGAGCCGCTCGTTGCGGTCGCGGGATTCCGCCCAGGCGCGATCGATCGGCCGCCCCTTGAAGTCGACGTCGATCGGGAACATGAGCCCGCCGGAAAGGTTGGCGTTGTGCGAGATCGCCAGGAGCTCGTTGCCGGCCCGGCGCTGGGCGTCCATCCAGTTCCACAGATCCTCGGGCGCCTGCGAATCGAGCGAGCTGAACGGCTGCTCGGGCACCTTCGCGCAGTCTTTGAAGAAGACGTTGCGGTGCATGTTCCGGTAGTTCGGATTAGAGGTCCACTCGTACGAGCAGAACGCCGTGAACTTGCCGGGCTCGTTGGCCGCGTCGGCGGCCGCATTGTTGGACTTCCAGACCGTATCGGCGATCTCCGGCTGAACCAGCGCCTGGATCGGCTTTTGCTGGATCATGCTGGTTCCCAGCCACAGGTAGATGCGCTGGATGTCGGCGGCGTCGCGCACTTTCAGCTTGGCGGCGATCGGCAGCTTGCTCAGCGGCGAGCTCGGGTCGTTGGAGAGCCGGACGACACCCGCATACTCCGAGTGGTCGGTCACGCCCATCCAGTCGAGGGGGGTCGTGATCTTGATGTCGTAGCCGAGCGGATGCTTGATCGTCTCGCCCTTGGCGTACTTGTAGGCATCCGCCGGTCCGGTCAGCTGGTTGCCGAAGATGTAGGCGTCGAACGACCAGCTCGTGTGGACATGCGTCTCGCCAAAATAAGCGTCGCGGTCCGGATTGCCCTGGGCCGTTGCGGGGCGGTCGATAACTCCTGTCAATCCCGCGACAGCGCCGAGGGCAAGCACGAGCCTGCCCCGCTTCCATGGCGATAACTTCAGCATTGTCTTTCCCCCTCCGGTCCTCAACGACGCAGGTCAGGCGAAGACCGATCCTATCCACGTTGCCGCGGCTGTCTATCTATCTCACCAGCTCGATCTCGCTTGGCCGCCATTCCTTCGTGAAGAACGGCAGCCGGCTGCCGCGATCATTCGTCCATGCGGACGTCGACCACGTCGGCGCCGAGGCTGAGCATCAATCCCTCGCGCTTCGCTTTGAGGTGCATGACGACGCCCGCGTTGTTCTCGAGCCAGAGATCGCCGGTGCTGGCGTCGCCCACCACGGCTCGGCTATCGAGATGACGATGACGATCCGAGCGGCTGAGCAAGCCCGAGGTCAACGTCGCGGCCGGCACCGAATTGCTCAAGCGCCTCAGCGATCGTATCGATCGCCCCACCGTCGCCAAGATCGGCTCATTCTGGCAGCGCACCGATCGAAAAAAAGGTTGCAAACTTCGGCGCCGACATCGCGCGCGTCCATCGGGACAAGCCCCGGCGGAAGCCGATTGGCTCTGATCTCTTTGAGGGAGTTCCGTATTAACCACCGATGAAAGATTGTGGACCCGGCCCCAGGTAAAGGTTTGGGGCCTCGTTGCCCGTCATCTACGTGGCCGCGGTCACCGTCCTGACCACTCTCTGGTCGCTGCATCAGATCCAGAGTCAGCTCCGGATGCAGCCGGAGGCAGGTCAGTGCGGCGGGGTCCTCGCTCCAGCCGAGGGAGTGCCGCAAGGCGACGCGGAACGCTGCGAGCTGATACCTTGGCGAGTGCCAGTCCTCATCGCGACCGGGTTTGTTCTGGTGCTGCCGGCGTTTCTTCCTCCCGCGGCACTCTTCGTTCCGCCGAGCCGCGTCCTGACGCGGGGTGTGGGAAGGTTGCGCGCCTCCCTGTTTCTACTGCTCGTCCTGGAGTTCTCCTGGTTGACAATGGGCATCGTGATCGGAATTGAGAACAATTCGCAGAGCGAATACTGCGACTACCAACAGATGGGCTTCGCGCCGTGGTCGAACCAGGGTTTCCCCTGCTGGCCAGAGTGGGGGTATCTGGCGCTGCACTGGGTGGTCTTTACGGGCTTTTTGTGCCTCATCCTTGGCGTACCGATGCTCGCGATCGCCAGGGGCGTCCATTGGTGGCGCCGGCGCCGCTCGGCAGCGCCTCCAGCCCAACAGTGAGCACACCGGCCCGTGCGAAAGTTCTAGGCGGGCGTCTGCCGCCGGATCGCTACGGCCGTCGATTCGCGATCACGCATTGCGGTCTCGTCAGTCTCGTCTGCTTGGTCTGGGGCTCGAGTTGGCTTTGGGAGCTCCAGTTCTTCCAATTTGCCCGAGCTGCAATCGCGGGCCATCATTTTCCTACATTGCGACGCCGGTCGTCGTTGGATCGCCATGGCTGCGGCTCAGCGGCGCCCCTTGCCGCGGCACAGGAAGACCAGCAGCAGGCCCGGCGGCACCAGCACGAGCCAGGTCGGCAGGGTCAGGAGCCACTGGATCGGCGGCCAGACCAGCGGCGAGAGGTCCCTCTCGATCAACCCCTGGAAGCCGACCAGGCTGTTGGCGTGGATGCGATACCAGATCGCGCCGAGGCTCAGCGTCGCGGGCGCGCTTTGGAGCATCGTCAGCAACTCCGCGACCGCCGCCGCTGCTCCGGCGATCAGCAACGCGACGCCCAGCCAGTAGCCGAATGTCCTCATGACGGAGGTTCATACGGGGCGGCGGTGGCGCAAGGCAAGTGACCGTCCCGCAGGCGGCGGGCAATGCTTTGCTCGAGCGGCCGCGGCGCGCCATATATCAGGCCGAGGGCCGCGGGCCGCGACCGTTGCCAGGGTGGTGCAGGCTGAGTATGGTCCCGCGCGCTCGGAGGGATGGCCGAGCGGTTCAAGGCGCACGCCTGGAAAGCGTGTTGGGGCGCTGCCCCTCGTGGGTTCGAATCCCACTCCCTCCGCCAAGATGCCTATGCGGACAGTCTCTCCGTCCGCTGATCGGCCCTGAAAAGCCCAGGAATTCGGCCGTTTCTCGCGGACGGCTGTGCACCTTGAGCTGGGACCAGAGGTCGTGTCGCGAGGTTGGTGGAAATTGGCTGAGGTGGCGTAGGTTCCGATCGGCAAGATCGAGAAGGAACCCACGCCATGAAGGAAGTTACGCCAGGCTTGGCATCTGCGCCATCGCCGTTCGCC
>JBOHKK010000209.1:0-11187 GCA_050729115.1 Geminicoccaceae bacterium | reverse complement strand
CCTTTGGGGCGCGCGGCCGACCAACCAACCCCGCGCGCTTTTGGGGCGCGCGGCTGACCGGCGAACCCCGCGCGCGCTACCGAGCCCCAAGATCAGGATTTTGTGGGATCGGTATAGGGTCGGCCGGCGCGGCCGGCCAGGCCGTGTCGGTCATCGCCCGAGGGCGGGCTCGCGCGGCGCATGCTCGCTGGTCCGGATCGCACCGGCCCGAGCGATCGCTCGCGATGCCGCCTGGCCTATTCGCTCGCCGTGGGGCTGGTGCGCGGGGACTCGTGCGGTTGATCGCGGCTCTGCGGGATAGCCACGGCGAGGGCAGCGGCTGCCGCCGGCGGCGCAGCGAGGCCGAGGCGCCGCGCCAGCCACGGCACGGTCCAGCCCTGCAGCACGAGCGATGCGATCACCACGATGAACACGATGTGGAAGAACTCCACGGTGACCGGGCCGGGGCTGATCACCGGGATGATCGCGAGGAAGATCGGGACCGCGCCGCGCAGACCGACCCAACCGACGAACGCCTGCTCCCGAAAGGAGAACCCGAGCGGCGCCAGGCAGATGATGGTGGCCAGCGGGCGGGCGACGAACATCAGGGTCAACGCCACGATGCCGGCCTGCCACAGGTCCTCCGGGAGCTCGCTCGGGGTGACCAGGAGGCCGAGCATCAGGAACAGGACGATCTGCGCGAGCCAGGCGAGGCCGTCATGGAAATGGATGGTCCGCTCGGCCCGATGGCCGCGCAGGTGAGCGAACAGCAGGCCGCACAGATAGACGGCAAGAAAACCGCTGCCGCCGGCGAGCTGCGTGCCGGTGAACAGGCTCAGAGCGCCGGACAGGATGAACACCGGCTCGAGCCCGGGATCCAGGTGCAGGCGGTTCACCAGCCTGGCCAGCAGGTAGCCGCCGACCATGCCGGCGGCGGCGCCGAAGCCCAGCTGCAGCACGAAGATGTGCAGGACCGACCAGGACAGATGGCCGGCGCCGCTGTCGACCAGCGTGACCAGCACGGTGGTGAGGAAAATCGCGGTCGGGTCGTTGATGCCGGACTCGACCAGGAAGGTCTCCTTGTTGCGCCCCTTGAGCTCGATCGCGCGCTGCTGGAGCACGAGGAAGGTCGCCGCGGCATCGGTCGAGGAGACCACGGCGCCGAGCAGCAGACCCTCGAACAGCGGGAAGCCCAGCACGGCGACCGCGACGGCGCCGACCACGGCCGCGGTCAGCACCACCCCGAGCGTCGCCAGCGCGGCGGCCGGAGCGGCGCCCCTGCGCACGGTCGTCAAGGGCGTCGAGAGACCGCCGGCGAACAGAATCACCGCAAGCGCGATGCTGCCGACGTGGTAGACCAGATCGAATTCCTCCACGGAGACTTGGCCCGGCCCCTCCTCCCCGGCCAGCATGCCGAAAAGCAGAAAGAGGAGCAGCAAAGGCGCGCCGATCCGCGCCGAGAACGGCGTCAGGAGGATGCTGCAGAAGATCAGGCCGGCGCCGGCCAGAACCGCGAGTTCCATCGCGTTGCCGAGAACCTCAGCCACCGCGCGCCCGGCCCGCGCGGCCGGGCGGGCGCCCGCCCGAAACCCGGCTCATGTCGCCCCCGCGGCCACGCGCACCAGCTGCTTGCCGAAATTCTGGCCGTTCAGCAGGCGCAAAAACGCCCGCGGCATCTGCTCGATGCCATCGAGAATGTCCTCCCGGTGCCGCAGGCGGCCGGACCTGGCCCACTCCGCCAGACGGCGGCGCGCGAGCTCGAAGCGATCGGCGTGGTCGAGCACCAAAAATCCCTGCACGCTGGCGCGGGCGATCATGATCTGGCGCAAGAAGCGTGGTCCGATGTCCGGCTGATCGAAGCGATCGGCCAGCGCCACCTGCCCGCAGACCACCACCCGCGCGCGCGGCGCCAGGTTCTGCATGACGGCATCGTGGATCGGGCCGGCGGTGTTGTCGAGGAACACGTCGACGCCTTGCGGGCAGGCATCGGCGATCGCGGCCGCGAGGTCGTTGGCGCTGCGATGGTTGATCCCGGCGTCGTAGCCGATCTCGCGGCACCAGGCGAGCTTCGCGTCCGAGCCGGCGACGGCGATCGCGCGGCAGCCGGCGAGCTTGGCCAGCTGCCCGGCGATCTGTCCCACCGCCCCCGCGGCGGCGGCGATCAGGACCGTCTCCCCCGGCCGCGCCCGACCCGCCTCGAGGATCGCGAAGTAGGCGGTCAGCCCCGGCATCCCGAGATGGCCGAGCGCGCTGTGGATCGGGCCCAGGCTCACATCCACCTTGCGCGCAGCGGCGGCGCTCAATACGGCGTGCTCCTGCCAGCCGAAGGTGAAGCTCTCGACGATGTCGCCCTGGGCGAAGTCCGGGTGATTCGACTCGACGACCTCGCCGACGCCACCGCCGGTCATGACCGCGCCGATCCCGACGCCTGCCGCGTAGTTGCGGCGCCGGCTGATCCGGCCGCGCATGTACGGATCGACCGACAGCCAGTGGGCCCGCACCAGGATCTCGCCCGGGCCCGGTTGCGGGATGGGGCCCTCGACCAGGCGCCAGTTGCTCGCATCCGGCATGCCTTCCGGATGCGACGCCAGCAGCCACTGCCGGTTCACCGCCGCCATCGCGCTTCCCCCCGACCTGCCGTCTCGGGCTCGCTCGAACCTCACGGCCATCTCGGCTCGCCATATTGCGCGGACCGGCTGCCCGCGCAACCTCGATCAAGGCCGCCCCCGGCCCCTGGCGGGGCCCGCTGCCGGCGCACGGGCTTGGCGGATCGGCCAGCCCCTGAGGGCCAGTGGTTCGAACCAAACGGAGGATTGCGCTGTTCGGTGTCTCGCGAACCACTGACGGCGCGGCCCCGCTCACCATGTTCACCCGCCCCACCCCGCTGCAGCAGGACGTGCTCCACCGCCTCGGTCTCGCCCTGGAGGCAGAGCAGCCCTTCCACAGGAACAGCTTCGCCAGGAAGATCAGCTACTTACGTCTCGATCAGCGGGGAAGTTCCGTCTAGCGCGTTCTTCCTTTGGGCGGACCCAGCCCGCTCCCCCTCCCGGCCACCCAATCCCATGGTACGCTGTGGCTGGCCGGGAGGGGGCGTGGGCTGGCGCCGATCTCAACTGAACCGAAAATGCCCTAGCGGCGGGTGAAGTCGGGTTCGCGCTTCTCGAGGAAGGCGGCGCGTCCCTCGATGTAGTCGGCGCTCTGGAACTGCGCCTCGAACAGTCGGCGCGATGCTTCCGTCTCTTCGGTGGCGCCGTTCACGATGTCGCCGACGATCGCCTTGACGGCGCGGATGCTGAACTGGGATAGCTCGCAAAGCCGCCGCGCGAAGGCGACGGTCTCGCGCTCCAGGTCGAGCGCCGGAAAGATGCGCGTCGCCAGGCCGATCCGGAGCGCCTCGTCGGCTTCCAGAACGCGCGCGCCCATCAGCATCTCCTTGGCCTTGGACGGGCCGACCAGATCAACCAGGCGCTTGGTCTCGCCGAGCGAGTAGGCAAGGCCGAGCCGGGCCGGCGGAATGCAGAACCTCGCGGACGCGTCGGCGTAACGCAGATCGCAGCACAGCGCGAGGGCGCAGCCACCGCCGAAGCACACGCCCTGGATCATGGCGATGGTCGGTTTCTCCAGGGACGCGAGGGCGTCGTAGGCGCGCCGGACGACGCCATGATAGGCCCGTGCCGCCGCGGCCGACGCGTACACCTCTTCGAACTCGCCGATGTCGGCGCCGGCGGAGAAGGCCTCGGGCGTGGCGCCGCGCATGATCAGGACCCTGACGTCACGGTCCTTGGCCACCTGGGCCACGAGCGCCGGGATCGTCGCCCACATGGCGCGATCGAGGGCGTTGCGTTTTCCGGGCCGGTTCAGCACCAGCTGCGCGAGCGCGCCCTCGATCGTCAGATACACCGGCTCCTGCGTCATCGGACCGCCTCTTGTCCGGAATCGGCTGATTTCTTCAGTCGATCGTCAGGCTCTCGTAGCGCAGGACCCGGTCGGATGACCAGCGGATCGATAAACCCGAGATCACGAAGTCTCGACCCATCGACCAGCCGTCTCGTCACCCCTGGTCCCCGGGTTACCGTTCGAGGCACCGTGCCCGGTCTGGAACCCGAGGATGACCCGGGGGTCCCGGCCATCCACGGCTCCCGCTGGGCGACACTTCGCTTTGATCGAGTTGTGGATGGCCGGGTCAAGCTCAATACTGTCCGGTTAACCTCGTGTTAACCAATTTCGACGACCATGGCGCGGACATGCGATGCTGGGAATCTGTGCGCGCGGCCCAGGATCTGGCCGGTGGCTCGGATTCCCACCATAGCCTGCGGCATGAGCTCACCTTCCCATGCATGGGTTAACAAAGGGTTGATATCGGCGCCGTCTCGACTCGTCCCCCTCCCCGTCAACGAGAGGCCCTGCCATGCATTTCAGGCACCACACCTCCCCATCAACCGGACAGCACTGGGTCAAGCCCGGGCATGACAACTGAAAGTGCCGACCCATTACCTGTTGCTCAACCGGTTCCGCTAACCCGCATTCCTCACAGCCAGTGGCTGGCTTGAGCTCGAGCAAGTCACAGACCCAGGTTCTGTGACGCGGCCGAGCTGGCTTTGGCAACACCCCGTTTTTTCGCGGCGGTCCTGCAAGTTGAAGGCATCCGCCGCTTCGAGCCATTGCCGCCAGATCGTGTGAGAAGTGCGCACTAAACCGGACAGCCATGGGGTCGAGTCCGGGCATGACGGAAAAGCCGCCAAGATCTACCGGTCGTGACTCGAGCGGTCGGTACAGGGTCGTCAGGTCGGAGTCGTCGTGGATGTCGGCGGCACCGCACGCTCGCCGCGCTCATCGCATGCCGCGCTACTGTCCGCCTTCGATCGATCGCAGGTAGGCTTCGAGCCGCGCCGGCGCCTCCACCGTGACCAGGCAGCTCGGATGCACGCCCATGCGTTCCAGCTGCTGCTCGATTTCCGGCAGATAGATCGGAGACATGACGATCACCACGTCGGGCTGGTACGCCGTCAGGCGCTCGGGGGCCACGATCTTTTGCCCGGCGCCGGCGATGAAGGTGCCGTGGCGGCGCGGGTTGATGTCGACCGCGTAGTCGATACCTTGCCGGATACCCAGCGTGGTCAGGAATGACACGCCCTTGGAGCCGCCGCCCCAGAGCACGGGCCGCTGGTCGGCACGGCGCAGACGGGCGAGCCAATCACGCCAGCGCGCGTGATCCGCACCCACGGCGTCGGCGAAGCTCTCGACCTCGAGCGCGAGCGCCGCGGGCGGCTCCTCGTTCGCCAGGATCGGGCTACGTCCCGAGCCGGGACGGGCTGCGATCAGCACGTACTGATCATCGTAGTCCGTCCAGACCTGGATTGGATCGAACCCGGCGCGCCGGAAGGCGCGCGCCAGCGAGCCCGGGCTCCAGTACGAGGAATGCTCGTAGTAGATGTCCCAGAAGGCGCGCAGGTTCAGGATCCGCGTCACCTCGGGGATCATGAAGAACACCACCGCGCCGGGCCGGTCGCCGATGGTGCGGCGGACGCTCTGCAGCATCGGTCCGGTGTCGTGAACGTGCTCGAGCGTCATCTTGCAGCAGACGAAATCGGGCTCGAGATCGCGATACGGCTCGGCATACAGATCTTTGATGAACGTGACCTTGCCGCTTTCGCCCGGCTCGCGGATCACCTGGTCGAAGCCGTAGCCCTGGTTGTCGCCGATCTCGGCGAGCATGGTGACGAACTCGCCCTGGCCGCAGCCGAGCTCGACCACCCGTTTGCCGTGCAGGTCGAAGCGCTCGATCAGGTCGCGCGCGAGCCGCTCGTGGAAGGCATTGAAGGTCGGCGACACCGCCTGGGTGGACTCGTAGTCCTCCTCGTAGCGCATGCGCGCCGGATCGAATGCTCCGTTCCAGACGAAGCCGCAGCTGGGACAAAAGTGCAGGCGGATGTCGCCCCTGGCGCAGCCGAGCGCCGCCTCGCGGGTCCGCACCAGCTTGACCTGATGGACCGGGACACCAGCCACTTGATAGAACGGCCGCTCGGCGCGGCCGCCGCAGGACGGGCAGACATGAGCGCTGGCGGCAGGGTCGGTCATCTGGCGGCACTCCTGAGGGACGGCGACGGGAAGCCCGCTCACACGAGGCGCGGCTTTGGGATCGGGATCAGGAAGCGGCCGCCGCGGGCGCGGTACTCGGCCTGCTGCGCGAGAATCTCCTCGGCGAAGTTCCACGGCAGGAGCAGCGTGCAGTCCGGCCGGTCCTCGAGCAGCTTTTGGGGCGCCAGGATCGGCAGCTTGTTGCCCGGCATGTAGCGCCCCTGCTTGAACGCGTTGCGGTCGACCACGTAGTCGATGACCTCGCGGCCGAGCCCGCAGTAGCTGAGCAGCGTGGTGGCCTTGGCGGCGGCGCCGTAAGCCGCGAGCCTTTGGCCCTCGGCCTTCAGCCGCTGGACCACCTCACGGAGGTTGGCGCGCACCGCCTGCACGCGCTCGGCGAAGCGCAGGTACGGCTCGGGCCCATCGAGGCCGCCGGCGCGCTCGGCCGCGAGCAGCTCGCGCACCGCCGGCTGCACGTCCTCGCGATGACCGACATGGAGGCGCAGCGAGCCGCCGTGGATCGCCAGGCGACGCACGTCGTTGACGAACAGGCCGTGGCTGCGGAACAGGCGATCGAGCGCGGTCACCCCGAAATAGCACAAATGCTGGTGGTAGATCGTGTCGAACTCACCGTGCTCGATCAGATCGGCGACGTAGGGCATCTCCAGCACCGCGCGACCATGCGTGGCGAGCAGGATCGCGATGCCCTCGACCAGACCGTTCAGGTCGGCCACGTGCGCGAGCACGTTGTTGGCGACGATCAGATCCGCCGGCTGCGCCTCGGCACGCACCTGCCGGGCCAGATCGCGCCCGAAGAACCTGTTCAGGGTGCGCACCCCCGCCTTGGCCGCGGCCGCCGCCGGCGCCGCCGCTGGGTCGATCCCGAGCACCGGGATGGCACGCGCGACGAAGTTCTTCAGCATGTAGCCATCGTTGCTCGCGATCTCGACCACGAGCGATTGTGGGCCGAGCTGCAGCCGCTCGATCAGGTCCAGGGCATTGGCCCGGGCATGCGCCAGGAGCGTGCTCGAGACCGACGAGAAGTACGGATAGTCGCCGCCGAACAGGACCTCGGGCGCCACCGTCTCGGCGATCTGCACCAGGCTGCACCCCGGGCAGAACATCAGCGTCAGGGGAACCTGAACGTCCGGCTGCGTCAGCTCGTCCTCGGTCAGCAGCCGGTCGGCGAGAGGGGTCTTGCCGAGCTCCAGGACCGCCCGGAGATCACTGCCGCCACAGGCACGGCAGGCGCTTTCGGTGCGGTAGATCGCCATCGCCGCAGGGCTTCCCGTCACTCGGCCGCGGACGCGGTCGGGCCCGCCCAGCGCAGATCCTCGACCACCCGCCCTTGGGCGAGCAGCTGCCTCAGGTAGGCGATCCGGTTGTAGCGCGGCCCCTCGAAGTGATCGCTGCTGAGCCCGGTGTCGGCGATCGCCTGGTACACCTCCTCGACGCCGTGGGCGACCGTCCAGTGCGTCCGGTACGCCGGCAGCTCGCGCGCGATCCGGTCGCAGCTGACCCGGTAGTTGCGCAGATCGGGCGAGGCGTCGGGCGCGAACTCGATCCGGGTGTTCGGCACCGCCTGGCGCACGATCTCCGCGACGTCGGCGATCCGGTAATTCTCCTCGGTGCGCCCGATGTTGAAGGCCTGATTGTGCACCTTGGCCTCGGGGGCGTGCAGGAGCGTGATGTAGGCGAGCGCGATGTCCTCGATGTGCACCAGCGGTCGCCAAGAGGTTCCGAGGCTTTTCAGGAACACCCGCCCGGTGGTCGCCGCCCACGCCACCAGATTGTTGACCGCCAGGTCGAAGCGCAACAGCGGCGAGACCCCATAGGCGGTCGCGGCGCGCAGGTAAACCGGGCAGAAGGTGCGACCTGAAAGACGCCGCAGATCGGTCTCCGAGCGCGCCTTGGATTCGGCATACGGCGTGACCGGATTGAACGCGCTGTCCTCGTCCAGCATGGCGTCGCCGGCGGCGCCGTAGACGCTGCAGGTCGAGGCGTAGAGAAAGCGCCGGACCCCCGCGCGTTTCGCCAGCTCGGCCAGCCGGACCGAGGCTTCGTGGTTGATCTCGAAGGTCAGGCGCGGGTTGAGATTGCCGAGCGGGTCGTTCGACAGACCCGCAAGGTGGATCACCGCCTCGACCCCGTCCAGATCGCGCAGCTCGACGTCGCGCACGTCCTTGCGGATCGTGGGCACCGGGCGGATCGCCGAGCGCAGCGTGCACTCCCGGAACAGCCCGCTGTCCAAACCGATCACCTCGTGGTTCCTGGCCCACAGCCAGGGCACCAGGATGGTGCCGATGTAGCCTTCATTGCCGGTCAGTAAGACGCGCATCGTTCCTTCCAGCTACGCCCAGACCTGCCAGGGCGCTCTGCCCTCTTGCCAGAGCCGGTTGAGATCCTGGGCCTCCTTGAGCGTGTCCATGCACTGCCAGAAGCCCTCGTGGCGCCGCGCCATGAGCTCGCCCGCCGCGGCCAGGCGGCAGAGCGGCTCGCGCTCGAACGGGGTGTCGTCGCCGGCGATGTACCGGAACACCGCGGGGCTCAGGACGAAGAACGCGCCGTTGATCCACTCGTCCCGGTCGACTTCCTTCTCGCGAAATGCGCTCACCTTGTCGCCGTCCAGGGTCAATCGGCCGAAGCGCGCCGGCGGATGGACCGCGCTGAGCGTCGCAAGGCGCCCGTGCCGCTCATGGAAGGCGCGCAGCGCGCCCAGGTCCACGTCCGCCAGGCCATCGCACCAGGTCAGCATGAACGGTGCGCCGTCGAGATGGGGCGCCAGGCGTCGGATCCGGCCCCCGGACATGGTCTCCAGACCGGTATCCACCAGCGCGACCGTCCAGCCCGGCTCCGCGGCAGGGTACACGGTCGTGCAGGCGCCGTCGGTCGCCGCCGCAGCGCGCGCACCCAGGCCGCAAAAGTACTCCCGGATCGAGTCCGCATGGTGGCCGAGCGCGATCACGAACCGCCCGTAGCCGTGGTGCTCGTAGTACTTGAGCAGGTGCCACAGGATCGGCTGCTCGCCGATGCGCACCATGGCCTTGGACTTGACCCGGGTCTCCTCCGCCAGCCGCGTCCCCTGGCCCCCAGCCAGCACCGCCACCTTCATCCCGACTCACCGCCGCTCCAGCCACCGCGTATCCGCAATCCGCCCATGCTTCGCTTACCGCAGAAACCCATCCTCCGGGGTTCCGCTATGCCGGATCCTGAGGAGCGTTCGCCGGTCCCACCGAGCTCTTGGATGAAGTCTCCCGAAAGCGGCGTTGGTTTCGCCAGCGCCGACCCCCATGGTAGCCGATGGTCGCTACTTTCGCCACCATGTCTGATCGACGCCACTGTGGCGACTCCGACACACACGATTGAACGAGTACACTTGCCAAACCCGCGCATCAAGCGGGATTCCCCGGTCAGACAAGATCGTGCGACGTGGCGTGGCGCATTTGCAATAGGAGCCGGTCGGCGCCGCAGTCTGATCGGCGACGCCTGACGATCGGCCACCCGGCTACCCCCGCGGCTCCATATGAACATGGGCGGGGTTGCCAACGCGTGAACGACATCTCGGTCCGGATCGAGCTCGATCGGCCTGCGACTCCGAAGGGCGGTCCCAGGTCCGGCCTGCTTCCATTTCGCAGATCGCGCGGCAACCTCGTCGCGAATTGCCCGGGAGACTCCCCGGGAGACTCGATGCGCTACTGTCGCTACAATAGATGGGTCAGGCATCGCGCTTGAGCCGAGGGTTGGTCAAGAACAAGGGGAGGTCTGCCATGGGCAACTGGCTGAACGCGGCGCTGCTGGGCGTCGTTCTGGGGATCACCGCACCGGGCGCTTCGGCGGCGACGATCGCGATCTCCTGCGGCGCGGTCGGGCTCGAGCTGCAGATCTGCCAGCAGGGCGCCAACGCCTGGGCCGAGGCGACCGGCAATCAGGTCGACGTCATCTCGACACCGAATTCGGCGACCGAGCGGCTCGCGCTCTATCAGCAGATCCTCGCCGCCAACTCGTCGGACATCGATGTCTTCCAGATCGACGTCATCTGGCCGGGCATTCTGGCCAATCACCTGATCGGCCTCAACGACTACATAGACCAGGAGACGATCGATCAGCACTTCCCGGCGATCATCGAGAACAACACCGTCGACGGCCGCCTGGTCGGGATGCCCTGGTTCACCGACGCCGGCATCCTGTACTACCGCCGGGATCTGCTCGAGAAGCACGGCAAGCAACCGCCGACCACCTGGCAGGAGCTGAACCAGACCGCGGCCGAGATCCAGGACGCGGAGCGCGCCGAAGGCAACGACAGGATGTGGGGCTTCGTGTTTCAGGCGAAAGCTTACGAGGGCCTCACTTGCGACGCCCTCGAGTGGATCGACAGCTTCGGCGGCGGCACCATCGTCGCCGATGACGGCACGATCACCATCAACAACGACCGGGCCGTGGAAGCGGTGAACCTGGCATCCACCTGGATCGGCTCGATCGCGCCCGAGGGCGTGCTCAACTACGCCGAGGAGGAATCCCGCGGCGTGTTCCAGTCCGGCAATGCGGTGTTCATGCGCAACTGGCCCTACGCCTGGGCGCTGGGCAACGCCGACGACAGCCCGATCAAAGGCAAGATCGGGGTCAGCGCGCTGCCCAAGGGCAGCGGCGAGGAAGGCAAGCACACCGGCACGCTCGGCGGCTGGCAGCTCGCGGTCTCGAAATATTCGCAGAACCCGGAGATCGCCGCTGATCTGGTCGAATATCTCACGAGCTACGACGAGCAGAAGCGCCGCGCGATCGAAGGCTCCTACAACCCGACGATCGCCGCGCTCTACGAGGACGAGGAGGTGCTCGCAGCCAATCCGTTCTTCGGCGACCTGTACGAGACCTTCACCAACGCGGTCGCGCGCCCCTCACGGGTGACCGGCGCGAAGTACAATCAGGTGAGCTCGGAGTTCTTCAACGCCGTGCACGCGGTGCTGAGCGGCAAGACGGACGCCGCCTCCAGTTTGGCGGCGCTGGAGGACAGTCTGGACCGGCTGTCGCGGGGCGGGCGCTGGTAGCGGGAGCCGACGCTAGGGCATTTTCGGTTCAGTTGAGATCGGCGCCAGCCCACGCCCCCTCCCGGCCACCCACAGCGTACCATGGGAT
>JBOHKK010000208.1:0-11208 GCA_050729115.1 Geminicoccaceae bacterium | reverse complement strand
GGGTGGTTGGGAGGGGGAGCGGGCTGGTGCGAGCTGATCGAAAAATGCGCTAGCGGTTACCGTCGGGCGCTCCGTGCCTCGCCCCGGCCTGCGGGCAGCGCTGCCCGCAGGCCTGCCGAACCCGGCGGTCGGCGGTACTCGCCCCCAGGACGCTCGGAGCTTCACCCGGCGGGCCGGATCAGCTCGACGTCGACGATCTGGCCGTCCTTGACCGCCCAGTGCGAGTAGATGCCGGGAACGTCGCCGTTCTCATCGAAGTCCTGGCTGCCGCCCGCACCCTCGTAGTTGATGTCCTGGCCGGCCGCCAGCAGCTCCCTGGCTTTCTCGAACTCACCGGGCAGGATCGTCTCGCCGGGCGGGGTCGCGACCTCGTGCAGGGCATCGCGGATCGCCGCACCCTCGGTCGAGCCGGCCTGCTCGATCGCGAGCGCCAGGAGCATGGTGGCGTCGTAGGCGGTGTCGATGAACGGTTGCGGCGGCAGCTCGCCGTAACGTTCCTCATACGCCCCGCGGAAGATCTTCGCGGCCTCGGACTCGGGGTCGCCCGATGGGGCCGTGCCGAACGCGCCATCCAGCGGTGCCCCGATCGCCTCGACCACTTCGGCCGCCTTCATGCCGTCGGTGAAGACGAACTTGTCGAAGAAGGCTCCCTCGAAGGCCTGCCGCAGCATGGGCACGCCATCGCCCGGATAGGCGATCATGATCAGCGCCTGCGGGTCGCCTTCGGCGGCCTGCGCGAGCTCGCCGCGATAGGAGGCCTGGCGCTCCTCGTAGGCGACGCTCGCGGTCACCTCGCCCTCGTACGCGTCGGCGAAGGAATCGGCGAGCCCTTTACCGTAGTCGTTGTTGACGTAGATGACGGCGGTACGCTCGATCCCTTGCTGGCTCACCAGGTCCGCCAGGACCTCGCCCTGCAGCGCATCCTGCGGCGTGGTGCGGAACAGGAAACCGTCGTCGTCCAGCGTGGTGATCACCGGTGAGGTCGATGCGGTCGAGATCTGCGGCACGCCGGCGGGTGCCGTGGCCGAGGTGGCGATCGGGATGGTGACGCCGGAAGACAGCGCGCCGACGATCCCGGCGACGCCCTCGACGTTGACCAGCCGCTGAGCGGCGTCGACCCCGACCTGCGGATTGGTCGCGTCGTCGGCCGCAACCAGCTCGACCTGCCCGTCCAGGACACCGCCCGTCTCGTTGATCTGGTCGATCGCCAGCTGAATGCCATTGAGGCCCGCCTCGCCATAGACCTGCAGCGGGCCCGTGGTGGACATGATGGCGCCGATCTTGACCTCCTGGGCCGACGCTGGCGTGGCGGTCGCCAGCGCCAGGGCCGCGAGCCCGACCAACACCCCTCGACCGCCGATGCCTTGTCGCTTGCCCGACATTTCACTCTCCCATATCCTGAAACGTTCAACCGGTCGTGGGCTCCATTCTACTCGCCCTGTGGATCGTCGCAATCAGCGGACCTGGTCGGCTCGGACGGGCGGCGCGGTGCGCTTGTCAAAGCCGTCCTCTGCGGCTGCTGGTCAGCGGCGGCCGTCCATGCTAAGGGCGCTGGTCAGGAGGACAGGGCATGGCGATCATCAACCGGATCGGCGATTTCGTGGACGAGATGACCCTCTGGCGCCGGGATCTGCACGCGCATCCCGAGCTAGGCTTCGAGGAGACGCGCACGGCGGCCTTCGTCGCCGACAAGCTGCGCGGCTTCGGGCTCGACGAGGTCCACACCGGGATCGCCAGGACCGGCGTGGTCGGGGTGCTGAGGGCGGGCACCGGGCAAGGCTCGATCGGCCTGCGCGCGGACATGGACGCCCTGCCGATCCAGGAGGCGACCGGCCGTCCGTACGCGTCCATGGTGGCCGGCAAGATGCACGCCTGCGGCCACGACGGCCACACCACCATGCTGCTCGGCGCCGCCCGATATCTCGCCGAGACCGGGAAGTTCGACGGCACCGTCTACTTCATCTTCCAGCCGGCCGAGGAGCTCGAGGGCGGCGGCCGGGTGATGGTCGAGGAAGGCCTGTTCGAGCGCTTCCCGGCGCCCCGGGTGTTCGGGCTGCACAACTGGCCGCGCGCGCCGCTCGGCACCTTCGGCATGCGCCCGGGCCCGATCATGGCTGCGGCCGACCGGGTCGAGATCAAGGTGAAAGGCCAGGGCGGGCACGGCGCGATGCCGCATCTGTGCCGCGACCCGCTGGTCGCCGCCGCCCAGATCGTGGTGGCGCTGCAGATCATCGCCTCTCGCAACGTCGATCCGGTGGCGCAGGGCGTGGTCTCGATCACCCAGTGCCACGGCGGCGATGCCGACAACGTCATCCCGCAGGAGGTGACCCTGCGCGGCACCTGCCGGAGTTTCGCCGCCGAGGTGCGCGACCTCCTGGAGCGGCGGATCGACGAGGTCGCTCGCGGCATCGCCGCCGCGCACCAGGTGACCGTGAACGTCACCTACACCCGCGGCTACCCGGCCACGGTCAACAGCGAGGCCGAGGCGGAGCTCGCCGCCGCCGCCGCCGCCGATGTCGTCGGCGAGGATCGGGTCGACCGGGCGGTCGCGCCGGTCATGGGCGCCGAGGATTTCGCCTACATGCTCGAGCAGACGCCCGGCGCCTACATCTTCATGGGCGGTGGCGGCGACGACGACGCGCCGATGCTGCACAGCCCGGATTACGATTTCAACGACGAGGCGCTGCCTTACGGCGCGAGCTACTGGGCGCGGCTGGTCGAGCGCCTGCTGCCGGCGCGCTGACGGTCCGGAGTGTCTATCCGGGCTCGGGCGACCTGGTCGACTGCTCTTCCTCGCGCGCGGCGGAACGGCGCACGAGCACCTTGTCGATGCGCCGCCCGTCCATGTCGATGACCTCGAAACGCCACCCGCCATAGGCGACCGCCTGGCCCTCGTCGGGCACGCGGCCGAGCTGAGCCAGGACGAAGCCCGCGAGGGTATGGTAATCCTCCTCATCCGGCAGGCTGTCGAAGCCGAGCGTGAGCTTCACCTCGTCGGTCGGGAGCATGCCATCCATGAGCATGGAGCCGTCCTCGCGTCGAACGATGGCCGGCTCCTCGCCCAGTTGGCGCTCGGGCATGTCGCCCACGACCGCCTCGAGCACGTCTGCGACCGTCACGACGCCCTCGACCTCGCCGTACTCGTCGACCACCAACGCCATGCTCACCCGCGCTTGGCGCAGGGCTTCCAGCGCCCGCAGCACCGGCATGGTATCGGGCACCACGAGCATGGGGCGCAGGGCCGCGCGCAGGTCCAGCGCACGGCCGGCGAGGCAGGCCTCGAGCAGGCGGCGCACATGCACCACGCCGAGGACGTCGTCCAGGCTGCCCTTGGCGACGACGAAGCGGGTGTGCCCGCTCTCCCCGACGACGCGGGCGATCTCGCCCGGCTCGTCCTCGACATCGAGCCAGACCAGCTCGACCCGCGGGGTCATGATCGCCCGCACCGGCCGATCGGCCAGCCGCAACACCCGCCCGATCATCTCCTGCTCCTGCTGGTGGAAAACGCCAATGCGCGTGCCTTCCGCGATCAGCATCCGCACCTCCTCCTCGGTCACCGTCTCGGCCGGCTGAGCCTCGCTGCCGAGCAGGCGCAGCACGAACCGGCTCGAGGTCTCCAGCAGCCAGACCGCGGGCGTGCTGACGCGCGACAGCAGGTCGACGGTCGGCGCCACCAGGGCCGCGATGCGCTCCGGCGCGCGCAGGGCGAGGTGCTTGGGCACGAGCTCGCCGATGATCAGCGAGAGGTAGGTGATGGCGACGACCACCAGCGTGTAGGCGATCTCGGCGCTGACCGGCGCCAGGGCGGGCACCCGGGCGAGCGCGTCGTCCAGCGGCTCGGCGAGCCAGGCGCCGCCGAACGCGCCGGCGACGATGCCGACCAGGGTGATGCCGATCTGCACCGTCGAGAGCATGCGGCCGGGGTCGCGGGAGAGCGCCAGCGCCTGCCGCGCGCCGCGGCCGCCTTGGCGCGCCCGGGCCTCCAGCCGTGCCGTTCGCGCCGAGACCACGGCGAGCTCCGACATGGCGAAGTAGCCGTTGAGCAACACCAGGGCCAGCACCACGAGGATCTCGAGCAGGGGCATCTCGCTCTCCCGAACTCATGCTTGAGCATCGTTGCCCAACAGATCGCGCGCTGGACGCTCCTGCGCTACGCCGCGATCAAGCAGGTCGAGAGCAGCCTCGTCGCACCGCCGGTGCAGCGCCAGGCGGGATCGCTGCCGCCCGCCGTCACGCTGTTCGCCGTGGTCGCGTTCGGCCCGGCGTTCGGGCCGCTCGGCATCCTGTCCGCCACGCCATCGAGAAGCTCGGGGTGCGCGCCACGCCAAGCGAGCACACCGAGATACCCGGAGACATCCGGCAGCCGATCGCCGCCCGATACCGTGGCGGTATGGGGTGCGGCGACCATGCAGTCTGGTGACCTGCGCGCGTGCTCAGAAGATGAGCATCATCAGCCCGATCACGACCAGCAGCCCGATGAGGAAGATGATCCCGACCACGCTGCCAAAGAACTTGAGAATGCCCGCCACGCTATCCCTCCCACACCTATTCCGCCGCCTCGTCGGCGTCCTCGTCGAGGCTCTTCTCCAGTACGGTGCCGCCCGTGGCGCCGGCCGCGCCGCCAATGACCGCGCCGACCGGTCCCCCGACCAGAGCGCCCGCGGCCGCGCCGCCGACGCCACCGCTGGCGGCGCGCTCCTCGACGGTGTTACCGCAGGCCGCAAGCAACAGCAGCGCCGATGTGGCGGCAACCAGGACGCCGATGCGCGATTGCCCCATGGCTCATCTCCCGAAGGCTGGATGATCGCCCTAGGAACCCGGCATCCGCCAAATGGTTCCGAAGCCGGCCACCTTGCCACGGCATCTCTTCCGGCCGCCGTGCCCATCTCGGCCTCGCATTCTCGCCCGTCACGCCCGCGGCGATCGCTTGCGTGCGGCCGGCTTCGGCTCCGCGCCCGGTGTCCGGTCAGCCTTCAAGGTGAGCGAACCGGCCAAGCGCGCGCGAGCGATGGCTGGGCCATCGCAAGCTGGCCCGTGCCGGGCGCGCCACGGCTCGAGAACCAGGCAAAATCGATTGCAGGCTTCCGCGGTCATCATTACAAGATGTGGTGGTCTCAGGCTGAGGGAGCCCCAAAACATGGCGTACAGGGACAAGGACGCGGTCGCAGCGATCGATTCCTTCGATGGTGCGGCGCAGGCTCACTGCCCTCGACCCTCCGTCTTCGGCCACACCCGGGACCTCGAGCAGCCCGAGATTTCTCTGCCGCCAGGCTTCGTGCTCAACGCCCCCAATCGAGCCGACGGTCTCGGGCTGCTGCGTGCCCTGGAACCGGACAGCTTCTCCCTATGCGTCTTCGACCCCCAGTATCGCGGCGTTCTCGACAAGCAGAAATACGGCAATGAGGGCAGCCGCCAAAAAGAACGCTCCGTCCTCCCGCAGATGCACGAAGCGCAGATCATCGGGTTCATAGAGGCCATCGACAAGGCTTTGATGCCATCGGGGCATCTGTTGCTGTGGACGGATAAATTTCATCTGTGCACCGGCATTACCGACTGGCTTACCGGCACGGACCTGAACACCGTCGATCTCATCGTCTGGAACAAGATGCGGATAGGGATGGGCTATCGGACCCGCAGGATGAGCGAGTATTGCCTCGTCCTTCAGAAGGTGCCGCTACGCGCAAAGGGCGTGTGGCGGGTCCACGACATCCCCGATGTCATCGCCGAAAAGCTCAACACGAGATTCGCTCACGCGAAGCCGATCAGGCTGCAGGCCCGGTTGATCGACGCCCTCACCAACACAGGCGACATCGTGATCGATCCCGCCGCCGGCAGCTACTCGGTCCTCGAAGCATGCCGCCTGACCAACCGGCAGTTTCTCGGCTGCGACATCCGCGCGCAGCCCGAGGAGAACGGCAATGGCTCCGATCGGCCGTCCGGGGGGAAGGTCGATGGCTGTCATCGAGAGCCCAAAAGGACCCGACGACCGCGGCTGGACGCGCCGCTTCGGTGAGCCGTTGCCGGGCCGGCTTCAAAAGCTCCGGCGTCTTGCTACTTTCGTCACCCCACAAGGGCCGGCCGAAACATCTTCCATTCCCCGGCGATCGGCCCGATCGCCGGCCCGTTGCCGCGCGGGGTGGCACCTCCCCGCGGCTTCCTCAGCTCTTGGCATCGGCGTCAGGGACTGTCGGGCATCCCATAGGATGATTTTCTGACGCTATTCCCAATTGTCGAACCCCGCCCAAAGCCTTAACATTCGGTTAAACCGGCTGGAGGCACGACGGGCGGCATGGACGGGGAACGCTACGTCGGGGAGCGGCGCGCGCTGTGTCACTTCCTGCAGGAGCTGCGCCCGCTGGTGGTCGACGCCCTCGGCCAAGACGCGGTGCTCCGCTATCGCATCGATCGGGCGCTCCGCTGCGGCGACCTGCCTGCGCTCCGCGCGGCGCGGGAGATGTTCCACAACCAGCCCGAGGAACTCAAGCGCCGCCTGATGCGCGGCATCTTCGAAGCCCCGGCGGCGCCCAAGCCCACCAAGCGCGAGCTGCTGGCCCAGTACACCGCCCGGGAACCGGAGCCGTTCGTCCGCTTCGATGCTTATCCGGCGGCGCATTCCGACGACCTCGGCCTGTCGGTCGAGCTGGAGCACGAGCTCTGCGAAGACGTTCCCGTGCGCGTCCTGATCAGCCCGGGGACCTTGCCGAGGAGCGCCGCCCAGGCGCTGCGCCAGATCGCCGAGCGGATCGAGGGGGATCGGCGGCTGTTGTCGGCACGCCACTGGCAGACCGCCGCCCACGACCGTCCGAACGGCGATCACGGCCGGCCGACTGCGGACGAGCTGGGGCGCGACGGCAGCGCCGATCAGGCCTGAGCGAGCGCCCCATGACCATCGCTCGGTTGCGCGCGGCGCCCACCCCGCGGGGCACGGGGCCGCTCGTGCTCCTGGTCGCAATCCTGCTCGTCGCCTGCGGCCGCGGCACCGACCTCGATGCCCAGAACCAGGCGCGGCGCGCGCTGCGCGCCGCCGGGCAGCCGGTTCTGCTGGTTCTCGAGGGCAATCCGTTCGAGATGGATCAGGCGCGCCTCAACGGCCTGATCAGCTCCGAGATGGCCGACGGCATCTCCGGGATGAGCACGAGGTTCACGACCTCGGCGGACCGCGCCGCCGCCCCCGAGCCGCGCCTCGTGGTGGTCCTGAATCCGCTGAGCGAACCCGCGCCGGCCACGCTTTGCGCGGGGCCCCAGAGCGTGGCCACCGCGCCCGCGATCGAACAAATGCGGATCGTCGCGGCGTTTTGCCAGCAGGATCAGGTGCTGGGGACGGCGCGGACCGAAGCCGCGGTCGCCGGCCCGACCGACCAGCGGTTCAGACGCCTGCTGTGGCGGACCGCCAGCCAGGTGTTCCCGGACGATTATGAGGACACCTACGGCTTCGGAATCCTGCCGAGGTCGATCGACTTCGGACTCGGCGGCGTCTTCGGCAAATAGTCCCGATCTGGCGAGGCTCCGGCTCGCGCCAGCGCCATGACGCGGGGCGAGGGCCGCGACCAAGGATCGAGCGTCGTGATCGCCGCGAGGGCGCGGGCGGACCAGCGCGCGCCGATGGCTTGGTCGCGCAGCCGACGCCGATCCATGGGGAGCGGGAGCTCGGCCCCGGGATGGCCCGGGCGGGGCTGCGCGCCGGCTCAGGACTGGCCCTGGTCGAGCGCCGCGAGCGCCCTCTCGGCGGCCGCCAGATCCTGCGCCTCGCGGTCCTTCTGCGCGGCACGCGCCTCGATCACCGCGGCATCGAGATCGAGCTGCGTGCACAGGCCGATCAGCACGGGATCGCGCGGTCGGATCTCGGCGCTCTTCCAGTGGGTACGCTCGCGCACGGCGTTCACCGTGGTCTTGGTGGTGCCAAGCAGCTTGCAGATCTGGTGGTCGGCGAGCTCCGGGTGATGGCGCAGCAGCCAGGCGATGGCATCCGGTCGATCCTGGCGTTTCGAGAGCGGCGTGTAGCGTGGCTCCTTGCGCTTCGGCGGCTTGAGCGCGGCGGCGGCCGGCCGGGCCAGCTGCAGCCTCGCCTTGGGGTCCTGCTGGCAGCGGGCGATCTCCTCCCGGTTCAGCTGCCCGCCGGCGACCGGATCGAGGCCGCGGATGCCTGCGCCGACCTCGCCGTCCGCGATCCCCTGAACCTCGAGCGGATGCAAGCCGCAGAAATCGGCGATCTGCGCGAAGGTGAGGCTGGTATTCTCGACCAGCCACACGGCGGTGGCCTTGGGCATCAGCGGTCGGTCCATGGAATCACTCCTGGCGCTCTGGCAGCGGCGCACGGCCGCGCGCCCGGTTTTAGGGGCTCCGGCCGGAGATGGGAAGGCCGTTGCCGTAGCGCAACGCCGGGCCGGAGGCCAGCCACCCCCGCAGGGGGCAAATGGCGGCTCCTGGGCGGAGCCGCGTTGTCCGTAACCGGCGGCCGAGCCTCGAGCCGGTCCTGGGCGAGCGCGCGTCGGAAGCCGGAGCGCCTCAAAGGGAGCGGGCGAGACGCGGCCGGCGGTTCCCGCGGCGATCGGATCGTGCTTGGTTGGGCATGCGCAGGCCGGTAGCGGCCGGCGCCATGCGAGAGGACAAAAGGGATGGCGAGACTGGCGGGCAAGGTTGCGTTCATCACCGGCGGTGGCGGCGGCATCGGGCGGGCGACGGCGGAGTGCTTCGCCGCGGAGGGCGCCAAGGTCGCGATCGCGGAGATCGATCCCGCGAGCGGGGCGGCCGCCGCCGAGGCCGCCCGGGAAAGCGCCGGCAACAGCGGCGGCGATGCCCACTTCGTCCAGTGCGACGTCACTGAGCGGGCAAGCGTCGAGAGCGCGATCGCCGAGACCGTCGCCCGGTTCGGCAAGCTGGACGTGCTGCACAACAACGCCGGCGGCTCGACCATGCGCGACGGGCCGGTGACCGAGGCGCCCGAGGACGAGTTCTGGCGGGTGATCCGGCTCGACCTCTACGGCACCTTCCTGTGCTCGAAGATCGCAATTCCCGAGATCATCAAGGCGGGCGGCGGCGCGGTGATCAACATGTCATCGAACGTGGCGCTGATGGCGCTCCCCGGGCGCGACTGCTACACCGCGGCCAAGGGCGGGATCGCGTCGATGACCCGATCCATGGCGGTGGAATACGCGCCGTACAAGATCCGGGTCAACGCGATCGCGCCCTCGGTCACGCTCACCGAGCGGGTCAAGCGCCTGCTCGCGCAGCGCCCCGAGATCGGAAAGCTCGGCGAGACCCATCTCCTCGGCTTCGGGCAGCCGATCCACATCGCCCACATGGCGGTCTATCTCGCCTCCGACGAGTCCGAAATCACCACCGGCCAGATCCTTTCGGTGGACAGCGGCGCCACGATCGTCTGATCTGGCCGGCTGGCCGATCGCCGCCGCGGTCGGAGCGCGAGGGGCTCGGCCCCGCGCCTCGGGCCGCTTCGATGCCGCGGCCTACAGCTCCATCTTCATGGGCTGTGGGAAGTAGCGGAAGCCGTCGCCGTCGCGCGCGACGTGGCCGAGGCCCGGCCAGGCGAAGTGGTAGGCAAGGAGCGCCACCCGGTCGTCCGCGAGCATGCCCAGCATCTTCACGCGCGACTGCGCCGACTGCTTGGGGTCGGTGTCGTACTTGAACTCGGTCAGCGGCTTCTCGAGCAGGAGCACGGCGTGGTGCGCGAGATCGCCGATGTAGCAAAGCTGCTCGCCGCCCTGCTCGATCATGAAGACCGTGTGCCCGACGGTGTGGCCCGGAGCGTAGATGGCGTGGACCCCCGGCAGGATCTCCTCGCCGTCCTTGATGAAATGCATGCGATCGCGATTGGGCGTCAGGTTCTTGCGCGCGGTGTCGAGGAACACCTTGAATTCCGCAGGCACCTTGGTCTCGTCGGTCCAGAAGTCGTAGTCGGCTTCGGTGATGAAGTACTCGGCATTCGGGAAATGCCGCGAGCCGTCGTCGGCCATGCAGCCGCCGCAGTGGTCGATGTGCGCGTGGCTCATCACCACCGCGTCGACGTCCTCCGGGTCGATCCCGGCCTGCTGTAACGTGGTCATCAGCTTGCCGGTGGTCGGTCCGAAGATGTCGAGCGAGCCCATGCCGGTGTCGAACACGACGAGCTTGTCGCCGGTGTTCAGGACCAGGACGTTCTGCTCGAGCACCGCGTTATCGATCGGAAGAAAGTTGTCGTGCAACTGCCGGTTCATCTCGTCGGCGGACAGGCCGAGGAAGTTGGCATGCGGGTCGCCGAGCGGCAGCGTGCCGTCGGAGACGATCGTACCCTCGGCGCTGCCCAGCCTGAAGCGGTAGAAATAGGGCGCCTGGGTCCCGAGCATCGGCGCCCGCGCCTGCGCGGGACGCCAGCCGCCGACCCCGAGCGCTCCCACGGCCCCCGCCGCGGATGCCCCCAGCAACAGGCTGCGCCGCGACAACGAAATGTCAGACATCGTTCCGCTCCCCTGAAGGTTCGAGCATCACACGCCGACCCATCGAGCCCGCTCACCGTCGTGTCGGCCAACGAGCGGACCGTGCGCCTCCTTCGACCGGAGGTCAACCTCGACGATAGCGCCCGCACCGGACAGCATCCGCCCATGGTTTCGGTGGACAGCGGCGCCAGGATCGTCTGAGTTAGGCGGGGGCAAACGCGATGGAGGCGAGCATGACCGAGAAAGCGTGGCATTTCGTCCACGACCTCGCGAGCGAGGCGAAGTGGACCCCGGGCCTGCGCGAGATCTTCGACTACCGCGATCTCGGGATCAAGCACGGCACCAAGGGCGACTACGTCGCGCACATCATCAAGGCCAACGGCAAGAAGCAGAAGGACGCGGTCCAGCACTGGCACGTCCACGAGTGCGAGTTCCAGTTCGTCCTGGTGCTGAACGGCTGGGCGACCTTCGAGTACGAGGGCCAGGGCGAGCACACGATCAGGAAGGGCGACGCGATCCTGCAGACGCCGATGATCAAGCACCGCGAGATCGCCTGCTCGGACGACTTCGAGGTCCTCGAGATCGTGGCGCCGGCGAACTTCGCGACCCGGATCGTCGAGCCGCCCGAGGGCGCCGCGGTGGCCGCCGAATAGGCTTGGCCGCCATCCGCCGGGATGGCGAACTCGATGCCCGGCGCCGCGGCGGTCACGCAGATCGCCGCGCCGCTCATCGCTGCTGCGCGCTGCGGGCGGCGGCGCCGCAGTCGTCAGGGGGCGGC
>JBOHKK010000207.1:0-11224 GCA_050729115.1 Geminicoccaceae bacterium | reverse complement strand
GGCCCGAGCTCACCAGCCAGGGCCGGGTGTGGCCGGGGCGCTGAGCGCAGGCCGGCTCAGCTCGTTGCTGCCTGGCCGTCCGGGCACGACGCTCGCCGTTCGACCTGGGGTGGCATCATGAGGGCGACGCCGGCGGCGAACGGCGAGGCCGTGCTCAAGGCGGTCGGGCTCGCCCGATCCTTCGGCGGGGTCGTGGCGCTCCAGGACTACGCCATCCGGATCGCGGCCGGCGACCTGATCGGCCTGATCGGGCCGAACGGCGCCGGCAAGACCACGGTGTTCAATCTCCTGAGCGGGGTGCTCCGTCCCGATGCCGGGCGGATCTACTGGCAGGGCGCCGACGTGACCGACCGTCCGACCCACGCGCTCGCCCGCCTGGGCCTCGCGCGCACGTTTCAGAACATCCGCCTGTTCCCCGATCTTTCGGTGATCGAGAACGTCATGGCCGGTCTGCACATGCGCCATGGCGAAGGACTGCTCACGACCCTGCTTGGCGTGGCGCGGTTCCGCCGTGCCGAGGCGGCGATCCGGCGGCGCGCCGGCACGACGCTCGAGCTCGCGGGCCTGCAGGCGCTCGCGTCCGTCCGGGCGGGCGATCTGGCATACGGCGACCAGCGGCGGGTCGAGATCGCCCGGGCGCTCGCGACCGAGCCCCGGGTCCTGCTCCTGGACGAGCCGGCCGCGGGCATGAACCCGAGCGAGACCCAGGCCGTGGTGGCGCTGATCCGGCGGGTGCACGAGGACCTCGGGGTCGCGGTGCTGGTGGTCGAGCACGACATGCGCCTGATCATGAACCTATGCCGGCGCATCCAGGTGCTCGACCGGGGCCGCTTTCTCGCCGCCGGCACGCCCGAGGAGATCCAGGCCGACCCGGCGGTGGTCGCCGCCTATCTCGGCACAGGGCGCCGGCGCGCGCATGCTCGAGATCACTGATCTGCACGTGCGCCGCGGCGCCACCCACGTGCTGCGGGGCGTCTCGCTCGCGGTCGGCGAGCGCGAGATCGTCACGCTGATCGGCCCGAACGGCGCCGGCAAGACCACCCTCTTGATGACCATCTCGGGCCTGCTGCCGATCCGCTCCGGCGCCGTGTCCTGCCGGATCGATGGAGAGATGCGCTCGATCGGCGGCCTTGCCGCCGAACGGATCGTCGCCGCCGGCATCGTGCAGTGTCCGGAAGGGCGCCAGGTGTTCGCGTCGCTGACGGTCCGCGAGAACCTCCTGATCGGCGCCTACCGGCGGCGCGACCAGGACCAGATGCGCGAGGATCTGCAGCGCTGCTTCGACCTCTTCCCGATCCTCGCGGAACGTCAGGCGCTGTCCGCCGGCCGCCTGTCGGGCGGCGAGCAGATGATGCTCTCGATCGGCCGCGCGCTGATGGCGCGCCCTCGCCTCCTGCTGCTCGACGAGCCGTCGCTCGGCCTCGCGCCGCAGGTGGTCGAGACGATCCTCGAGATCGTCCTCGAGATCAACCGCGCCGGCGCCACGGTCCTCCTGGTCGAGCAGAACGCCGAGCTCGCGCTCGAGATCGCCGCGCGCGGCTACGTGCTGGAGACCGGCCGCATCGTGCGCGCCGGCACCGGCCAGGCGCTGCTCGACGACCCCGCGGTCAAGCAGGCCTATCTCGGCATCGCCCCATGACCCGGTACGGAACGTGACCCAGTACTATCTGCAGCAGCTGATCAACGGGCTGATGCTCGGCAGCCTCTACGCCCTGGTCGCGATCGGCTTCTCGATGATCTACGGCATCGTCCGGCTGATCAACTTCGCCCATGGCGACGTGGTGATGCTCGGCGCGTTCGCGACCCTCGGCCTGGTCGCCGCCGGCACGCCCTGGATCCTGGTCGCGGCGGTCGTGCTGCTGACCGGGGCGCTCGCCGGCATCACCATCGAGCGGGCGGTGTTCCGGCCGATCCGCACAGCGCCCCAGGTCACCGGCTTCATCGCCACCCTCGCGCTCTCGGTGATGATCGAGAACGCCGGCGTCATGCTGCTCTCACCGCAGCCCCGCAACTTCCTGTTCCCGGAGGTGATGCGCACCCGCGTCCCGATCGGCCCCGCGACCGTCGCGCTGACCGATCTCGTGATCATCGCGACCACGCTGATCCTGGCCGGGGTCCTGGTCCTGATCGTCCGGCGCACCCGGCTCGGCATGGCGATGCGCGCCACCGCCGAGAACCTTGCCGTCGCCCGGCTCATGGGGATCGACGTCAACCGCACCATCATGGCGGCGTTCGCGCTCGGCAGCGCGCTCGCCGCGATCGCCGGCCTGCTCTGGGGCGGACGGTTCGGCCAGATCGATCCGCTCATGGGCTTCGCACCGGGCCTCAAGGCGTTCGTCGCCTGCGTGATCGGCGGTGTCGGCTCGATCCCCGGCGCCATGCTCGGCGGCTATCTGCTCGGCCTCGGCGAGGTCCTGTTCGTCGGCCTCCTGCCGCCCGCGTACTCCGGCTATCGCGACGCCTTCGTGTTCGCGACGTTGATCTTGGTCCTCTTGGTGCTGCCCAACGGGCTGCTCGGCCGCAGCGAGGAGGAACGAGCGTGACGGACACGACCGCCGCGCGCCAGGGCTGGCTTGCCGGCGGCGCGCTCGTCGTGCTCGGCGCGGGGGCGGTCGCGCTCGCCCAGGCGCTGCTCAGCGACTACCTCGTGACCCTTGCGAGCATCGTCCTGATCTACGTCATGCTGACGGTGAGCCTGCAGGTCACCAACGGGCTGACCGGCCTGTTCTCCCTCGGCCATCCGGCGTTCATGACGATCGGCGCCTACGTCGCGGCGATCCTCACCTACCCCGCGCAGCGCAAGGGCTTCATGATGCCCGACCTGCCGGCGTGGCTGGCGGCGCAGCAATGGCACCTGCTGCCGGCGATGCTGGCCGGCGCCGGCGCGGCCACGCTCGCCGCCCTGATCGTCGGCGCCTCGGTGCTGCGCCTGAAAGGCCACTACCTCGCGGTCGCGACGCTCGGCCTGATCATCATCGTGCGGGTTCTGATCAACAACCTGGATGGCTATACGCGAGGCGGTCTGGGTCTCAGCGGCGTCGCCCGGCTCACCAATCTGTGGTGGGTGTACGCCTGGACCGTGCTGGCGGCGTACGTGGCGTGGCGGATCAAGCACGCCTCGCTCGGGCGCGCCATGCTGGCGATCCGCGAGAACGAGATGGCCGCGCGCTGCATGGGCATCGACGCGTTCCGGACCCGGCTGCTCGCCTTCGTCATCGGCGCCTTCTTCGCCGGCATCGCGGGCGCGCTCATGGTCCATCTGGTGAGCGTGATCACGCCCGGCAGCTACGACATCCCGCTCGCGTTCAATCTCGTGGTCATGGTGGTGATCGGCGGCACCGGGAGCATCACCGGCGCGATCGTCGCCGCGGTCGCCATCAGCCTGCTCGGCGAGGCGCTGAAGCCCATCGAGGAGACGCTGGAGCTGTACGGCCTCAGCCAGGTGCTGATCGCGCTCGGCCTGATCGTGGTCCTGCGCCTGCGCCCAGAGGGCCTGTTCGGCAGTGCCGAGCCCGCCTTCCTGCTGCGTACCCGCAGCGCACCTCCGGCTCCGGGTTGACGCGGCCGGTCGTTGCGTTGACAGGGTTCGGCCGGGGTGGCTTGAATGGCGCCAGGACGACCGCGCGTCGGCTGGTGCCGCCGGCGCCGACAGGGAGGGAGAGAGATGGCTAGCAGATGGATCGGTGGTGCTGCGGCGCTCGTGCTGGCGGCCGCCTTCACGACCCCTGGCATGGCCCAGGAACCGATCAAGATCGGCGCGCTCTACAACCTGACCGGCGGCATGGCGTCGATCGACGGGCCGTCGCTGAGCGGCGCCAAGCTGGCCGCCAAGCAGATCAATGAGGCGGGCGGCCTCTTGGACGGCCGGCCGATCGAGCTGATCTCGATCGACACCCAGACCGACCAGCAGGAGACCGCGAAGGCGGCGCAGCGGCTGCTCAGCGAGGACGTGGTCGCGGCGATCGGGTTCTCCGACACCACCTTCGTCATGGCCGCGGCACCTTTGTTCCAGGAGGCCGGCAAGCCGTTCGTCACCTCGGGCGCGACCCATCCGATGCTGCCAGAGTGGGTCGGCGACTACATGTTCATGACGCCGTTCGGCGACGACGATCAGTCGTACGCGATCGCCGACTACACCTTCGACGAGCTGGGCGCGCGCAAGGTGGCGGTGTGGACCGACAACTCGATGGACTTCACCAAGGCGCTGTCCAAGTTCTTCAAGGAGCGCTTCACCGAGCGCGGCGGCGAGATCGTCGGCGAGGACCAGTTCATGATGGGCGACACCGACTTCTCGGCGCAGATCGCGCGCCTGCAGTCGATCGAGCCGACGCCCGATGCGGTGTTCGTCTCGGCGATCCCGAACGAGGCCGGGATCACGGTCAAGCAGATCCGCGAGACCGGGCTCGAGCTGCCGATCGTGAGCGGCGACGGCTTCGACACCGAGCTGGTGGTCCAGACGCCGGGCCCGGAGCTCGCCGACGACGTGTATTTCTCGACCCACACCTACCGCGCCGACGACCGGCCCGAGGTCAGCGCGTTCGTCGAGGCCTACACCAAGGAGTACGGCCACGAGCCGGAGAACGCGTTTGCGCCGCTCGGCTACGACGCCATGCGCCTGCTCGCCGATGCGATCGAGCGCGCCGGCTCGACCGAGCCCGAGGCGATCCAAAAGGCGCTGGCCGACACCCGCGGCTTCAAGGCGGTGACCGGCGAGATCTCCTACACCCGCGAGTCCATGGTGCCCCCGAAGCCGGTCTCGATCATCAGCGTCCAGGACGGCGAGTACCAGGTCGAGGAGATCTGGAAGCCCTGATCTCGTTGCAGCACGGCGGCGGGCCAACCGGGGGCTCTGCCGCCACCCGCTACGGGGGCCCAGAGACCGTCCATCGCTGGGCCGGCCGGCTCGCCCTGCCGCAGCCTCGGCGCCCGATCGACGCCCTGGCGCCCTGAGAGGAGTGGCCCGGATGATCGTCCAGCGCGTTGAGTACCCTGGAGCTATTGCGCAGACCTCGGCGCTCACTCCGAGCTGGTCGGCGAGGTCCTGAACGTGATCCGCCAGCTCGCGGCCGAGCACGACCTCACCATGCTCATGGTCACCCACCAGATGGGCTTCGCCAAGGAGTTCGCCGACCGGGTCTGCTTCTTCTACGCCGGCAAGATCGCCGAAGCCGGTCCGCCCGACCAGCTGTTCGGCAATCCGACCAACGAGCGCACGCGCCAGTTTCTGAGCGCGGCGCTGGAGGCGGGATGAGCGGCCGATCAACAACTATCGAGCCGCGGCCCACCTAGGACGAAGCAAAAAGGTTCCTGACACCGTTTCTCTTGCTCGCTCTTCATCCACCTCATCAAAGGGTTGCTCGGCAACATGGTTCCAGTGCCAAGTGTCCTCAAAGGCCTCAATCTGAGCTTGCGACTGCTCGCCTGTCGGGGCTCGCAACAGGACGTTCTAAGTCGCCTGGCTGTTAAACGGCGGGTCCAGGGAAGGTAGTCGCCGTCGTACGGAGCATTGGATATAGCAGCGCTCCAGTTAGCGTCTAAGCTCGATTCCCCCGCCTCTCATCAAGCCGCGTCCTTTTTCCGAACCCCGCTGGCGTTCTTCTTCTTCTCCATCCAATCCTCAATGACCTTGTTCAGATCCAGGCTGACGCCAAACAAGCCTGGACTAATATTTACGTAACGTAATAGGATGGAAAACAGTCCCATTTCAGTCGTTGCGTCTGCTACCCCCTTCGATCTTTCTCTCGATAACGGAGCAATTGTTAACTTGTCCCTCTGCTCTCGAAAATATGGCCAACGTGATTCCGTTTTCTCCAGATAGCGTCTTGCGCACTCCACATCGTGCGCGTCCTCCGACTTGATAGCTAGTGCCGCATATTCGAAAGCGTAGTCGACATAGCCAGCCAGGTCCAGCTTTGTGGCATCGACGTTCTGGAGTTTGCGCTTGGCGCATTCCAACTCACCAAGCTGGATGTCGCATTTGGCCGATAGTATCTTGTAGAGCTCCTCCTCTTGATCGCTTTGGCGTGCGAGATCGTGGTAGTGTCTGGCAGACTTCCAATCCAGTTCGAAACAATATGTATCAGCTATTTCTACATATACGCTCGCCTCACCTTTTGCCGTAAACTTACACTCCCTTAGCAACTTGTTATAGAGATATCTTGCCTCTCCGAAATCCCTGGCTGTCTGAATATCGGCATCCTCAGAATGGAGGCGTATGGAAGCTTTAGTAACCAAGGCGTTTGCCAGCTTGTTCTCTACGAATGGGGACAGGCGGGCAGGGCGAGCCGTGCGTAGTTCCTCAATGCAGCTACTTATTTGCCGTTCCGCATCGTCCAACTCACCAAGAAGCATAGAGTAGACCCCCTTGAGCGCGCCGTAATTGAACGCAAGGCCGGGATCGTCTGTTAGATCGACAATACGATCTGCCAGATCCAAAAGCTCCTTCAACGTTAGCTCATCGCTGTAGATAGCTAGATAGAATGCCAGTATGTCGACGTCATTAACCTCCGCAATGGGCGGAAGTCGCTTGAGCTCCCGCTTTGGCGCTTCTCTATTGTTCCACTCAAGCCCCACTGCGTGGAAGGCACGGTGAAAAATGATCTTGTGTTGCCAGCGAGGATCTTGGATGTTCGGCTCCAGGCGATCCAGAACGGCTGGGACAAGGTGCCAGTGATTTGTAGCGCGGTAACAGTGCATCAACACTTCAACAAACTCAGACAGTGCTTGTATATCAATCTCTAGAAGCCACAGTAAGCGTGGATTGTTCGTTGGCAGCACAGGTTCCGTGTGTGACTTGTGCCAGATGGTGTAGCGTGTGATGTCAGCCCGAGCGAGCTTCAATGCAAGTCCATGGCGACCCTGCTGTAAGGCATCCCAACTTGCAGTAAGGGTTCTAGGTATCTTAGAAGTTCCGGCACAGCACTCCTTGAAAAGCTTTCCAGATCCGCAGAGACATGCGGATCGTTTGTCTGGTTTGAACGGAGTATAGAGACCGAAGCGGGCTGACTGAGGATTGCCCATCACAGCGCATCACTGGGACTCGGAGTTGAAGGGCTAGCTACAATATGTCATCGGAGAGGATAGGTCAAGTCTTCAATCTCTGGGCGCAGCGCCGGCGACGGCGCGAGCGGGGAAAAGGTGTCAGCGAGTGGGAAACGGTGTCAACGACTGTCTTGGGAGGTCAAGCTGGTTGTGGTGCGCCATGGCTGGCCGTCCCGGACGAGAGCGTTGGAGGATGACCACGAGCTGGCGCATGGCGGCGGTGTGGAAAAATCTCCTCTATTGTGCTAAGGTGCTCGACGACGTTGGCGGGCTCCACCAACGTCGATGCCCAATCATGACTACGCGAGTCGGCACCCTGAGCGGAGTGCGCATGGCGGCTCGTGGTCGCGTGGGCGGCTGCGGTGGCGCCAGGGAGCGTTGCGTTTGCTCGCAAAAACCAAACGAACCTAGAAGAGAATGTAAATTCAACAACTTAGCAAATAGACAGGTTCGCGGATCGCCAGTCATGCCCCCGACACCCTGAGCTTGACGCCGAGGCTGTGGAGGACTTTGAGGACCTGTCGTAGCGCGGCTTGGCGCCCGGCGCGAGCGCCTTGTAGAGGCTCTCGCGGCCGATCGCGCTCATGCTCCGCGCAGACATGGTCCGCAGCAGGACCGCGCCCCTTCCACCCGATCCGCTCTTCACCGATCCCGAGAATGAGGGTAACTCGGTTTCTGGCCGCGATGCTCGAGGCCGGCTGGGGGATGGCGCCATGGCCAGGTATCTGAAGACCGCGATCTCGGCCGAGGCGAAGGCCGCCGAGGACGCCAGGGTGCGTCAGGTGGTCGAGGCGGCGCTTGCCGACATCGCGGCGCGCGGCGATGCCGCCGTGCGCGAGATGTCGATCCGGTTCGATCAGTGGGACCGCGAGGACTACCGGCTCTGCGAGGCCGAGATCCGGGACTGCCTCGCAGAGGTGAGCGCGCAGGACCTCGAGGACATTCGCTTCGCGCAGGCGCAGATCCGCAATTTCGCCGAGGTGCAGCGGGCCGCCATCCAGGACGTCGAGGTCGAGACGCTCCCGGGCGTGGTGCTCGGCCACAAGCACATCCCGGTCGCCTCGGTCGGCACCTACGTGCCCGGCGGCAAGTACCCGATGGTCGCTTCGGCGCACATGTCGGTGGTCACCGCCAAGGTCGCTGGCGTGCCGCGGATCGCGACCTCGGCGCCGCCCTATCGCGGCCGGCCAGCCGCGGCGATCGTCGCCGCCCAGCATCTCGCCGGGGCGGATGAGATCTATTGTCTCGGCGGCATCCAGGCGGTCGGCGCCATGGCGCTCGGCACCGCGAGCATCAAGCCTGTGGACATGCTGGTCGGGCCCGGCAATGCCTATGTCGCCGAGGCCAAGCGCCAGCTGTTCGGCCGGGTCGGCATCGATCTGTTCGCCGGCCCGACCGAGACCCTGGTGATCGCCGACGACACGGTCGATGCCGAGCTGTGCGCAACCGACCTGCTCGGCCAGGCCGAGCACGGACCGACCTCGCCGGCGATCCTGCTGACCAACTCCGAGGCGCTCGCGCGTGCCACCATGGCCGAAATCCAGCGCCAGCTGAAGCTGCTGCCGACCGGCGAGGTCGCGGGGCAGGCTTGGCGCGACTACGGCCTGGTGATCGTCGCCGCCGACTTCGCCGAGATGGCGGCGATCGCCGATCGGATCGCCTCGGAGCACGTCCAGGTGATGACCGCGGACGACGATTTTTTCCTTGCGCGCCTGACCAACTACGGCGCGCTATTCCTCGGGCCCCGCACCAACGTCGCCTACGGCGACAAGGTGATCGGCACCAACCACACGCTGCCGACCAGGCGCGCCGCGCGCTACACCGGCGGGCTCTGGGTCGGCAAGTTCCTCAAGACCTGCACGTATCAGAAGGTGCTCACCGACGCGGCGAGCGCGCTGGTCGGCGAATACTGCTCGCGTCTTTGCGCCCTCGAAGGCTTCGCCGGCCACCAGGAGCAGGCCGACATCCGCGTGCGCCGCTACGGCGCCAACCGCCCCCGAGCAGCAAAGTGAGCGCCGCGGCGTGAGCGCCCCGAGTGAGCCAACAGAGTGAGCCAACAGAGCGAGCGCAACAGAGTGAGCGCCGTGCCAAGAGCCAGCCGTGAGAGCGATCTGCCGCGCACGCCGTCGTTCCGCCTCGACGGCAGGCGGGCGCTGATCACCGGCGCCGGCCGCGGCATCGGCCGAGCGGCGGCCGCAGCGCTCGCGGAGGCCGGGGCGCACGTCGTGCTGGTAAGCCGCACCGCGGCCGAGCTCGAGGCGCTGGCCGAAGCGATCCGTGAGGCAGGCGGGTCGGCCGAGCCGCTGGTCCTGGACGTCGTCGACGTCGCGGCGACCCAGGCGGCGGTCGCGGCGCAGCCGGCGCTCGACGTGCTCGTGAACAACGCCGGCACCAACCGGCCGGCGCCGTTCCTCGAGGTGACCCTCGAGGACTACGACGCGGTGACCGACCTCAACGTCCGCGCCGCGTTCTTCGTCGCCCAGGCGGTGGCGCGCCGCATGGTCGCGGCCGGCGTGCGCGGCTCGATCGTCAACGTCTCCTCGCAGATGGGCCACGTCGGCGGCGAGAACCGCACGGTCTACTGCGCGACCAAGCACGCGCTCGAGGGCCTGACCAAGGCGATGGCGATCGACCTCGCGCCGCACGGCATCCGGGTCAACAGCCTCGGCCCGACCTTCCTCCTGACCCCGATGACCGAGCCGTTCTTCGCGAACGCGGAGTTTCGCGCCAAGACGCTCGCCCGCATCCCCCTCGGCCGGCTCGGCACGGTCGAGGACCTCATGGGCGCGATCCTCTTCCTCGCCTGCGACACCTCCGCCCTGATGACCGGCACCTCCCTCACCATCGACGGCGGCTGGACTGCAATTTGATAGCGGACTTGCGAGGTTCGAAGCTGGCTTCGCCAATGTCAGCGAACGTGTGGCCAGCCAACGTAGCGCGAAACAGACGGCCCAGCCCTCGCCACACTTTTGCCGCTCGCTGTGGTGCTGGCGGTTGAGGGCATGCTTGCGTCGCACCGGCCCAAAGTGAAAGCCCAGTCCCGCACCGAAAACGCGTGTTGCGCTATTCGCTTATTGCGCTACAGTAGAAATTGTTGGATGCGGGGGCCCGCCGGTACGGACGGACGCGGTCCCGATCGATGGGCCATAAGGGTCGGAAGGGTTTCGGAATCGCATGCGCCATCGCACCGGCGCGTTGTACGGGTCCCAACCCGCTTATCCGCATCTGATGCGGGGCCGGCCTGTCATTGTTGGGTCTCGGTCTGCATAGCCTCGGTGCCGGGCCGTGAGACCCAACACGCGATCTCGACCCGGACCCTCAACAGCGTCGCTTGGCGCCACTGTTTCGGGTGGGTCAATCGCGACGTTAGCCCTGAAACACGCACGCACATGGTAGCTCACATCGAGGGAAGAAAAGGTGTCAAAAGAAAAGGTGTCAGAAAAGAAAAGGTGTCAGGAACCTTTTCGACCCGAAAAGAAAAGGTGTCAGGAACCTTTTCGACCCGGTCAGGAAAGAAAAAGTGTCAGCGACTGTCTTGGGAGGTCAAGCTGATTGCGGTGCGTGCCATGGCTGGCGGTCCCGGACGAGGGCGGTGAGGATGACCACGAGCTTGCGCATGGCGGCAGTGAGCGCGAGCTTCTTGGGTTTGCCGGCGGCGACCAGGCGCAGGTAGCAGGCGCGCAGCGCGGGATTGTGCCGGACCGCGACCAGGGCCGCCAGGTCGAGCACCGCGCGCACCTGGTGGCGGCCGCCCCAGATGGTGCGGCGCCCCTTCATCAGGCCGCTGTCGCGCGCGAACGGCGCCACCCCGACCAGGCTGGCGATGGCCTTGCCGCTCAAGTGGCCGAGCTCGGGCAGCAGGCCGATCAAGGTGCTGACGGTGACCGTGCCGACGCCCGGCACGGACGCCAGGAGGCCAGCCTTCGCGCACCAGACGGGGTTGGTCGCGAGGCGCGCGGCGATCTGCTCTTCGAGCTCGCCGAGCGCCGCTTGCAGCCAGCCGACATGCGCCTCGATCGAGGCCAGGACGGGCGGCTCCTCGGTGCGCCGCGCCCGATTGCGCTCGGCCTCGATCAGCTGCGCGAGCTGGCGCCGGCGCAGGACCAGCGCGGCCAGCGCCTGATCGGCGGGCGCCCGCGCCGGACTTGGTGGGGGCCGCATCCGTTCGCCGTAGAGCGCCAGC
>JBOHKK010000206.1:0-11261 GCA_050729115.1 Geminicoccaceae bacterium | reverse complement strand
GAGTTCAGCCGTCGATCAGCTCGGTGTCGATGATGTCGATCCCGAAGCCGGACAGCCCGACGTAGTGGCGGTGTCGGGTCGCGAGGAGCCGGATCGAGGAGACCCCGAGATCGCGCAGGATCTGCGCGCCGATCCCCACGTCCCGCCATTGATCGGAGCGGACCCATTCGCTCGCCGGAGCGTCCGCCTCGCGCGCCGACGTGCCGCGGTCGCGCAGCTTCGCCGCGGGCACGCCGGCGGAACCCTCGCGCAGGTAGATTAGCACCCCCCTGCCCTGCGTCGCCAGCCGCCGCAGCGCCCGCGAGACGAGATTGGCGCTGCCGGCCTGGCCGCCGAACACGTCGTCGATCACATCCTCGCGGTGGATCCGCACCGCCACGTCGGCGCCGCCTTGCAGCGAGCCGAACACCAGCGCCAGGTGCTGCAGGTCGTCGAACGGGGTGCGGTAGGCAATCGCGCGCGCCGGACCGGCGGCGGTGGCGATGTCGAACTCGCTGACCCGCTCGACCAGCTGCTCGCGGCGCTGGCGATGGGCGATGAGATCGGCGACGCCGATGATCCGAAGGCGGTGCTCACGGGCGAAATCCAGGAGCTCGGGCAGGCGCTTGACGGTGCCGTCGTCATTGACCAGCTCCGCCAGCAGGCCCACCGGCGCGAGGCCCGCCAGGCGCGCCAGATCGATCGCCGCCTCGGTATGACCGGAGCGGACCAGCACGCCGCCCTCCTTGCCGATCAGCGGGAAGATGTGGCCAGGCCGCACGAAATCGTCGGCGCCGGCATTCGGATTGGCGAGCGCACGCACGGTGTTGGTGCGCTCCTCGGCCGAGATGCCGGTGGAGAGGCCATAGCGGTAGTCGATCGAGACCGTGAACGCGGTCCCCATCGGCGCGTCGTTGTGCGCCACCATCGGCGTCAGGTGCAGCCGCGCCGCGTCGTCCGCGATCAGCGGCGTACACAGGATGCCACTGGTGTGGCGGATCATGAAGGCGACCTGCGCCGGCGTGGCCATGGCCGCGGCCATGATCAGGTCGCCCTCGTTCTCGCGATCGGCATCGTCGACCACGATCACCAGCCGACCGGCCCGGATCGCCTCGATGGCGTCTTCGACCGAGTCGAGCATCACAGCCGAGCTTTGGATCGTTTCCTCGCTCACGGAACGATCCCCGCGGATCGCGAGCCCTCGAACGGCCGCACGGACATCATCCTCCTTCTCCGCCATGTCGTTGCGCGCCGGTGATCGCGCCATCATCGCCGGGCGCGGCCGGGAAATCCAGCGGTGGCTCGAGCTCTCAGCGGCGCTCGCGCGGCACCACCTCGATGGTCATGCGCCGCCCGTCGCGCAGGAACTCGATCCGGCAGGGCACGTCGATCCGGTCGGCCGAGAGCAGCCGGTACAGGTCGTCGATGCCCGCGACCGGCTGATCGTCCAGGGCGAGGATCACGTCACCGTCGCGCAGCCCCGCGTGGCGAGCCGGGCCATCGCTCTGCAACCCGGCAATCCTGACCGCGCCCTCACGGCTCAAGGCATGGTGATGCATCATGCGCCGCGGCAGATGGATGGTCTCGCCGGCGATCCCGAGCGCGCCCCGGCGCACCCGCCCGAACCGCAGGATCTGGCTCGCCACGACGCTGGCCGTGGCGCTCGATACCGCGAAGCACAGGCCCTGCGCGCCGTGGATCACCGCGGTGTTGATGCCGACGATCTCGCCGCGCGCGGTCACCAGCGGACCGCCGGAACTGCCGGGATTCAACGCCGCATCGGTCTGCAGCACGTCGTCGATCAGACGGCCCGAGCGGCTGCGCAGCGAGCGGCCGAGCGCGCTCACCACGCCTGCCGTCACCGTGCACGCGAAGCCCAGGGGATTGCCGATCGCAACGACCAGCTGACCCGGCCGCAGCGCCTTGGAATCCCCGAGCGGCGCCCAGCGCGGGGCGTCGGCATGGAGACGCAGCACCGCGAGATCGGTGTCCGGATCGGCGCCGATCAGGTCCGCCTGGGTGCGACGGCCGTCGCCCAGGGTGGCTTCGATCCGGCTGGCGCCTTGCACCACGTGGCTGTTGGTCAGCGCGAAGCCGTCGGCGGTGAAGGCGACGCCGGAGCCGGTCGCCGCAGGGCCCGGCCGCCCTTCTGCCCGGCTTGCCTGCAGGTGGAGCACGGCGGGCGAGACCGCTTCGGCGGCGGCGATGACGGCGCGGGAATAGGCGTCGAGGAGCTCGGCTTCGGGCGGAGCTGCTGCTTCCTCGCGCCGGCTCGCACCGTTCCGGCTTGCGTCGGCGTCGTCGAGGACGAATTGGAGATCGGCGTCGTAGCTCATGAGCGCCATCCTTAGGAGATGCGCCCCGAAGAGGGCCCGCCGAAGATGGTGCTTCCGCCCGCCGAGCGCCAGGGCGGCGGGCAACCAGAGCGCTTTCAGCCGAAGTAGGCCTGGTGCACCTCGGAACTCCTGGCGAGCGCTTCGGGGGCTCCCTCCGCCACCACCTGCCCCTTGGACAGCACGTAGCCGTAGTCGGCGATGGCGAGGGTCTGGTGGACGTTCTGCTCGACCAGGAACACGGTCACGCCGCGCTCGCGGATCTGCCGGATGATCGCGAAGTTCTGCTTGACGTAGATCGGCGACAGGCCGAGCGAGGGCTCGTCGACCAGGAGCAGCTTGGGCGCGCGCATCAGGCCGCGGCCGATCGAGACCATCGCCTGCTCGCCGCCGGACATGGTGCCCGCCAGCTGAGCGCGCCGTTCGCGCAGCTGCGGGAACAGCTCGTAGACGTCATCGATCCGCCTGCGGACGACCGCATCCGAGCTCTCCTGATAACCGCCCACGCGCAGGTTCTCCTCGACGGTCAGCTTTGGGAACACCTTGCGCCCCTCGGGAATGCAGGCGATGCCCGCCGCGATCACCTTGTGGGTCGGCAGGCCGGTGAGATCACCGCCTTCGAACGCGATCTTGCCGGCGTGCGGCGGCGTGAGCCCGAGAATCGAGCGGATCAGCGTGGTCTTGCCGGCGCCATTGGAGCCGAGCAGGCAGGTGATCGTGCCCGGCTCGACCGTGAGCGATACCTCCTGGAGGACGTCCACCCGGTCGTAGGCGGTCGAGATCTCTTCGACGACCAGCCCCGCGCCCATCTATTCGAGCCCCAGATAGGCTTCCTGCACCTGCCGGTCGGCGGCGACCTCGCGATAGCTGCCCTCGGCGATCTTGCGCCCGTAGTTGAGGACCACGCAGCGTTCGGTGATCTCCTCGATGACCTTCATCTCGTGCTCGATGATAATGATGGTGAGGCCCTGAAGGCGCGCGCGCACCGCCAGGATGTCGTCCATGAGCGCGCGCGTCTCCTCCTGCGTCATGCCGGCCGAGGGCTCGTCGAGCAGGAGGAGCTTGGGGCGGCTGATCAGCGCCCGGCAGATCTCGATCCGGCGCCGGTCGATCATCGGGATGCTGGCGACCGGCTCGAACAGACGATCGGCGAGCGGCGGATCGAACAGCACGACGAGCTCGCGCGCCTCCTCGAAGCTTTGCTCGAACTGCCGCCGGAAGGCCCGCCGCCGGGCCAGGTTGAAGACCAGCCCGTGGTTGAGGCGGCCGTGGTTGCCGATCATGATGTTGTCGAAGATCGAGAGCGGCAGGCACAGCCTCGAGCGCTGGAAGGTGCGCGCGATGCCCGCCCGGTAGACCTTTTGCGGGGCGAAGCCGGTGATGTCCCGCCCGGCGAAGTCGACCCGGCCCTCGCTCGCCGGGTAGATCCCGGTCACGACGTTGAAGAAGGTGGTCTTGCCCGAGCCGTTCGGGCCGATCAGGCCGAGGATCCCGCCGCTCCCGACCCCGAGGTCGAGCTGGTCGAGCGCCACCAGCCCGCCGAAGCGACAGCTCAGCGCTCGTGCCCGGAGCAGCGGCCCCGGGCCGGTCACGGCGGCGACCAGCCCGGCAGATACCGGCGCCGGCCGCGCGGCAGCAGGCCGCCCGGCCGGAACAAAAGGATCAGGATCACCATCCCCGCGAACAGCAGGAAGCGGTACTCCTGAATGACCTGGAGCTTCTCCGGCAGGACGATGACGATCGCGGCCGCCACCACCACGCCCCACGGATTGCCGATGCCGCCGAGCAGCACGATCGAGACCATCACCAGGCCGTCGGCGAAGGTGAAGTTGGTCGGCGTGATGAACGCCAGCATCATGCCGTAGAGCGCGCCCGCGACGCCGGCCAGGGCGTTGCCGAGGGTGAATGCGGTGATCTTCCAGCGCGCCGGCTCGGTGCCGAAGCAGGCGGAGGCGATCTCGTCGAGCCGGATCGCGTCCATGTCGAGCCCGATCCACGATCGCTCCAGCCGTTGCACCAGGAGCATGCCGAGCGCGGTGAGCGCGAGCGCCAGGAGCACGTAGTTGAGCAGGAACGACGCCTCGAGCGGCCCGACCTCGAGGCCCTGGCCGAAGTCGAAGCCCAAGAGGGTCATGTTGGCGACGTTCAGGCCCTGTGGCCCGCCCAGGACGTCGTTGACCTCGAGGAAGGTCTTGAACAGCAGCGCGAAGGCGATCGTCACCACCGCGGCGTAATGGCCGCGCGTCCGCAGCACGGGATAGATCAGGATCGAGCCGATCAGCGCCGCCATGAGCCCGCCGGCCAACAGGACCAGAAGGTGCGGTACGCCCGTGCTCATGGTCAGCACGGCCGAGGTGTAGGCGCCGATGCCGAAGAAGGCGGCGCCGCTGAAGTTCAGGACGCCCGCATAGCCGAACTGAACGTTCAGGCCGAGGCAGGCGAGAATGTAGAGCAGCACGGTCGCGACCATGAGCAGGGTGAAGTGGTCGCGATAGAACACCGCCGCGACGATCAGGACCGCGACGATGGCGCCGGCGTTCAGCAGGCCCGGATGGCGCGCGAGCTCGGCCCCGACCCGATCGAGCCAGCCGAGCCGGCCGGCGCCGGGCACGACCGCCGCGCCGCCCAGCACCAGGACCAGGATCGCCAGCTCGCTCTCGATCCAGAGGAAGGCGATCGCATACGCCGTCACCGCGACCAGCGCCGCGAGGCCGGCGAGCGGCACGGGCCGCGCGCGCGGCTCGGATCGATCGAGCATGGCCGGCATCGCCATGCGCTCAGACCCGCTCGCTCTCGGCCTCGGCGATCAGGCCGGTCGGCCGCCAGGCCATGATCGCGATCACCACGGCAAACGCGAACACGTCCTTGTACGCGCTCGCGAAGGGCAGAGCGACGGCGCCCACGGTCTGCAGAGCGGCGAACAGGAAGCCGCCCAGGATCGCGCCGTAGATGTTGCCGAGGCCGCCGACGATCGCGGCGCTGAAGCCGATCACGCCGAGCAGGAGGCCGATGCCGAAGTTGATCTCGTTGTAATACAGCCCGTTCATCACCCCGGCGAACGCGGCCGCGGCCGAGCCGATCGCGAAGGTGACCAGCACGATCGCGGTGAAGTTGATGCCCATGGTGCGCGCGGTCTCCTCGTCCTGCGCCACCGCCCGGATCGCGAGCCCGAGCTTGGTCCGGTTGATCACGAGGTGAATGAGGACGATGACCGCGAGCCCGGCGAGCAGGAGGATCACGCTGTCGAAGCGCAGGGTGAAGCTGCCGAAGGTGAGCGCTTCGGTCGGCAGCAGTGCCGGGAAGCGCTTCGGGTTGGCGCCGTCCGGGTAGAAGACCCGGATGCTCTCGCGCAGGACGGTGCCGAGCATCAAGGTGATCAGCAGCGTGTTCAGAGCCGGCGCGCGCTTCAGCGGCAGGACCAGGAAGCGCGCGATCAGGGCGCCGAGCAAGGCCATCAGGCCGGCGGCGATCGCGACCACGGCCAGGATCTGGGTCAAGGGCGACGCCACGCCGAGCGCGACCAGGCCGAGCCAGACGGCGAAGCCGGCGAACGCGCCCACCATGAGGACGTCGCCGTGGCTGAACTGGATGACGTTGAGCACGCCGAAGAACAGCGTGAAGCCCACCGCGACGAGCGCGTACATCATGCCGAGCATCAGCCCGTTGACGACGAACTGGCCGAGCAGGCCGATGTCCATGGCGCTCGCCTCTCAGAGAACCGAGATCAAGCGGATCCCGCGCCCGCGCCGGACCCGAGATCCGCTGCGTCCGGGCGCTCAGAGCCCCGCGAGCTTGCGCTTGCCCGACGCGTACTCGCTGTCCTCCCAGACCACCCACTCGCCGTCCTGGGCCACGTATTTGGTGATCAGAGGCACCATGTTCTGGCCGTGGTCGTCGAAGGTGATCGCCCGACGATCGAGTCGTGGTCCTCGACCTGGCCGAGCGCCTCGATCACCGCCTCGCGGTCGGGGCCGACCTCCTCGATCGTGTCCAGAACCAGGCTCATCGCGGCGAAGGCGAACGCACCGTACGCCTCGGGCGGCTCGGCGTAGCCCGCCTTCTCGTACTCCTGTGCGAAGAACTGGCCGCCCGGCAGCTTGTCGACCGGCGCGCCCTCGAGGAACGCGACCACGCCTTCGGCCAGATCATCACCCAGCCCCTCGATGAAGGCGTCCGACATGATGCCCGAGGTGCCCTCGAGCTGCGCGGTGATCCCGAGCTTGTCCATCTGTTGCCGAATCCGCACTCCGATCGGGGTCAGGCCGCCGAAGTAGATCACGTCGGGGTTCAGCGACTTCGCCTGGGTCAGCTCGGCGGTGAAGTCCTGCTGCTCCGCGGTCACGCCGAAGGTCCCGAGAATCTCGCCGCCGTTCTCGGTAAGGTACTGGCTGAAATACTCGTTGTGGGCCTGGCCGTAGTCGGTGGTGTCGTGGATGATCACCCAGGTCTCGTAGCCGAGACCGGTCATGAACTCGGCGTTGACCTGGTTCTGATTGATCATGGTGCCGTTGACGCGGTGGATCTCCGGATAGTCGTTGCCGTAGGTGATCTCGGGCAGCACCGCGCCCCAGACCACGACCGGCAGCCCGAAGCGGTGGTAGGTGTCGACCGTGCCGATCGCCACCGCCGAGCAGTAGTGCGTGACGCCGGCGACGATGCTGCGGTCGGCCGCCGCCTTGGTCGCCCCCTGGACGCCGATGTTCGGTTTGCACTCGTCGTCGAGCGCGACCATCTCGTATTCGTACTTGGCGTTGGCGTCGGCGTTGCGGAGCTTGATGGCGAGATCGGCGGAATTGCGCCCGCCGAGGCCATTCGCCGACACCCCGCCGGTGAGCGGCCCGATGAACGCGACCTTGACCTGGTCCTTGGCGACGGCCGGCGCGCCCTGCGCGAACGAGACCAGCGCAGCCAGACCCAGCGCGACGCTGCTGCATACGGTGCGTCTCACGACCCAGTCCTCCCTGATGTCGATTCAGCGTGGCGCAGTCTAGCGCTCTCGAACGCCGTTCAACAACACCCGACGGTGCCGGCCGGGGAGCGAGGGCAGCCCCACGCGGCTTGTCATCGCTCGGGCTGCGTGCTTTGTCCGGAAACATGGGAGCAGGTCGCCGATCGACGCGAAGCCTGCCGGCGCCGGCTAAATCGGCTCTGCTCATGCTGCTCGCGAACCTTCGCATTCCGGCAACCGGGGCCGAGCCGATCACGGGCGCGGCGGCGCGGCCCAGCACCTGAGCATGCCCATCTCCCGGTTTCCGGCCGGTTTTCGCGCCTTGCCGCCGGTCATCGAAGCCGCCTTGCTGATGGGCTTCGGCGCGGTCTGCGTGGCGGTGCAGAACGGCATCATCAGGGTTGTCTCGGCCGACATTCACACCTTCGAGGTCGTGTTCTTCCGCAACCTGTTCGGGCTGCTCGCCATGCTGCCGCTGCTCGGCGGCGTCGGGCTCGGCATGTTCCGGGCGAAAAGTCCCGGGCGGCTGATGCTGATGAGCACCTGGCACCTGCTCGGCATGGTCTGCTACTTCCTCGCGCTCGTCTATCTGCCGATCGCCGAGGTCACGGCGCTTGCCTTCTCCAAGCCATTGTTCGCGACCGTCGGCGCCGCGCTGATTCTGCACGAGATCGTGCGCGCCCGGCGCTGGAGCGCGGTTGCGCTCGGCTTCATCGGCGTGCTGATCGTGCTCCAGCCGGGGGCCCAGACGATCTCGCCCTATGCCGCTCTGGTGCTGCTCGGAGCGTTGCTCGGCGCCGCCACCTCGCTGATGATCAAACAGCTGACCGCGACCGAGGGCGTCGCGACCATCGTGTGGTACCAGGCGCTGTTCGCGACGGTGCTGGCGCTGCCGCTGTGCCTGTTGCAGTGGCGCACGCCGGATCTTGCCGGCTGGCTGCTGCTGCTCGCCATCGGCGCCTTGGGCACGCTGAGCTGGCTGGCCATGACCCGCGCGTTCTTCCTGGTCGACGCCTCGGCGGTGGTGCCGTTCGAGTTCCTGCGCCTGCCGTTTGCGGCGCTGGTCGCGTATCTGTGGTTCGCCGAGGTGCCGAGCGTATGGACCTGGATCGGCGGTACCGTGATCTTCGGCGCGGCCGTCTACATCGCCGAGCGCGAAGCGCGCCTCGCCCGCAACCGGGCGGCCGCCAGGCCCAGCGGTGCGGGCCCGCTCGGCGCCCCCTGACCCTCCTCGGCGGCGCTCAGGCCGAGATCTGCTCGCGCACCCACGACGCCGTGTCCTCGATGTGGTTCTGGGCGACGTCCAGCATGCGGGTCATGTGCATGCAGGCATGGGTCACGCCGGGCCAGAACGCATGGCGATGGGGCGTCCCGGCCTCTTCCAGACGGGCGACCAGGCGCTTGCTGTCGTCGAGCAGCGGGTCGAACTCGCAGGCGGTGACCAGGAGCGGCGGCAGGTTTTGAAGGTCGGCGTGCAGCGGTGCCGCGAGCGGATTGCGCTTGTCGGCCTCGCCGCGCAGGTAGTGGTCCCAGAACCAACGTATGTCGTCGAGCGAGATGACGTAGCTGCCGTCGCCATAGGCGCTGTGCGACGGGGTGTCGGTCTCGACGGCGTAGGCGCCGTAGATCAGGAGACCGGCGCGCACCGGACTGGCGCCGGCATCGCGCAGGCTGAGCAGCGTCGCGAGCGCGAGGTTGGCGCCCGCGCTGTCGCCACCGAGCGCGAGGCGGCCGGGGTCGATCCCCCAGTCCGCGCCGTGGGCGGCGATCCAGCGCACCGCCGCCACGCAGTCCTCGAGACCCGCCGGGAACTTGTGCTCGGGGGCGAGACGATAGTCGACGCTCGCCACCATGAAGTCGCCGGCCAAGGCGAGCCGGCGGCAGGCGCCGTCGTGGCTGTCGAGACTGCAGATCACCCAGCCGCCGCCGTGGATGTAGATCAGGCACGGCGCCGGCCGCGCGACGCCGGGATCGTACAGGCGCACCCGGACCCTGCCCGCGGGCCCGGGGATCTCGTGGTTGTAAACTGCCCAGAGCGGCGGCCGGTCGGCGTTCCAGAACGCCTCGAAGGTCGCGTTGGTCTGCGCCCGCGCCTCCACCGGCGACAGGGTCACGCGCTTGGGCCGATCCTTCATCGCATCGTCCATGAGCTCCAGAATCTTGGCCATCTGCGGGTTCAGCTGCGGCATCCGCGACCTCCTTTCCGTGTTCCCTGGCGGGCGCCGGACTCGCGGGCGGCGCGTTGCCTGCACTCCGGTTCCACTCGATACTCGAAAGCTGGCCAGCGGCAAACCAGGTGCTAAATCTTCATTGAGGGGGGAGCACGGGATCATGGCACAGAGCATCGTCGGCCGGTCGGGGGCATCACCGTTGGCGCCGCAGCGCCGTTTGCCCGATCTTCAGCCGCGGTCGATCGGTCGCCGGGTCGCGGCTGCTTGCGCGGCGCTCTGGGCGTTCGGTTCGGCATCGTCCGCGCTGGCGCAGTGCTTCCCGATCGCCATGACACCGGCGCAGCCAATGCCTGCGGCCTTTCAGCCGGCCGCGCTCGCCGCGGGCACCGTCCGGCTCACGTTCCTCGGGCACTCCAGCTTCCTGATCGAAAGCGCCGGCGGCGCCACCGCGGTCACCGATTTCAACGGCATGATCCTCGCGCCGCAGACGCCCGACATCGTGACCATGAACAATGCGCACTCGACCCACTACACCGATTTCGTGGATCCGGCGGTCGAGCACGTGCTGCGGGGATGGGACCCCGGGGGCGGCGTGGCGCTGCACGACCTGACGCTGCTCGACCTGCACGTGCGCAACGTGCCGACCAACGTGCGCGAGTTCGGCGGCGTGCGCAGCAACGGCAACTCGATCTTCATCTTCGAGGTCGCCGACATGTGCATCGCGCACCTCGGGCATCTGCATCACGTCCTGAGCGAGGTCCACCTCGGCGAGCTCGGCATGATCGACGTCCTCCTGGTCCCGGTCGACGGCAGCTTCACCATGGCTCAGGAGTTGATGGTCGAGGTGATCCGCCAGATCCAGCCGGCCGTGGTGATCCCGATGCACTACTTCGGCTCGAGCACGCTGCGCCGGTTCGTCAGCCTGATCGGCGATCGCTACGAGGTCGAGATCGCCGAGGTCCCGACCGTGGTCCTCTCCCGCCACACCCTGCCTTATCGCAAGGTGCTGGTGCTGCCGGGCTTCTGAGTCGTCGCCTTTCCCCCGGGCCTGCGATCTGCCAAGCTGGCCGTCATGACCGCGATCGACGGCGCCACGGTGACCGGCCGGCACGACCTCAAGGTGATGAGCCTGATCGGGACGGCGCATTTCTTCAGCCATTTCTACATCCTGGCGCTGCCACCGCTGTTCCCCCTGCTGCGCGACGAGTACGGGGTCGGCTACGCCGCTCTTGGCCTGGCGCTCGCCGTCCTCAATGGCATCACCGGCCTGACCCAGGCGCCGGTCGGCTTCCTGGTCGACCGCTTCGGCGCCCGCGCCATCCTGATCGCCGGCCTCGCCATGTTCAGCCTGGCGATCGGCCTGGTCGGCGCGTTCCCCAGCTATCCGATGCTGCTCGCGCTCATGGTGCTGGCCGGCCTCGGCAACAGCGTGTTCCATCCTGCCGACTACGCGATCCTCTCGAGCGCGATCGACCAGCGGCGCATGGGACGCGCGTTCTCGATCCATACCTTCGGCGGCTTCGCCGGCTTTGCCGTCGCGCCGCCGGTCATCGTATTCCTGACGGCGATGTTCGACTGGCGCATCGCGCTCATGATATCCGGCGCCGCCGGCCTGGCGGTGACCTTGCTGATGCTGGTCAACAGCGAGGTGCTGCGCACCGCCGCCGACGACGGGCGCCTGCTTGCCAGAAGGACCGGCGGCGGCGGCGGCGCGGGCGTTCGCCTGCTGCTGAGCGGGCCGATCCTCATGGCGCTCCTGTTCTTCGCGATGCTGTCGCTGAGCCAGGGCGGCTTCATGAGCTTCAGCGTCGCCGCCATCGAAGCGCTGTA
>JBOHKK010000205.1:0-11376 GCA_050729115.1 Geminicoccaceae bacterium | reverse complement strand
CTCCGGCCCGTGGGGATGACCGCGATGTTCCGCCGCCCGGGCCGCGGGTCAGACCGGCCGCGCGCCGTCGTGACGGGGCGGAATCTCGGCGCGGGTGGGGCCAAACCGACCGCTGTCCGGCAGGGCGCCGTCGTGATGCGGAAGAATCTCGGCGTGGTGACGAGGGTCGGCGCGAACCCGCCGCGTCGGGGCTTTAACTTAATGTTAACCTCGGCATCGCCAACTCCGCTTCGATGGTCCATGCGACCGTGGGACTCCGCGCCGCCGGTCCTTGCGGTGGCGCACGGATTCCCAGGATCGCATGGACCAGCCACCCACGCCACGCTAGCGGCCGATGGTTGACGAAAGGTTAAACCGAACAGCCGTGGGTCAAGCCCGGGCATGACCACCACGGCGGCGTGGGTCGGAGCCATCCCCTACGCCTCCGCCGCCCGGCGTTTGACGAAGTAGAGATAAAGGTTGGTCAGCACGATCACGATGAACAGCAGGATGTAGGCGAGCGCCGAGCTCTGGCTGGTCCGGAAGTACTGGAACGCCAGGCGATAGACATAGACCGCAATGGTCTCGGTCGAGGTGCCGGGACCGCCCGCGGTGATCAGGAACACGAGGTCGAACAGCTTGAACGCCTCGATCGTGCGGAACAGCAGCGCCAGCAGCAACAACCCTCGGATGTACGGGAAGGTGATCGTCCAGAACCGGCGCCACCAGGACGCGCGGTCGATCTCGGCTGCCTCGTAAAGGTACTTCGGCACGCTGACCAGGCCGGCCAGCACCAGGAGCATGACGAACGGCGACCACATCCAGGCATCGGCGAAGACGATCCCGGCGAGCGCCCCTGCCGGCGTGTCGAGCAGGATGAACGGCGCGCCCGTGAACACGCGGACCGCCTGGGAGAGCAGCCCGAAGGTCGGCTCGTAGTAGTAACGGAAGAACGCGCCGACCGCGACGAACGACAGCATCATCGGGGTCAGCACCAGCATCAGCAGGACGCGGCGGCCGGGGAACTGCTTCTCGAACAGGAGCGCCAGAAGGAAGCCCACGATCATCTGGGTGCCGACGGTCAGCACCACGAGCAGGGCGGTGGTCTGCAGGCGCGCCCAGACCACCTCGTCGGTGAGCACGTCGGCATAGTTGTCGAGGCCGTCGAACGCCGGGGGCGCGAGCCGGTTGGCCCGATAGTTGAAGAAGCTGAGCCCGAACGACCACATCAGCGGGAAGATGTTCATGACGAACAGGAGCGCGATCGCCGGCGCCACCAGCAGACCGCCGGTGTAGCGCCCCCAGGCGTTGATCACCGCGCTTGCCGCGACCAATGCCACCGCGGCGAGCGATATCCAGAACGCCCCCTCGATCGGCAGGACCAGCACCGCGGCCGGGATCGCGACGATCGCAAGGAGGAGCGCCAGGCGCCAGTTGCCCCAGTTCGGGCGCCACCAGCCCGCCGGCCGGGCCAGGACCTCTGTCGATGCAGCGCTCATGAGCGATCAAAGCTCCGGAGGCGGAGGGGCGTCGCGGCGGCGAGGGCGTGGTCGCGCCCCAGAGCTCGCCCCGACTTTTCGCGCCAGGCGGCTAGAGCAAGTCCCGATGAGGCGAACCCGTTGCGGATCACGACATCTTCCGCTCATCGGGAGAAAATTGCTCTATCTCAGTTGATTAGAGCAGCTTTATCCGGACGATGATCGCCGTCGGCGATCCCGTCAATTCGGATGCTGCTCTAGTCGATCAGGCCTTCCTCCTCCAGCAGGTCCTGCTGGAAGGCGGCGATGTTGTCGAGCGCGTCATTGGCCGACTGCTGACCGGTGATCGCCTTGTCGTACTCCTCCTGCGACTGCACCAGGAGCTCGAAGAACGAGGGCACGTGCCAGACGTCCTTCTGCCACTCCAGGCTGGGTGCCCAGGTCCGGTTCCATGGCCGGAACTCGACGTAGTCCGGCTGGTTGTAGACGCTCATCCGGCCGCTCTGGCCGCCGCGCCTGGCGAATTCGGTCTGGATCTCCGGCGACAACCACCATTTGACGAAATCGACCAGCTCGCGCTGCATCTCCTCGTCGTTCCAGGTGGTGAGCACGAAGGGCTGACCGCCGATGTTGGCCCAGCGCACCAGCTCACCGTTGTCGCGCGTTCCGGGGTGCTGGGCGAACGCGACCTTGTCCGCGACTTTCGAGGTCTCGGGGGTGATCGTGCTCTCGGCGAACCCGATCCACTGGATGATCCAGGCGACCTTGCCCTCGCGGAACAGCTCGTCGACCTTGAAGATGTCCATGGTCCCGGTCTCGACCACGGGCGGCATGTACTCGAGCAGCGAGAGATAGTGCTCGAGCGCCTCGACCGCGGTATCGGAATTGACCACCCCCTCGGCCTGGCCCTCGGGCGCCTTGGTCTCGTCCCAGATGTCGGCGCCGTGCTGCCAGATGAAGGCGTTGACCTGCATGATATTGAAGTCGTACGCCTTCCCGGCCTGGTACGCGATGCCGTAGAAGTCGTCGCTCACGGTCTCTCCCGCCAGCTGGTCGCCGGAGCTTCGGCGGAAGAACTCGCCGTAGTCACGCACCATGCTCCAGTCGGTATCGTCCATCTCCTCCGGAGTGCAGGGCAGCTTGTAGCCGTACTTCTCCTGAAACGCCGCCTGCTCGCCCTCGTCGCAGAACAGGTCCTGCCGGTAATAGACGATCAGGACGTCCGGCATCTGCGGGAAGCCGTAGTAGTTGTCCGACTTGTGCGGATAGGTGGAGTAGGCGGCCACCAGGTTCGGGTGGAGGTCGGCGAAGATCTCCTGCAGCTCCGGGTCGGCGTCGATGAAGTCGTTGATCTTCATGTAGTAGCCGCCTTCGACGAAGGCGCCGAGCCATTGGCTGTCGGAGACCGCCATCTGGTACTTCTGCTCGCCTGAGGTGAGCGATGCCGCGAGGCGCTCGTAGTAATTCGGCCAGGGGATGAAGTCGGCCTCGAGCTTGACGTTGTTGCCCGAGGGCGCCTGATAGCGTTCGTTCGCCAGATCCTGCATGATCCGGGTCGGCGGCCAGTCGGGCACCGCCATCCGGATCGTGATGTCCTTGGCCCACGTGGCGCCAGGCGCGCCCAGCAGCAAGGCGGCGGCACCCGCCGCGACCATCGAGCCTCTGATCCCTGATCTGCGCATCGTTCTGCTTCCTCTTGGTTGACAGTGAACCGCCGGGCCGCCTCACCAGGCCCGGCGGTCGCTACGACAGCGCCCGTCCGGTCTCCCGGTGGAACAGGTAGGCGTCCGCGAGCGACAGCTCGATCGTGAGCTCCTTGCCCGGCGCGTAAGCCAGCGCCTCCTCCTCGGGCAGCGCCATCTTGAGCACCGCGCCGCCGCTCTCGACGTCGAGCACGGTGACGTCGCCAAGCGGCTCGGTCAGATGCACCGTGGCCGCAAAGCGCGGGCCGTTGCTCTGATTGCCGGCGGGCGCGAGATCGTGCGGCCGGATGCCGAAGGTGACCTCGGCGCCGGGCGCCACGGCGCCCCTCCAGCGCGCCGCATCGACTTCGCCGAAGGGCAGCTCCACCACCGGGCCGCCGGCCCGCGCGCGCACGGTGCCGGGCACCAGGTTCATCCTCGGCGCGCCGACCATGGTCGCGACGAAGCTGGTGGCGGGCGCCTCGTACAGCGCGGCGGGCGTGCCGACCTGGACGATCCGGCCTTCGCGCAGCACGGCGATCCGCTCGCCCATGGTCAGCGCCTCGAGCTGATCGGGCGTGGCGTAGACCATGGTCATGCCGAGCTCGCGATGCAGCCGCTTGAACTCGGCGCGGGTGTCGTGGCGCAGCTTGGCGTCCAGATTGGTGAGCGGCTCGTCCAAGAGGAGCAGCTTGGGGCGGCGGATCAGCGCGCGTCCGATCGCGAGGCGCTGCTGCTCGCCGCCGGACAGGGTGGCGGGCCTGCGCGCAAGGGTGTGAGCGATGCCGAGCTTCCCGGCGATCTCGCCCACGCGCCTGCGGGTCTCGGCGGCCGCAATGCCCTGCTCGCGCAGCGGATAGGCGAGGTTGTCGAAGGTCGAGAGATGGGGGTACAGCGCGAAGGTCTGGAAGATCATCGACATGCCGCGCCCCTGGACCGGCGCATGGGTGACGTCCTGGCCGGCAAAGGCGATGGTGCCGGCATCGGGCCGCTCCAGCCCGGCGATCGCCCGGAGCATGGTGGTCTTGCCGGCGGCGCTCGGGCCCAGGATCACGAAGAACTCGCCGGCCGCGACGTCCAGATCGACCCCTTCCAATGCCCGCACGTCGCCGAACCGCTTGGTCAGCCCGCGGATCTGCAGCTCGGCCATCTACGTTCCCCGTCGCAGCGGCCGGCGGTAGGCTGGCTTCGACATCGCGCCTCCCCAGGCATTTCCTGGCTCGCATGGTAGGCGTCTTTGGGCCAAACGCAACACCCCGGCCGGGCATCCGAACGACCGTGGACCTGCCGTGCCGCGGCCCCTGGCCATCACCGACCACAGAACGTATCCTTCGGGTATCGGCGGTTGCATGGCACCGCCAAGGGTCCCTTCGCAACGTCGTCGAGGATGGCTCATGAGCGAGGCGCCGCCTCCCGATCCGACCGTCCTGGTCGAGCGGCTCACCGAGTTCGCCGAGCGCAGCCAGCACATCGTCCAGAAGTTCTGGCGGGCCCAGGCCGAGGCGAGTAGCGAGACCGGCTATTCGGTCGCCGATCCGCAAGCGGTCGGCCGCGCCTTCTTCGAGCTCGGAACCAGACTGCTCGCGGACCCGGGCCGCCTGGTGGAGGCTCAGGTCCGGTTGTGGCGCGATCAGGCGGAGCTCTGGCAGCATACGCTGCGGCGCATGCACGGGCTGGAAGCCGGGCCGCTGGTCGAGGCCGAGCGCGGCGACCGGCGGTTCAAGGACGAGGCGTGGTCCGAGGACCTCCTGTTCGACTTGATCAGGCAGTCGTATCTCTTGAGCGCCCGCTGGCTGCGCTCGCTGGTCCACGACGTCCCGGGGCTGAGCGCCAAAGACCAGGAGAAGGTCGACTTCTTCACCCGGCAGTTCATCAGCGCGGTGGCGCCGAGCAATTTCCTCCTGACCAATCCCGCGGTCCTGCGCAAGGCCAGGGAGACCGGCGGTGAGAACCTGCTGGACGGCCTCGAGCATCTGCTGGCCGATCTGGAGCGGGGCAGGGGCCGCCTGCAGATCAGCATGGCCGACGAGGAGGCCTTCGAGGTCGGCAAAAACGTCGCCACCTCGCCCGGCAAGGTCGTGTTCCAGAACGATCTGATGCAGCTGATCCAGTATGCGCCGAGCACCGGGCAGGCATACAGGCGACCGTTTCTGATCGTGCCGCCCTGGATCAACAAGTTCTACATCCTCGACCTGCAGCCGAGGAACAGCCTGATCAAGTGGTGCGTCGACCAGGGCCACACCACGTTCGTGATCTCCTGGGTCAACCCGCGCGCGGATCTCGCCCACAAGAATTTCGAGGACTACCTGCTGGAGGGCCCGCTTGCGGCGCTCGAGGCGATCGCGCAGGCGACCGGCGAGCGCGAGGCGAGCATCCTCGGGTTCTGCATCGGCGGCATCCTCACCGCCGGGGCGCTCGCCTATCTCGCCGCCAAAGGCGACGAGCGGATCAGGTCGGCGACCTTCCTCGCCGCCCTGTTCGACTTCAAGGAGGTGGGCGAGGTCGCGGTGTTCATCGACGACGAGCAGCTCGCCCGGATGGAGAAGCACATCGCCGACAAAGGCTATCTCGAAGGCCACCACATGGCCGACATGTTCAACATGATGCGCGAGAACGACCTGATCTGGTCGTTCGTGGTCAACAACTATCTGATGGGCCGGGAGCCGCCGCCGTTCGATCTGCTCTACTGGAACGCGGACTCGACCCGGCTGCCGGCGACCATGCTGTTGTTCTACCTGCGCAAGGTCTATCAGCAGAACCTGCTGATGCAGCCGGGCGGCCTCAGCCTGGCGGGCGTGCCGATCGATCTGTCGAAGGTGACGACCCCCACCTACATCGTCGCGACCAGGGAGGACCACATCGCGCCGTGGCGCTCGTGCTACCCCGGCACGGCGGCGTTCCGGGGGCCCAGTCGGTTCGTGCTCGGCGCCTCTGGGCACATCGCCGGCATCGTCAATCCGCCGGCAGCGAACAAGTACGCCTACTGGACCAACCCGAGGCTGCCCAAGGACCCGGATGCGTGGCTGGCGGGCGCCACGCAGCACGCCGGCTCGTGGTGGCCCGACTGGGGGCGCTGGCTGGCGCGCCGCGCCGGCAAGAAGGTCCCTGCGCGCCAGCCCGGGGACGGCAAGCTCGCGCCGATCGAGGATGCGCCGGGCAGCTACGTCAAGGTCCGCGCGAGCGAATAGCCGGCTCGATTGGCTTCGGGCGCGCGATTTCGATCAGGGGGCAGGCTCCCTGGAGAGCTGACTATATCTCGGAGCGGCGGGGACTTGTGCTGAACCGTGCTAAATGTTCAGTATCGAGAAGGCTTTTGAGATGCAACCGGAGGCGTGCCCTTGACCACCTACACCTTCGAGATCGTCGTCGAGCCCGACGAGGATCGCTGGCATGCCTATTGTCCGGCGCTGGTCGAGCGGGGCGCCGCGACCTGGGGCACGACTCGCGAGGAAGCGCTCGGCAACATCGAAGAGGTCGTCAAAATGGTGGTGGCGAGCATGATCGAACATGGCGAAGGCATCGAGCCGGCGGACACGGTTGAGGTCACTCGCGAGCCCCGGGTCGCCGTGACCGTGTGAGGTGAGGGCGGCCGACTACCGGAGGCTCAGGGCGCTTACGGCCCGCCGTATCGTCAATGCGCTCCTTCGCGATGGCTTTGTCCTCGACCGCCAGACCGGCGCCCACCGGCACTATTTCCACCCGGACGGCCGTCGCGTGACCGTCACGTTCCACCATCCAGGACAGATCTTTGCGCCCAAGACGTGATCGAGATGCAAGCCCGTTGGAGCGAAGCCGACCTCCGCCGCCTCAAGCTCATGAAGTGACGGTTTGCAGCGGATCCAAGGGCAACCCCATCAAGGAACCAAATATGACGTCGACCGCGGAGTCCCACGTGTTCATCGACAACGAGCGGGTGCGGGTGAGCGAATGGCGCTTCGCGCCGGGCGCCGCCACCGGCTGGCATCGCCACGAGATGGACTACGTGGTCGTGCCCATGGTCGACGGCGAGCTGGAGCTGGTCGGGCGGGGCGGCGAGCGCACGCGCGCCCAGCTGAGAAAGGGCGTGCCCTACTTCCGCAACGCCGGGGTCGAGCACGACGTGATCAACCCCAACTCGTATGAGTTCGCCTTCGTCGAGATCGAGCTGAAATAGGGCGGTTCGGCACGACATCGCTGCCTCGGCGGCGTCTCGGCGGTCGCGACGGTTGCCTGGCGCGGCCAAAAGGGACACTCTTGGCCGGTACGGTGGCCTGGGGCGTCGCCGGCGCGGCGTGCGACGATCCGGGCGGCGGCCCCGGTCTCAACAGAAAGTCGCGGCCATGCTGATCGTGGAACCCGACGAGGTCCTGGAGAAAGTCTCCGGCTTTCCCCTGCGCGCGTTCGAGCGCGGCGACATCGTGCTGTCCGAAGGCAGCGCCACCCATCGGCTCCTGTTCCTGAACCGGGGTACGGTCGACGTGGTCAAGGACGAGGTCCAGCTGACCCGGATCAGCGAGCCCGGCGCCGTGTTCGGCGACATGTCGGTGCTCCTCGGCCAGCCGCATTCCGCGGACGTGCTTGCGGTAGCGCCGTCGAGCTTCTACATCGTCGACCACGCCGAAGGCTTTTTGCGAAAGGAGCCGCTGGTCGCGCTCTACGTCGCCACCGTGCTCGCGGGCCGGCTGGACGAGGTCAATCGTCATCTGATCGAGGTCTGGGGCCGCCCGTCGGGGGCCGAGCAGCGAAGTGGGCTGGTCGAGACGCTCCGCAAGATCGCGGGCGCTCTGCAGGTCCGGGTGCCGCGCTTGCGGCGGGCCGATCAGGGCGGCGCCGAGCCGCCGGGCGCCACGTGATCGACCACGCCCCGCCGCCCGAGCCCTTCGCGCTGATCCGACGACGATCGAGAGCCCGAGAGCATGCTTGAGCTGGAGCGCCGTTCTCCGCCTGAGACCAAGGTCCGAGCCGGCAATCGGACCCACGAGTACCTCGCGGCCCTGGAGCAGAAGGTGCTGTGGCTGGCGTGCTGGACCGTCCATCACGCCAATCACGTCCGACCCAGTCGCGACGGCTTGAAGGTGGGCGGCCATCAGGCGTCCTGCGCCTCGATCGCGACCTTGATGTCGGCGCTGTATTTCGACGTCCTGCGACCGGGCGACCGGGTCGCGGTCAAGCCGCACGCCAGCCCCGTCTACCATGCGATCCAATATCTGCTCGGCCGCCAGACCCAGGACAAGCTCGCGCGCTTTCGGGCCTTCGGCGGCGCCCAGGCCTACCCGTCGCGCACCAAGGACAGCGCCGGTGTCGACTTCTCGACCGGCTCGGTCGGGCTCGGCGCGGCCATGACCCTGTTCGCCTCGCTGGCCCAGGACCTGCTGCACGAGCGCCGGCTGCTGCCGGAGGGTCGGTCCAAGCAGCGGATGATCGCGCTCGTGGGCGATGCCGAGCTCGACGAAGGCAACGTGTTCGAGGCGCTGCTCGAGGGCTGGAAGCACGACATCCGCAACGTCTGGTGGGTGATCGACTACAACCGCCAGAGCCTGGACCGGGTCGTGCCCGAGCGCCTGTTCACCAAGATCGAGGAGTTCTTCGGCGCGGTCGGCTGGCGCGTGGTGATGCTCAAGTACGGCAAGCTGCTGCAGGCCGCGTTCGCGCAGCCCGACGGCGCGGCGCTGCGCCAGTGGATCGACGACTGCCCGAACGACCTGTACTCGGCGCTCACCTTCAAAGGCGGCGCCGGATGGCGCCAACACCTGGAGCGGGACCTCGGTCACCTTGCGGGCATCCGCACGCTCCTCGCCGAGCATGATGACGGCGAGCTCGCGCGCCTGATGACCAATCTCGGCGGCCACGACCTCGAGATGGTGCGCGAGGCCTTCCATGCGGTCGAGGACGACCGTCCGCACTGCTTCATCGCTTACACGATCAAGGGCTTCCGGCTGCCGTTCGCGGGCCACAAGGACAATCACGCCGGGTTGATGACGCCCGAGCAGATGCGCGAGTTCAAGAAGCAGCACCGGATCGCCGACGGCAAGGAGTGGGACCGCTTCGCCGGGCTCGACATCGAGCCAAGCGAGCTCGAGAGCTTCCTTGAGCGCGTGCCGTTTGGCAACCGCACCGACGCCTACGCGAGCGCGCCGATTCCCGTGCCTGCGGCGCTGCCGGTCGGGCGTCGCGTCAGCCGCACCTCGACCCAGGAGGCGTTCGGGCGGATCATGGGCGAGCTCGCGCGCGACGACGGCGAGCTCGCGGCGCGGATCGTCACCACCTCGCCGGACGTCGCCGTGTCCACCAGCCTTGGGCCCTGGGTCAGCCGGCGGAGCGTGTTCCATCGGGCCGAGCGCGCCGACGTGTTCAAGGAGCAGCGTCTCGCCTCGTCGCAGTTGTGGGCCGGCAGCCGGCGGGGCCAGCACGTCGAGCTCGGGATCGCCGAGAACAACCTCTTTCTGCTGCTCGCGGCGCTCGGGCTGGCGGGGCCGCTGTTCGGGGAGCGCCTGATCCCGATCGGCACGCTGTACGATCCGTTCATCGCCCGCGGCCTCGATGCCCTCACCTACGCCAGCTATCAGGACGCGCGCTTCCTTCTGGTCGCCACGCCGTCCGGCATCTCGCTCGCCCCCGAGGGCGGCGCGCATCAGTCGGTGGCGACGCCCCTGATCGGGATCGGCCAGCCGGAGCTGCTCTGCTTCGAGCCCGCCTACGCCGACGAGCTCGCCGAGATCCTGCGCTTCGCGTTCGAGCACCTGCAAAGCGAGGACGGGAGCTCGGTCTGTCTGCGGTTGTCGACGCGCGCGATCGCGCAGGTCGAGCGCGGCATGACCGAGGGGTTGCAGGCCGCGGTGCTGGCGGGCGGCTATTGGCTGCGCCGGCCGGCCGCGGGCGCCGAGCTCGCCTTGGTCGGCATGGGCGCGGTCGTGCCCGAGGTGCTCGAGGCCGCAGGTGCCCTCGCCGACGACCTGCCGGGGCTTGGCGTCCTGGTGATCACCTCGGCCGGCCGGCTGCTCGAGGACTGGCGTGCCGCGCAGGCGCGCCGGGCAAGCGGCGAGGCGGCCAGCGCGGTGCTCGAGCAGCTCCTTGCGCCGCTCGCCGCCGATGCGGCGCTGGTGACCGTGCTGGATGGCCATCCGGCGACCCTTGCCTGGCTGGGCAGCGCCACCGGCCGGGCGGCCTATCCGCTGGGGGTCGACCGCTTCGGCCAGTCGGGCGACATTCCCGATCTCTACCGCGTCCACGGCATCGACGCGGAGGCGATCCTGGGTCGTGCCGCGCTCGCCTGCACCGAACGCGCGCGGCGGCGCGCCCGGGCCCGATGACCGCCCGAGCCTGATGACCGGGGCGATCCTGTCGATCCAATCGCAGGTCGCGTACGGGCACGTCGGCAACAGCGCCGCCATGCTGCCCTTGCAGCGGCTCGGGTTCGACGTCCTTGCCCTCAACACCGTGCAGCTCGCGCACCATCCGGGCTACGGAACCTGGCGCGGCCACAAGCTCGGATGCGAGCAGCTGGGCGAGATCCTGCGTGGCCTCGAGGAACGGGGCGTGCTGGGTCGCTGCGTCGCGGTATTGAGCGGTTACCTGGGCGACGGCGCGGTCGCCGACGTGGTGCTTCGCGCCGTGGCCGCGGTGCGTAGGGCGCGCCCGGAGGCCTGCTACCTGTGCGATCCGGTGATCGGCGACGACGGCCCCGGCGTGTTCGTCAGCGCCGGCGTTCCCGAGGCGATCGGGGAGCGCCTGGTGCCGCTTGCCGACATCGCCGTGCCGAACCGTTTCGAGCTCGCCCATCTCACCGGCCAGAGCATCCGATCACTCGAGGATGCGGTTGCGGCCGTGGCGGCGCTGCGCGCGCGCGGCCCGCGTCTGGTGGTCGCAACGGGTCTCGAGCTGCCGGATCGACCGGATGAGCTGGCGGTGCTCGCGGCCACGGCCGAGGAGGCGTGGCTGGTCGCGACGCCGCGCCTGCCGCTCGCGATCGGCGGCGGCACCGGCGATGCGTTCGCCGCGCTCTTTCTCGGCCACTACCTGGCGGCCGCCGATCTCGGCACCGCGCTCGAGCGCGCGGTCGCGGCCATGTTCGCGCTGGTCGCGCGGACCTGCGAGGAAGGTGCGGAGGAGCTTTGCCTGGTCGCCGCGCAGGACGCGATGGTGGCGCCTTCGCGCCGCTTCGCCGCGGTCCGGCTCCGCTAGCGCATTTTTCGATCAGCTCGCACCAGCCCGCTCCCCCTCCCAACCGCCCCAAGGGTACCATCGCTGGGTGTTGGGAG
>JBOHKK010000204.1:0-11416 GCA_050729115.1 Geminicoccaceae bacterium | reverse complement strand
GCATCTGGCGGCGGGCCGAGCGCGCGATGTCTTCCGCCCTGGTCGCCACACCGCCCGCCTCGGCGTCGCTGCCAGGCGGTGCGGCAGCCGGGTCGTCCGCGGCGATCTTGGCCCGGTCCCGCCGCGGTCGATCTGGGCGCGCGCCTGCGCCCAGTCAAAGAACGCCGCACGACTCTCTTGAACTTGCGCCGACCATCACCACATGAGTACTCGCCGGTTGCCGAGTCGGGACCGGCAAGGAGAAGAGCCCGGTTTTCGGACGGGCACACAGTCAGTCGCTCAATGGAGGATCGACGATGCGTAGCTTCGATCTGTCACCCCTGTTCCGTTACTCGGTCGGCTTCGATCGGCTCGACGATCTGTTCGAGACGGCGTTCCGCAACACTCAGGAGGTGTCGTACCCGCCGTACAACATCGTCAAGACCGGCCAGGACGCCTATCGGATCACGCTCGCGGTCGCCGGCTTCGGCGAGAGCGATCTCGAGATCGTGGTCAAGGAGAACCTCCTGACCGTCCGCGGCAAGGTGAACGACGGCGAGAAGGACAAGGACGTCACCTACCTGCACCGCGGGATCGCCGGGCGTGCGTTCGAGCATCGCTTCCAGCTGGCGGACCACGTCCGCGTGGCCGGCGCGCAGCTCGCCAACGGCCTGCTCGACATCGAGCTGGCGCGCGAGGTGCCCGAGGCGATGAAGCCGCAGCGGATCGAGATCGGCGCCGGGACGCCAAAGCCCAAGGTGATCGAGGGCAGGTCGGCCAAGGCCGCCTGAGCTCTCACCGATCCGAGCACAGGGGTGCCGGGCCCGGCGGGTCCGGCACCCGTTTTTTCGGCCTTCTGATACGCCCCACGCACCGGTGCCACGCCCAAGACGCCGGCCGCCATGGCCTGCCCTGCTGGCAATGCCTGCCGATACCGGCGTTTGCGCACGGATCGATACTGCCACCAAAAAGCGCGCCTCGGCCGCGCTGCCGCCGTGGGGCTGGCGATCTCCGATGCCATCCGCCTGTTGATGCTGCGCATCGCCGACGAGCAGCGCCTGCCCTTCGAGGTCACGGTGCCGAACGCCGCCACGCGCCGGGCCATGGCCGAGCTGGAGCAGGGCAAGGGCAAGCGGTCGACTCCGCCGAGGCGCTGCTCGAGGATCTGGCCATCTGAGGGTGCGCGTTGCGGTCCGCCCCGGGCAATTCCGGCGCGCCGTGAGAACGTGCCAAGAAGCGCGGCCAGGACATGAGCAAGCTGTGCGAGCTGACCCTGCTGCCATTGGCCGAGGGCCCCTTGGCACGGCGCGCTTCTGGAAACCCTGGCCCTGACGGCAAGGGCGAGATGGTTCCCGCCACCTTCTTCCAGACCGCTCGGCTGAGGGAGCCAAGGGGCGAAAGCGGGTGCCCTTGGTTCATAGCCTCTTGCTCACCCTTTTGGGGCACCCTCCAGCTCGGCGATGCGGCGTCCCAGCTCGGCAAGCCCGCGCTCGTGCCGGTCGAGAATCGCCTTCAGCCCCGTGGTCTCGACCTCGCGCCCTTCCAGACGGAGCGCGATGCCGTTGAGAACAAGCAGCTCGTCCTCGATCCGGCCGAGCCGGCCTTCGACCCGCTCGAGCCGGCCCTCGACCCCGCCAAGCCGGTCCTCGACCCGGTCAAGCTTCTCGTCGATCCGGCGCAGATAAGCGAGCGTGTGGCTCTCGGGCTCCGCCATGGCACCTCTCCTGGTGCACCTCGATCAAGGTGCGGCAGACCTCCGCACTCATCGGCCAGTCGCCCCTGCAATGCCAAGCCTAGCGGAAAATCTCCGGAACGTCACTTCGCAGGCGCAGCCACGAGCTTCGCGCAGATCACGGCACGCACCTCGCAGGCGCGCCCTCGCGACGGCGAGCAGGCTGCTCAGGTGGGAGAGATGAAGTCACTGCCTCTGGTTGCCTGAGAGCGAAATGGTTCCCGAAACCTTTTCGATTTCGTGCGGGAAGCCGCGAAGGCATGGCTGAATGGCCCGGAGTTTCGCGCCGAGTACCAAGCGCTGGAGGCAGAGTTCGCCCTCGCGTCAGCACCCTGAGTAAACGGCAGGAGCGAAATGGTTCCTGACACCTTTTCCCGACGGCAGGAGCGAAATGGTTCCTGACACCTTTTCCCGACCACGCCGCCCTGCTCGCCGAGATCTCCTGGCCAAAGCCCGGACCCCCGCACCAGGTGGCTTCGGACCCCTAGCCAGCGGCGAAGATCGCCCTGGCGCCAGCACGGATCGAAGCGTGCAGCCGGGCCGGCATGACATGAAGCGCAGGTGGCCACGCCATGGGCAAGCAGGCCGTGATCGCCCGCCTCGAGGGCGGGCGTCAAGCCCCCGAGCCGGACCTCGAGCGCTTCGCCAAGGCTACCGGCACTCGGCTTCGAGCCCAAACCCTTTTGTGACCCTCCGCATGCGTGATGCGCGAACGCAAAACTGACCCGACGCGCCTGATGGGTGGCGACGGCGTTGCAAAGACTTGGAGTACCGGTCGCCATGATACCCAATTCTAAAGATTGCATAGCAGTGAGCGATCACCGATAATCCGCCTGTCGCTTTTCGATTGAGAGGCTGTCCGTCGGTGAAAGCTGATTGGATCGAACGCTGCGTCGACGCTGCTCGACAGGCTATGGGCGACGTGGCCAGCGTGGTCGCTGAGCGTCTCAAGGTGGAACTTGAGACCCAGTTGTCCCTTCGGAGCCTGCGGCCGAAGGAATCTAGCGAGTTGGCCGACCAACTAGTCAGCCTCTCCTCCTCCGCCGCCTCCCAGATGGCTGATCCAACCGATGCGGATCAAAGCGGTCCGTCTTAACTGGTTTCGAGGGGCCGCCGCCGAAGCTACCCTTGAAACAGATTCAAAATCAGCCGTTATTTACGGTCCCAACGGGTCCGGCAAGTCTTCCTTTGTCGATGCAATTGAATACATCCTTGAGGACGGGAGGATTGGCCATCTATCTCACGAATATAGTGGACGAAAACAGGAAAGAGGACTCCTAAACACACATATTCCACATGATGCACGGTGCGAATGTACGATTAAGTTCACTGACGACTCTAATCTTCTCGTCTCGATCCGTCGAGATGGCACTGCCTCGTTTTCAGGTGCAGACCACGTACGTATGTCGCAATGGGACTACCAACGCACGGTACTCCGGCAGGACGAGGTGGCCGCATTCATTAGCGCTCGGAAGGGCGATAAATATTCCGCGCTTCTGCCACTTCTGCATCTTCAATCTCTAGAGATTGCCGCGGAGAACCTTAGGCAACTTGCAAAAGCGGTTGAACAACGACCGAGTGTCAAGGAGAAGAAACAACACATTTGCCAGGCGCTCTCACAGAGAAAAACACACTTCGGTGATCAGCCTGAGACTCAGATCTGGATCTTGATAAGAGGGTTGTCAAAAAAATATCTCGGCAATGGCACCGCGGTATATACCGATTCCGACCTCTGTTCGGCTACAAACCATGAGTTAGAAGCTCGCATATCTCGATTTTCTGAGGATCAGCAACGTTATTATTGGTTGCTTGAGATTAAGGCCCAGGATATTGCTAACAAGATTGACCGTGTGCGCATCGCCTCCCTTGAGCTGGTTGATGAGGTGGAGCCGTTGATTGATGAGCGACTGGAGGTTCTCCAGGCCGCTGCCAGTTTGGCGGATAAGCTACAGGGTCCGGATGAGGTCACGTGTCCCGCGTGCGGTCAGACGGTGTCCGTTGACGCATTTCAGGCACACGTTCAGGCAGAGCGGGCGCGTCTTAGAGACATCATCGACAGGTTCAATACAAGGCGTGCTGCCCTAGCGGTGCTCTCAGACGCTGTGAAGGCAACGAAAAGAATTCTGGACCGCTCTGAGCTTGCAACCTGGAGAGAGGATGAGAGGCAGGCTGGAGTTCGGGATGCGCTCGTGGCGATTGGGGCTTTGGACCTCGACAGATTACGAACGACGTGCTCAGAGGACATTCTGAGAACGATCGAAGATGACGTCGGCAATATCGTTGATCGGGTAACGGCGGAGACCTCTGTAGCACCGCCCGACGTACAAGTGCTGTCAAGCGATAAGCAGAAGGTTGATGCGGCTAGTGTGTTACTCAGTTCGCGGGAACTTGAGGCTGAGGTCGTTACGATCGATCAACTGGTCCGGTTCATCGGCGAGCTTGAAAAAAAGGTGCGCAAAGAGATTAAGGCACAGTCCTCTGCGGTGATTGAAGAGATTTCGGCCGACATTCAGAGCATGTGGGCGATTCTACACCCCGGCGAACGAATCGAGGACGTGCGGCTGTATGTTCCCAGCGAAGCTGATAAAGCAATCGATATCGCCCTGCGGTTTTATGGGGTCGATCAAGATTCGCCTCGGCTCTCTCTCTCCGAAGGCCACAGAAACAGCTTGGGGTTGTGCATCTTTCTTGCGATGGCCAAGCGAGAGGCAGCGACTGACAGGCCGCTCTTCTTGGATGATGTTGTGGTCAGCCTCGATCGGAACCATCGCGGAATGGTCGCCGAAATCCTGAAGCGTGAGTTCTCCCGCCGACAGGTCATTATCCTGACGCACGACCGGGAATGGTACACGGAACTCAAGCACCAACTTCCCGATTCGGACTGGCGCTTCAAGGCGTTGTTACCCTGGCAAGACCCAACGGTGGGTATCCGCTGGTCGTCGAAAGGGACGAATTTCGACGAGGCAAGGGCTCATCTCGAATCACGCCCTGATTCTGCGGGTAACGATGCGCGAAAGATCATGGACGTGGAGTTGGCGCTGGCCGCAGAGAAGCTCCAGCTTTATCTTCCTTACCTACGCGGAGACAGGAACGACCATAGAACAGCACACGACTTCCTGTCCCGCTTGATTCGAGACGCGTCCAGATGTCTTGAGCGGAGTTCGAACAGCGGGTACTCCCCGTACGCAGAGCCAATCCCTATTTGGCAAGATGCGTTAGCTCTGTTGACGACATGGGCCAACCGGGGTTCACACTCTTTCGATCTCGTTCGGAGCGAGGCAGCCAAACTGATCGACACTTGTGAACGGGCGTTGGCATACTTCACATGCGCAGCATGTGGGACGCGAATATGGCGCGCGGATGATGCGTCTGCCGAAGCAGTGCAGTGCCGATGCGGTCAGTTGCGGTGGAAGTATGGCAAGGGCTCATGAACTCATCCGGATTCCGACGCTGGCGCAGCGACGGCGCAGCTCTACTCGTGTGATGTGATCCGTGCCCGCGCAGAGCCGTTGCCCTGGGTTGAGCATAGGCTCGAAGGTTGAGTGAAACGACCTCCTACGAGCCACCACTCACGCCACCGGCACCGGCGACGCGCCCACCTCCGCCATGCCCTGCCAGGTCGTGAGGCCTTCCTCGCGGCGGGGGCCGATGTGGGCGAGGGTGGCGGTGAGCTGGGCGAGGCTTTCGAGGTTGTGGATCGGGCGAAAGTCGTCGACGTGGCGAATGATCGCGCGCGAGCCGGCGGCGAGGGGGGCGTAGCCGTCCCAGCGCAGGAGCGGGTTCAGCCAGATCAGGCGGCGGCAGCTCTTGTGCAACCTCTCCATCTCGCGCTCGAGCCCTTCGCCGGCGTCGCGATCGAGGCCGTCGGTGATCAGGAGCACGACCGCGCCCTGGGCGAGCACGCGGCGCGACCAGACGCGGTTGAACGCGTGCAGGCAGTGGCCGATCCGGGTGCCGCCGGACCAGTCCTCCGCGGCGTCGCCCACCTTCGCGAGCGCGAGGTCGACGTCGCGCTGGCGCAGCTGGCGCGTGACGTTGGTGATCCTCGTGCCGAACACGAAGGAGTGCACCCGGTCGCGATCGTTGGTCAGCGCGTGCATGAAGTGGAGCAGCATGCGCGAGTAGCGCTCCATCGAGCCGGAGATGTCGCACAGGATCACGAGCGGCGGATGGCGGCGGATGCGGCGCTTCTTCGCGAGGTCGATCATCGCGCCGCCGCCGTGGAGCGAGCGCCGGAGCGTCTTGCGCAGGTCGACCCGCCAGCCGCGCGGGTCCGGGTGGAAGCGCCGCGTCGGGACCGCGCGGATCGGCAGCTGCATGGCGCGGATCAGCGCCTTGGCCTCTGCGATCTCGTCCGCCGACATGTCCTCGAAGTCCTTGTGCTGCAGGATCTCGCGGGCCGAGAAGCTGAGCGTGGCGTCGAGCTCGATCGGCGGCTCCGCGTCGTCCTGCGCCTCGCCCTCGCCCGGTACTTTTTGCGGCCCGAGCGCCTCGGCGAGGCGCCGGGCGATCTCCTGGGGTGCCGCCTCGCCCGTCTCGATCTGCGGCAGCAGCAGCTGCATCGCCTTCTCGAGCAGGTCGGGCTTGCGCCAGAAGATGTGGAACGCCTGATCGAACAGCTCGCGCTGGTCGCGCCGGTTCACGAATACCGCGTGGAGCGTCCAGTAGAAGTCGGCGCGGCGGCCGATCCCGACCGCCTCGACCGCGCGGATCGCATCCAGCACCTTGCCCGGGCCGACCGGCATGCCGGCGGCGCGCAGCGCGCGGGCGAAATGCATGATGTTGGTCGCGAACCGCCCCGGCTCGAACCTGCGCGGCGCGGCCGACGTTGCCCTAGCGTCGGTCAAGCGGCGACCCTTTCAAAGCGGGCGATCGCAACGGTCAGGGCCCTCGACCGGCCGGCGTCGCGGTGCTCGACCTGGCGGTCTCGTCCTCGGGCTCGGCGCGGATCAAGTCGTCGACGTCGACGCGCAGAGCCTTTGCCAAGCGCTTGATCACCCGCTGCGACGCCTCGCGCTTACCCGCCTCCAGCTGCGACAGATACGGTTTGGAAATGCCGGCGCTCGCGGCCAGCTGCTGCTGGCTCAGGCCCCGGTGCTCGCGCCACACCCGGATCGGGTTCTCGCCGTCGAGAAGGGCGTAGACCATCGCGGCGGGCAAGAACTCCTCGCTCGGATCGCTGCGCATCTCTTCCAGCGCCCGGATATCCTCGAGGTCTTCCAAAGCCTCGACGATCTTTTCCCAGTCGTCGATTGGAACGACCGCATATACGGGCCGGCCGTCGTGGTATAGGAAAAGTGGTCGGCCGATCTCAATAGACATCGCCTCGGGCTCCGACGACGCCCACGCGGATGACGAGAGGAGCTTTGTCGATTTCATAGACCACTCTTCAATGGCCGACGCGGAGACGATAGCCCGGGCTCCCCTTGATTGGTTTGACACCATGGTGCCGGGCGAAGGGGTCGAGCGCCAACTGCTCGACATTTGAGCGAATCCGTGCCGCCATCTGGCGGGGAAGTCGAGCGAGTATCCGCTCTGCCCGCCGGCTGTACACGATCTGATACACAGGAATAGGTTAGCTCGGAGCAAACCGCTCGGTCAAGTCGCCCTTGCCAGACGTACCAGACGAGGGTGTCGACGCCGGCGACCTCGCCCTTGTCGCCGACGCCGATCTTGCCAAGCACGGTGTCGAACTGCTGGCTGCGAAGAGCACCCACCTCAGAGCACCTCGTCCTCCTGGATCACCCAGGGCTCGTCGAGCGCGGCGGCGTGCCACTCGAGGAAATCGCGCCTCGCCAGAACCGCGTCCACGTAGGCCTGGCAGAGGTCGTCGAGCTCGACCGCGTAGGTGCGAAAGCGGGTCGCAACCGGCGTGTACATGACGTCGGCCGCGCCGAAGTCGCCGAACAGGAACGGCCCGGCGGCGCCGTGGCGCGCCCGGCAGTCGGCCCAGAGTGCGCAGATCCGCTCGATGTCATCCGCGACGGCGCGACTGCGCCCCTTGCCCGGCAGGGATTTCTTGAGGTTCATGGGCATGCCGGCGCGCAGCGCCCGAAAGCCCGCGTGCATCTCCGCCGCGATCGAGCGGGCATGGGCGCGGTCGCCCGGATCGGCGGGCCAGAGCCCCGCCCCCGGGCGGACCTCGGCCAGATACTCGATGATCGCGAGCGAATCCCAGATCACCCGGGCGCCGTGCTCGAGGATCGGCACCTTGCCGGCCGGCGAATGCTTCAGGAGCTCGTCTTTCGATCCGGGCTCGGACAGGCGCACCAGCACCTCGTCGAACCGCACGCCGGCCGCACGCGCCGCGAGGAAGCCGCGCAGCGGCCACGACGAGTAGTTCCTGTTGCCGACGACCAGCGTGAACGCGCTCACCGGCCGCCGTCCTTGGGCTCCAGCTTGAGCGCCGCCGAGTTCATGCAGTAGCGCTGCCCGGTCGGCTCGGGACCGTCGGGGAAGACGTGGCCGAGATGGGCATCGCACCGGCTGCACAGCACCTCGATGCGCACCATGACGTGGCTGCGGTCGGTCTCGTGCCTCACGGCAGCATCGGCGACGGGCGCGAAGAAGCTCGGCCAGCCGGTGCCGGAATCGAACTTGGCGTCGGCATCGAACAGCGCCTGGCCGCAACAGACGCAGTGATAACTCCCGGACGCCTTGGTGGCGTGATACGGCCCGGTGAACGCGCGCTCGGTGCCTTTTTCCCGCGTCACCCGGTACTGCTCGGGGGTCAGCTGCCGGCGCCATTCGTGGTCCGGCTTGACGACCTTCTCCGCCATGCTCTGGCCTCCCTCGACGCGCCACGGAGGCGCTGGATGAAGGTGAGATACGCTCCGACCCGCGCCCGGTAAAGAGCCCGCGCGGGAACGCCAGGAAAGCAAGCGCCGATCGCCGCGTCCGGCGCTTGCCTCCGGTTCGGGCCCGGCGCATAGTCGAGCGCGTCATGGCGGTCAGCGAGCTTCCGAGAACGTTCGGACATCGGCACCTGCTCGGCATCGAGGGGCTGCAGCCGTTCGAGATCCAGCATCTTCTGGATCGCGCCGACAGCTACGTGGAGCTCGGGCGCCAGGCCGACAAGAAGCTCGCGATCCTGCGCGGTCGCACCCAGATCAACCTGTTCTTCGAGAGCTCGACCAGGACCCGGACCTCGTTCGAGCTCGCCGGCAAGCGGCTTTGCGCCGACGTGGTCAACATGTCGGTCGGCGCGTCGTCGATCAAGAAGGGCGAGACCCTGATCGACACCGCCATGACCTTGAATGCCATGCACCCCGACGTCCTGGTCGTGCGCCACCCGGACAGCGGCGCGGTGGCGCTGCTCGCGCGCCACGTCAACTGCGCGGTGATCAACGCCGGCGACGGCAGCCACGAGCATCCCACCCAGGCGCTGCTCGATGCGCTCACCATCCGCCGGCGCAAAGGGCGGATCGAGGGGCTCACGGTGGTGATCTGCGGCGACGTGATGCATTCGCGCGTGGCGCGCTCCAACATCCTCCTGCTCACCGCCATGGGCGCGCGGGTGCGGCTGGTGGCACCCCGGACGCTCCTGCCGGCGGCGGTCGAGCGTTACGGCGTCGAGGTGCATCACGACATGGACAACGGCCTCGCGGGCGCCGACATCGTCATGATGCTGCGCCTCCAGACCGAGCGCATGCAGGGCAGCTTCGTGCCGTCGGTGCGCGAGTACTTCCACCTGTTCGGGCTGACTTACGCCAAGCTCGAGGCGGCCAGGCCCGATGCCCTGATCATGCACCCCGGGCCGATGAACCGCGGCGTCGAGATCGCGGGCGACGTCGCCGACGACATCAATCGCAGCGCGATCCTGGATCAGGTGGAGCTCGGGGTCGCGGTGCGCATGGCCTGCCTGGAGACGCTCACCCGCGAGCTGCGCGCGGCCGCATGAGGCGCCAGGCGATCATCGGCGTCCGCCTCTTGGATCCGGCAAGCGGCCTGGATGTGCCCGGCGGCGTGGTGATCGAGGGCGAGCGCATCGCCGATTTCGGTCCGCACCTCCACGCCGCGACCCTCGAGGATGCCCTGGTGACCCATGGCCGCGGCGCGTGCCTGGCGCCCGGGCTGGTCGACATCCGGGTGCAACTCGGCGAGCCGGGCGCCGAGCACAAGGAGACCTACGCGAGCGGCACCGCGGCCGCGGCCGCCGGCGGCGTGACCAGCTTCGCCTGCCTGCCGAACACGGTGCCGCCGATCGACGATCCGGCGATGGTCGAGTTCGTCGCGCGGCGCGCCCGTCAGCTCAAGCGCGCCAAGGTCTACCCCTATGGCGCCATCACCCGGGCTTGCGCGGGCAAGGATCTGGCCGAGCTCGCGCTGCTCGAGGAGGCGGGCGCCGTGGGCTTCACCGATGGCCACCGGGCGGTCGCCGACAGCCTGGTGATGCGCCGGGCCATGGCCTACGCCAGCGTCATCTGTGGCCCGATCATCCAGCATCCGGAGGACCCGGCGCTCGCCGCAGGCGGAGCGATGAACGAGGGCGAGGTCGCGACCCGACTCGGGCTCGCCGGCATCCCGACGCAGGCCGAGGTGATCATGATCGAGCGGGATCTGCGCCTGGTCGAGCTGACCGGCGCCCGCTACCACGTGGCGCACATCTCCACGGCGGCGGCGGTCGACGCGGTGCGCCGGGCGAAGGTGCTGGGCCTCCCGGTCACGGCGGAGGCGGCACCGCACCATTTCGCGCTCAACGAGCTGGAGGTCGAAGGCTATCGGACCTTCGCCAAGGTGTCGCCGCCGCTGCGCGCGGAGGACGACCGGCGCGCGGTGGTCGCGGGCCTCGCCGACGGCACGATCGACGTCATCGCGAGCGATCACTGCCCGCAGGACCAGGACAGCAAGCGGCTGCCGTTCGCCCAGGCCGAGTTCGGCGTGGTCGGGCTCGAGACCCTGCTGCCGATCTCGCTCCAGCTGGTCCACGACGGCGTCATGAGCCTGCTCGCGGTGCTGGCCAAGCTGACCTGCGCGCCGGCCGACCTCCTGGGCCTGGAGGCCGGGCGGCTGCGCAAGGGCGCGCCTGCCGATCTGATCCTGCTCGACCCCGAGGCGCCCTGGAAGATCCGCGAGGAAGACCTGCGGAGCCTGTCCAAAAACACCCCGTTCGACGGCCGTCTGGTCCAGGGCAAGGTGCTCTGCACCCTGGTCGACGGCCGCACGATCTACGACGAAGGCAGGTTCGCAACCACGGAAGGTGCGATCTACAAATCGCGAGGATGACATGGCTACACGTGCAGATCTGACTGAGTGGGTATATGAAGCTGTTCGGGAACACGGCGGAAAGGCGACTCTGCTCCAGGTTGCAAAATCCATTTGGACACGTCATCAGGACGAATTGAATAGATCGGGAGATCTTTTCTTCACATGGCAGTATGACATGCGTTGGTCAGCTCAACAACTCCGTGACACCGGAAGATTCCGATCTAAAGATCTATGCAAACGAGGCTTTTGGGAGCTCGCTTCGGACTAGTGGTTCGAACCAAACGAAGGATTCCCTTCGTTTGGTGCCTCGCGAACCACTAAGTCTATGATTCTAGTGGTCTGTGCCACCAAGCGTGTGGAGATCATCTGTCTGATCCAGACCACTAGCAGGCTGCGGAAAAAGGGTGGTCGAGTGGGGCTAATCTGGTAGGATAGATTGCGTTGACTACCAGATGCGGGGTTTGGCGATGCGGGGCGACGATGTTCGGACGGAGAGCC
>JBOHKK010000203.1:0-11431 GCA_050729115.1 Geminicoccaceae bacterium | reverse complement strand
GCCCCGCCCTGCTCATGGCGCGGCGGCCCTTCTCGTCAGACGCACGGCCTGACCGATGCCCCTGCTCGAACCTCCGCAAGCCGCCAGGCACGGCAGCTCTCGTGGGCCTGGCGCGCGTGACGGCGGCCTTCATGCCCAAGACCCGAGGCCGCGCGGTCGATCAGATGTTCTCCGGCCCGTAGATCTCGAACGGCAGCATGATCGGCACGGCCGCGAAGGTCGCGGGCGCGGCGATCGCGGCGAGCATCGCGCCCACGGTGCGCTCGGCGAGCGCCGCCGTCGGGGTGGCGATGACCAGATCGACGACGCGGTCGATCAGGGCCGAGCGGATGCTCGGCGTGAGCTCGTTGCCGACCAGAACGACGTCGTCGCTGCGGCCCGTCTCGAGCAGCGCCGCGATGATGCCTTCGGTGCCGCCGCCCGCGCTGTAGATCCCGGCCAGCTCCGGGTGGCGCTTGAGCAGGGTGAGCGCGGCGTCGTAGGCGACCGCCGGTTGCTCGAGATCGACCAGCGGCTCGAGCAGGCGAAACGCCGGCGCGAGCTCGCGCAGGTACGATCGCAGGCTGATCTCGCGGGTATCGTGATCGAGGTAGCGGTGGCTGCCGACGAAGATCGCGACCGATCCGGGAGCCCTGGCCAGGCGGGTGATCGCCCAGGCGGCGGTGCGCCCGGCCTTGCGCGCATCCAGCCCGATGTAGCCCGCGCGCATCGAGGCGCTGAGGTCGGAGAGCAGCGTGAACGTCGGGATCCCGAGGCTGTGCAGCCGGGCGATCTCTTCGGTCACCCGCGGATGATCGACCGCCACCACGGCCAGGGCGTCGATGTGTCGGCTCATGCCGTGCATGCGCAGGACGATGCGCGCCGGATCGAGCTCGCCCACGAACTCGATCCGCGGCCGGCGGTCGCGCCCAAGGGCGCCGAGCGCCGCCGCCTCGAGATCACGCGCGAGCTGCTGATAGAACGGGCTCGACTGCCGCTGCAGCAAAAAGCCCATGCGCGCGGGCCTCTGCCGCTCCTGCAAGCGGGAGCGCAGCAAGGGCGTGGCGTGATAGCCAAGGTTCTCGGCGGCCGCGAGCACCCGCCGCGCGGTGCCCTCGCGCACGGGATGCCGCCGGTTGAGCACCCGATCGACGGTGGCCACGCTCACCCCGGCTGCCGCCGCGAGGTCGGCGATCGTGGGGCGTCTTGCCCGCGCGGCATCTTGCAAGAATCCATCATTCATCACGGCGGCTGTTTGATAGTTTTGATATGAACTATCATGACGGATTGTACCGAATGTCAAATATCTATATCAGCCTGCACCAGGAAGGTACGCTCGAAGCCGGGCCGGGGAGTGCGCAGAGGATGGCCGCGAGCAGAGACTACAGCCTGACGGGTGTCGACGGGCGGCGGGCCAAGGACAGCGGGCTCGCCGCGGCGACGTGGTACGCCCCTTCGATTCCGCGCAAGCGGATGAAGCGGCTGATGCAGCGCAAGGACCAGCCGGCGATCCGCGACACCGCCATCTGGCTCGGCGCGATGGCGCTGTCCGGCGGCCTGGGCGCCTGGTTCTGGGGCAGCTGGCTGGCCGCGCCGTTCTTCCTTTGCTACGGCGTGCTGTACGGCTCGGCCTCGGACTCGCGCTGGCACGAGGCCGGCCACGGCACGGCGTTCCGGACCCGCTGGATGAACGACGTGGTCTATCAGATCGCGTCGTTCATGATCATGCGCGAGCCCACGGTCTGGCGCTGGAGCCACACGCGCCACCACACCGACACCCTGATCGTCGGCCGCGACCCGGAGATCGTGGCGATGCGTCCGCCGCGCCTTGCCAGGATCATCGTGAACTTCTTCGGCCTGGTGGACGTGCCGCTTGCGTTCTACCACATGGCGCTGCACGCCGCCGGCAGACTGACCGAGGACGAGGAAACCTTCATTCCCGAGATGGAGCGGCAGAAGGTCTTCCGGACCGCGCGCATCTGGCTCTCGATCTACGTCGCCACCGCCGCGGCGTGCGCCCTGATGGGGAGCATCCTGCCGGCCATGCTCATCGGCCTGCCCCGCATCTACGGCGCCTGGCTGCACCTGGTGTTCGGCCTGACCCAGCACGCGGGCCTCGCCGAGGACACGCCGGACCACCGCCTCAACAGCCGCACGGTCTACATGAACCCGATCTTCCGGTTCATCTACTGGAACATGAACTATCACGTGGAGCACCACGTGTTCCCGATGGTGCCCTACCACGCGCTGCCCGAGCTCCATGAGGCGATGAAGGCCGACTGCCCGCCGCCCTATCACGGGCTGGGGGCGGCCTATCGCGAGATCGTCCCGGCCATCCTGCGCCAGCTGAAGGACCCGAGCCACTTCGTCCGCCGCGAGCTGCCGCAGGGCGCCACCCGGTCGCAGCCCGCGCCGGCGCGGGCCGCAGCCGCGTGACGATGCACCGATGAAGACGGCGGATTCCCTTCTCGGTCATGCCCGGACTCATATCCTTGCCGTCCGGTCGATGGGGACGTGCGGCGCCGGCAATGCAAGGCGGGGGCCTCTCGGCAAGGCGGGGCCTCTCGTTGGCGGTCGCTCGGCGCGCCGCGCTCGGCTCCTGCACCACGTCCGGGGACACCAACTTGGCGGGGAGGGGGCCGAGTCGAGACGGCGCCGACATCAACCCTTTGTTAACCCATGCATGGCAAGGTGAGCTCATGCCGCAGGCTATGATGGGAATCCGAGCGCCGGCCAGATTTTTGGCCGCGCACGGATTCCCAGCCATCCCATGTCCGCGCCATGGTCGTCGAAATTGGTAAGCGTGGGGTTAACCGGACGGCGCTGGACTCATACGGGGCATGGCAGTCAAGCTCGGACAGGGGTTTCGATGGCGGCACCCCTCCCTGATCGCGCACCACCACCCACAGCCGATAGCTGCCCGCGCCGGGCGCCGCGAGCTGGATGGTCGGTCCGGCGTTCAGATGCGACTGGATCGGATCGGCGTTGAGGTTGCCCCCGGCAACGCCGAGCGCGTCGGCGTAGAGGAACCAGTCGTAGGTCAGCTCGCCGGTGCTGCCGGTGCCGTTGGTCGCCCTGACGCCACGCCATCGGAGCCGAACCTGACATCGCTGCCGTAGGTCTTGAGGGCGTTGCCGCCCATGGCCGCGCTCGCGCTGGCGCCATAGGGCGACACGAACTCCGCCAAGCCGCCCGCCGGACGGCTCTGGTTCGGGCCGGCGACGCCCTTGACGAAGAAAGGCTCGCCGCCACGCGTCAGCCGCCACGCGACGCCGGACCCGCTGCCGGCCGGCACCAGCGCGAATGGCCCTGAGCGCGCGCACACCGCCCCCGCCGCGCCGGGCAAGCCCAAGCTCGTCATCGCCAGGACCATCCAGCCGAGAGCGCGCGCCGGCACGGTGCCTCGTCCGCCGACCATCTCCCGCCTCCCCGTCTTGCCCGACTCAGGACCGCCGGCGACCATACGACACGATCGCGCGCCGGTCTGCCGGTCGTTGCCTTGGCCATGGGCGCTCCGGGGCCTCGGCGCGGTGCCCCCGACGTCGCCGGCCTTCCGCGGCCTTGCGCGCTCTCGGCTGGCGATATACATTACGGTTGTACATCGGATGGGATGCAACAATGGTGCGTACCCAGATTTATCTCACCGCGGCGCAAAAGCGGCAGCTGGAACGGCTGGCGGCGGTCACCGGCAAGAAGCAGAGCGAGATGATCCGCGAGGCGATCGACGGCTATCTCGCCAAGGAGGAACCGAAGGACTGGAAGGGGGCCTTCGAGGCCGTGCGCGGCATGTGGGCCGACCGCGACGACCTCGACGACTTCGTCCGCGACCTGCGCGCCGAATGGGAGAGGCGTCTTGAGCGTAGCTACCGCCGATGACCGCCTACTGTTTGCTCGATACCTGCGTCATGATCGATTACCTCCGCGATCGGCAAGAGGCGGTCGAGTTCGTCCATCAGGCCGGCGCCCGACCGTCGGTTTCCGCGGTCACGGTCGCCGAGTTGTTCGCTGGGGCGCGGACTGCAACCGAAGAGCGCCGGATCGAGGGCTTGCTTGATCGGCTCTTGGTCCGCGACGTCGATCTGGAAATCGCCCGGCTCGGCGGCGGCTACCGCCGGCGCTACGGGCCGAGCCACGGCGTCCTGATCCCGGACGCTCTGATCGCGGCGACGGCGCAGGTCCACGGCGTGCGCCTGGCCACCCGCAACGCCCGCCACTTCCCGATGCTGGGCGACCTCCTGGTGCCGTACGAGTAAGGCAGCATCGTAGCCGTGCGGGTTCTTTCCGACCCCGGTCGCCGAACCCGATCCCCGCTCAAGGTCAGATCCAGAGAACGTCGATGCCGTAGGGCCCGACGCGGCGGTCGTGGGTGACGAGCGTGAGCCGCTCAGTGATCGCCTGGGCGATCAGCATGCGATCGAAGGGGTCGTTGTGATGGCGCGGCAGCGTGGCTGAAGTCGATCGGCAGCCGGTCGAACCGTCTGGCGACGACGCCGGCCTCGAAGCTCTCGGGCAGTGTAAGCTTGCCGAGCGCGACCTTGATTGCAGCGCTCCCAGCGCGGCGCAATCAAGCAGATGGCTCCTTGGCTGTCGCAGAACCGCCGCGACTGTCGCCAATGACGACGCCGACCGCCCGATGCGGCGCCAGCCGGAGCTTCGACTGCACACTCCTGCGAGGGCCCCGGCTTACGGGCTGCGCCTCGTCACCCGCAACGCCCGCCACTTCCCGATGCAAGGCGACCTCCTGGTGCCGTATCAAGAGGGTCGGCGCCGCCGCCGCGGCCGATGTTCGAACGCAAGTCCTGCCCCTGGCCTTGAGCCCCCCTTTTGCTTTCGCCTGGTCGATAACCATTTAATCTCCGTGGGATCTCCCCGAGAGAGAGACTTGATTTTGGGAACCTGAATGCCACACCTGAAGTGCATCTATTGCCTCGAGGAAGTGCCAGCAGAAGGGTTTAACCGGGAGCATGTCATGTCCGAGGCCTTTGGTACCTTCGACACCAACTTTACTTTGCTTCAGACGGTATGCCGCTCCTGCAACCAGCACTTCGGTGACAACCTGGAGCGGATTTTCGCGCGGGACAGCTTTGAAGCCTTCGACCGCATCAAGCATGGCCTGAAGCCTTCGAGGGAGATAGCGGGCTTACCGCAGGACAGGCTGACCTTCACCGTCGCACTCACCGGCGAATGGTATGGCCTTCGGTTGCGTCTCGTTGTCTCAGACGGCAGCAAGGCAGTCGAGCCTGTGCCGCAGGTCGGCCTGCCAAAGAAAGGGGATCGCGGCTGGACGTATCTTACCGAAGCCGAGCTGGCTGACACTAAGAGAAATCTACCCTCCGAATGCGACAGCCAGGGGCAAGTTAGAATCGTCGCGCCCTCGGCCCGCGTGCAGCAGCGCCTTATAGGCCTACTGTCTGAGAGAGGAATTACGTTCCGGGAGAAGGGACTGTTTCCCCCTCCTAACCTGGACTTGGGTGAAATCGAAATCTACGTCAATCACAAGATCGATCCCGTCGTGAAACGCTGCATTGCCAAGATAGTGTTCAACTATCTGGCTCACGCGACCAGCCGGGAGTTCGCCCTGCACCCTACCTTCGACATGACCAGGTCGTATATCCGCTACGGCGGCTCACCTGGCTATCCGATCGTCCTTGCCGATGACAGGCCCATACTGGCAGACGATCGTCGGACTCTGCGGCAGACCGACGGGCACCTGGTTACAATCAACTGGACGGCTGATCGCCGGCACGTTGTCGGACAACTCAGCCTGTTCAACCGCGTGACGTACCGCGTGAGCCTCGCCCAGAATTTCTCCGGCCTGTGGCGCCAGATCCGCAGCGGGCACCACTTTGACCTTGGCACGCGCAGAATATCGCCGCTGACGGTGACCTCTCTTCACGTGCCGTTCGCCGGCGCCCACTAGACCGGAGTTGCTTCGGACTAGAGAGATCGCGTAACTGCCGCCCCTCTCCACCTTGGGTCATGGCCGATCAGGTGGTCAGGGGGTTGAAAGCGTCCGCCGGGGCCGCGGCTCGCCAGCCGGCGAGGAGCGTCGCGCGACGTGCCCGATATTGGCAAGTTTCGGTCGCGCCACATCGATTCTATGCTGCGTCGATGTGCTAGGGGCAGCCGCATCGGAGCGAGCGGTCGTCCGCGCAGTGCGGCACGAAGCGGGAGGCGGGCGATGAAGAGCCACGCGCGGGTGGTGGTGATCGGCGGCGGCGCGGTCGGGGTCGCGACGCTCTATCACCTGACCAGGAAGGGTTGGTCGGACGTGGTGCTCCTCGAGCGCAAGGAGCTCACCTCGGGCTCGACCTGGCATGCCGCCGGCCTCCTGCCGCTGTTCAACATGAGCTACTCGGTCGGCCAGATTCACAAGTACTCGGTCGCCCTGTACAAGCGCCTTCAGGAGGAGACCGGGCAGGACGTCGGCCTGCGCCAGTGCTCCAACATCCGCCTCGCCCTGAACCGCGATCGCATGGACGAGTATCACCACTATGCGGGCGTCGCCGAGACCATCGGCGTCGAGGTCGAGTTCCTGACCCCGCAGCGGGTCAAGGAGATCTGGCCGCTCTGCAACATCGAAGGCGTGATCGGCGCGATCCGCCATCCCGAGGACGGCTACATCCAGCCGGCCGACGTGACCCAGGCGATGGCGAAAGGCGCGCGCGCCGGCGGCGCCGAGATCTACCGCCAGACCAGGGTCAGCGGGATCGAGCCGAGGCCGTCCGGGGAATGGCTGGTCAGGACCGACAAGGGCGACATCGCGTGCGAGCACGTGGTGTCGGCGACCGGTAACTTCGCCCGCCAGACTGGCGCCATGGTCGGGCTCGACATACCCGTCATCTCGGTCGAGCACCAGTACATCGTGACCGAGCCGCACCCCGAGATCCTGAGGCGGCAGCGCGACGGCCTGCCGGAGATGGGGGTGCTGCGCGAGAGCGACGGCTCCTGGTACCTGCGCGAGGAGGCGGGCGGCCTGCTGCTCGGGCCCTATGAGGTGGGCGCGCCCTGCTGCTACCTGGACGGGCCGCGCGAGGATGCCGAGTACGAGCTGTTCCCCGAGGACCTCGAGCGGCTCACCCCGCACATCGAGGCGGCGATCAACCGGGTGCCGGCGTTCGGCGAGGTCGGGGTCAAGCAGGTCTACAACGGCGCGATCCCGTACACGCCGGACGGCAGCCCGATCATCGGCCCGGCCTGGGGGCTGCCGAACTTCTGGCTGAACGAGGGCCACAGCTTCGGGATCACCGCGGCCGGCGGCGCCGGCTGGCAGCTCGCCGAATGGATCACGGAGGGCGAGCCGACGATCGACATGCTGGGCGTCGAGCCGCGGCGCTTTGGCGCCTTTGCGACCAAGGCCTATCTGCGCGCCAAGAACGAGGAGGCGTACGCCAACGTCTTCACCATCCACTACCCGGACGAGGAGCGCCCGGCCGGGCGGCCGCTACGGATGGCGCCCTGCTACGACCGCATGGCGGCGCTGGGCGCGGTGTTCGGCCAGAAGTTCGGCTGGGAGCGGCCGAACTGGTTCGCCCCCAAAGGCACCCCGCAGGAGGACCACTGGTCGTTCCGGCGCTCGCGCTGGTTCGAGCACGTCGGCACGGAGTGCCGCAACGTCATGGACAACGTCGGCCTGCTCGACATGACCGCGTTCGCCAAGGCGCGGGTCTCGGGACCCGGCGCCGAGGCGTTCCTGGATCGGCTGGTCGCGAACCGGCTGCCGCAGAAGATCGGGCGGGTCCACCTGTGTCACGCGCTGAACCGCCGGGGCGGCGTGCACTCCGAGTTCACGATCATGCGCGAGGCCGCCGACAGCTTCTATCTGGTGTCGGCCGGCGCGTGGCAGCGCCTCGACCACGACTGGCTTCGAAAGCACATGCCGGACGACGGCTCGGTCCAGCTCCAGAACCTCACCGGCGCGCTCGGCGTGTTGGTGATCGCCGGCCCGAAGGCGCGCGAGCTGCTGGCGCGGGTGAGCGACGCGGATCTCTCGAACGCGGCGTTTCCCTGGCTGACCGGGCGGGAGATCATGGTCGGCCTCGCACCCACCAGGGCCCTACGCGTCAACTTCGTCGGCGAGCTCGGGTGGGAGCTGCACCACGGGCTCGAGTACCAGAACCACATCTTCGATGCGCTGATCGACGCCGGTCGCGACCTCGGCCTCAAGCCCTTCGGCATCCGCGCGATGGATTCGATGCGGATCGAGAAGTCCTACCGCCTGATCGGCACCGAGCTGTCGATCGAGTACGCCGCGTACGAGTCGGGGCTCGACCGCTTCGTCCACCCCAACAAAGGCGATTTCATCGGCCGCGATGCTCTCGTGCGCTGGCGCGAGCGGGGCTTTTCGAACCAGTTCGTCACGCTCGAGGTCCACGACGTCACCGACGCCGACCCCTTGGGCAACAACCCGATCCATGCGGACGGTGAGCTGGTCGGGCGCGCGACCGGCGGCAACTACGGCTTCCGGGTCGAGAAGTCGCTGGCGCTCGCCATGGTCCGCCCCGAGCTTGCCGCACCCGGCACCCTGCTCGAGATGACCATCCTCGGCGCCCGCCACCGGGTCACGGTGATCCCCGAGAGCCCCTACGACCCGGAGAACCTGCGCCTGAAAAGCTGATCCAAAGCGCGCAGCGCGCCACGACGTTCAGGCCCAGAGAATGTCGATCCCGTAAGCGGCCAGCTTGCGATCGCGCGTCACCAGCACCAGTCGCTCGCACCGGCACTGCGCGATCAGCATGCGATCGAACGGGTCGCTGTGATGGCGCGGCAGCGTCGCGATTGCCTCGGCGTGCCGGAACGCGATCGACAGCTTCTCGAACCGGCTCGCCAGCACGGCGGCCTCGAAGCTCTCCGGAAAGCTGAGCTTGCCGAGACCGAGCTTGATCGCCGTCTCCCAGGCACTGGCGACGCTCACGAACACGAGCTCGGCTGCGGCGATCGCCGCGCGCGCTTCCGCCTTCAGCCGCGGCTCGTTCAGTCGCCACCATACGAAGACGTGCGTGTCCAAAAGCAGGCCCCCAGGCAAGCGTCATTCCTCGCCTGTGAAGCCCTTCAAGATCTCCGGTGGCAGGGGATCGTCGAAGTCCTCGGCGATCCAGGCCTTCCCCTCCCAACCACCCGGCCGCCGCGGCTCTGCCGGTTCCGCCAGAGGGACCAGCCGTGCCCGTGGCCGCCCTGACTTGGCGATGATGATTTCCTCGCCGGCTGCCGCCCGCTCCACGAGCGTCGAGAGTTGCGTCTTCGCCTCGTAGAGATTGACAACGGCTTCGCCCATCGGACACTTCCTTGGTCGAGCTTGACCAAGATGGTTCGTGCCGCCGGTCCGGTCAAGCGCTCGCGGCTCGGCATGAAAACCGATCAGGGTCGCCCTCGTTGCGCAACGAACCTGACCAACGCCGCGACGAGCGGCACCGTCGTGAATGCCGGCCCCGGCGAGGGCAGGCCGCGCTGGCGTGGTGAAGTTCGTCGACGTGCCGACCGAGCAGACCACCGCCGTCACCGACGGGATTCTGGCGGTGCTGGCGCTCGGCGGCCTGATCCTCCTGCTCCGGCTGCGCGCCCGCGATCCGTGGAAGGCTAGGATCTGGGCGGCGGCGTTCCTGTGCCTGCTGGTCGCAAGCGCAGCCGGCGCCGTCGTGCACGGCGTGGAAGCGAGCCCGCGCGGCCGCCACCTGTTGTGGCTCGTGATCTACCTCTGCCTCGGTCTGCTGGTGGCCTTCTTCACGGCCGGCACCGTCTACGATCTCTGGAGCGAGCGGGCGGCGCGCAGGGCGACGCCGGTGATGGTCACGATCGGCATTCTGTTTTTCGCCATCACTCAGCTCACCTGCGGCGCGTTCGTGGTGTTCGTGATCTACGAGGCGGCGGCCCTGAGCTTTGCTTTGCTCGGCTACCTCTGGCTCAGCCTGATCAGGCAACGGCCCGGTGCCGGGCTCATGACCGCCGGCATCCTCGTCACGCTGACAGCCGCCGTGATTCAGGCAACGCGGCTCGTCCCCCAGCTGGACCTTCGACCACAACGGTCTGTTTCACATCGTGCAGATGCTCGGCGTCGTGCTGATCGTGCTGGGCCTCCGGGCGGCCCTGCGGCAGGGGCCGGTGGGCGGTCGCGATTGACAAGGGCGGCGCCGATCGGGCACCGCTTGAGCTGCGCCTGGCCGGGCGGCTTCCGCCAGCCAGATCGGTCGAGACGTCTGCGCCCGGAGCCATCCGATGACGAACCGCTACCAGGCCCTGCTGCAGCCGTTCCAGCTCAGACACCTGACGCTTCGGAACCGGATCATGAGCACGAGCCACGAGCCGGCCTATGCCGAGGCCGGCCGGCCGGGGCTGCGCTACCGGCTGTACCACGAGGAGAAGGCCAAGGGCGGGATCGCGCTCACCATGATCGGCGGCTCGGCGGTGGTCGCCCCGGACTCGCCGCCCGCGTTCGGCAATTTGCATCTTTGGGATGACCGCATCGTCCCAAATCTGCGGGCGCTCGCCCTGCGCGTGCACGCCCACGGCGCCGCGGTGATGTGCCAGATCACCCACCTCGGGCGGCGCACCTACTGGAACAAGGCTGACTGGCTGCCCGTGCTTGCCCCGTCCCCGGTCCGGGAACCGGCGCATCGCTCGTTCCCCAAGGCGATGGAGGAGCACGACATCCGCCGCATCGTGCGCGCCTACGGCGCCGCCGCCCGGCGCTGCCGCGAGGGCGCCATGGACGGGCTCGAGATCGAGGCCTACGGCCATCTCCTGGATGCCTTCTGGTCGCCCGCGACCAACCGGCGCGACGACGACTATGGCGGCAGCCTCGACAACCGCATGCGCTTCGGCCTCGAGGTGCTCGACGAGATCCGGCGTCAGGTCGGACCCGACTACATCGTCGGCATCCGCATGGTCCTGGACGAGGACCTGGCGGGCGGCCTCGGGCGCGAGGAAGGGCTCGAGATCGCGCGCCGCCTGGTCGCGACCGGCATGCTCGACTTCGTCAACGTCATCCGCGGCCACATCGACACCGACGAGGGCCTCGCGCACGTCATCCCCGGGATGGGCACGCCCGCCGCGCCCCATCTCGCGTTCGCCGGCGAGGTCCGCGCCGCGCTCGGCGTCCCCACCTTTCACGCCGCGCGCATCGGCGACGTCGCGACCGCCAACCACGCGATCAAGGAAGGCCTGATCGACATGGTCGGCATGACCCGCGCGCACATGGCCGACCCCCACATCGCCGCCAAGATCATGCGCGGCGAAGAGGAGCGCATCCGCCCCTGCGTCGGGATCGGCTACTGCATCGATCGGATCTACGAGGGCGGCGAGGCGCTGTGCCTCCACAATCCCGCCACCGGGCGCGAGGTCACCATGCCGCACGCGATCGCGCCCACCGCCGGGCCTGTGCGCAAGGTCGTGGTGGTCGGCGCCGGACCGGCAGGGCTCGAGGCGGCGCGGGTCGCGGCGGCGCGCGGCCATGAGG
>JBOHKK010000202.1:0-11504 GCA_050729115.1 Geminicoccaceae bacterium | reverse complement strand
GCCGCATCCGCTGCGCGCCGCCGCCGCTCTCCTGATCGCCGCGCTGATCGCCCTGGTCCTGCTCGGCGGCACGGCGCTCGCCGCCCTCGTCGCCGGTGCCGCCGGCGCGCTCGCGGTTGCTCTCCTGGCGAGGCGCCAGATCGGCGGCCAGACCGGCGACGTGCTGGGCGCCGTCCAGCAGCTCACCGAGATCGGTGTCCTGCTCGGCGCGCTCGCCGCCCGCGCCACGTCGTAGCGTAGTGTCCTGCAAAGCCTATGCAGGGCGCAGGTCGTAGGTTGGGTGGAGCGCAGCGGAACCCAACCAGAAACGCCGGGCCTACCCATGTCCGCCAGGACTTCACAGCAAGCATCTGAAGCCTGTATTCCATCGTTCCGATCTTGACGCACGACAGATCAGGGAGCTTCTTGCGGACTTCCAAGAGCTAGTTGATCTCTTGATGGACTTCGAGCAGGCGCTGAAGCAGCACGCCACATCTCAAGGAAAATATCTCGCACCGATTGTTCGTCGGCCGCCACGAAGGCAACGTATGGAAGCCGAGCGTCGAGCACGGGGCACCCCACCCTCACCAACCGTGGCTTGATCCATCCGCTTGCCATTCGACTTTATGGCGGCGGTAAAGGCGGTGGCGGAGAGACAGGCGCGCGAGCGATGCCGCCGAGCGCCGCCGCGAACGCCTCGCCTTCGAATATCTGGTAGGCACGGAACGCGGCGAGCTCGGACGGCGTCGCCGCGAAGGCGTCGGTTTCGTGCCAGAGGCCGGTGACCAGGACGCGCCGACTCATGGCGCGGGCTGCGTGCGCGGCGGGTCCAGGGCGAGGTCCGCGGCGTAGGCGAACAGGGCAGGGGTGCCGCCGGTGTGCAGGAAGACCACGGTCTGGCCCTTGCCGATCCGGCCGGTGCGGACGTGGTCGATCAGGCCGGCCATCGCCTTGGCGCTGTACACCGGATCGAGGATGATCCCCTCGGCGCCGGCGAGCAGGCGCATCGCCTCGCGCCCGCCTTCGGTCACCACGCCGTAGCGGGGCCCGATGTAGTCGTCGTGGTTGTCGATGTCCGCGGGCGCGATCGGCACGTCGAGATCGAGACGGGCCGCGGCGGCGGCCGCGATGCGCGCGATGTCGACCGCGCGCGGCTCGCTCCAGACGATCGGCGCGATGTTGATCAGCCTGGTCGTGCGGCCGAGCGCCTTCAGCCCGAGCGCCATGCCCGCGGGCGTCATGTTGGCGCCGCACAGGTACAAAAAGTCCGGCGCCACGCCGCTCGCCTGGAGCTGGGCGTCCAGCTCGAGCGCGCCGTTGACGTAGCCGACGGCGCCCAGCACCAGCTTGTCCAGGCCGAACGGCCGCACGACGTACGGCTTGCGCCCGGCGCGTTCCAGCTCGGCCGCCTTGGCCTCGAGCACCGGGGTCAGGCGCTCCATGCTGTCGAGATCGACCACCGTGACGTCGGCGCCCATCAGCCGGTCGAGCAGCAGATTGCCCTGCAGCGTCGGGCCCTTCTCGCCGTGCAGCAGCACCAGCGCCACCTCGAGTCCGAGCTTCCTCGCGGCACCGGTGATCTGCCGGCACCAGTTGGACTGGGTATAGGCGCCGGCGACCACGGTATCGGCGCGCTCTGCCAGGATATCGGCGAACAGGAACTCGAGCTGGCGGGTCTTGTTGCCGCCGAAGGCGAGCCCGGTCAGGTCGTCGCGCTTGATCCAGATGTCGGGGCCGCCGAGCGCCTCGCTGAAGCGCGGGCAGTGGTCCAAGGGCGTCGGCAGATGGGCAAGCTGCACCCGCGGCAAGGCATCGATCCGCGCCTGTAACGCCGCGCGGCTGATCGTCGTCTCTCTCGTGGTCATGGCGGTCATGGCTCCTCCCACCTGTCATCCTAAGGGACCAGGGGCCGGTCCGAAACCCGTCCCAGGCTGGGCAGAAACGCGCCGGCATGCAACAGTCCCGGGCATGCCCGAGCTGCCGGACGTGACCCTTTACATCGAAGCGCTGGAGAAGCGCATCCAGGGTCGGCCGATCGAGCGCGTGCGTCTGGCCAGCCCCTTCCTCCTGCGCACGGTCGAGCCCCCGATCGCCGCGGCCCACGGCAGGCGCGTCCGCCGGCTCCGTCGCCTCGGCAAGCGCATCGCGATCGGCCTCGAGGACGACCTGTGGCTGGTTTTGCACCTCATGATCAACGGCCGCCTGCATTGGAAGGCTTGCCGCTCCGCGCCGACACCACGTCGGCGCTGGGAGCCAGGCAAGGGCGCCAGGCTGGCCGGCCGCTATGCGCTGGCGGCGTTCGACTTCGCGAACGGGACGCTGACGCTCACCGAGTTCGGACCGAAGAAGCGGGCATCGCTGCACCTCGTGCGCGGCGAGGCGGCGCTCCTCGAACACGACCCGGGCGGCCTCGATGTCTTCGAGAGCGATCTCGATGCGTTTTGCGCCGAACTCACGCGCGAGAACCACACGCTCAAGCGTGCGCTCACCGATCCGCGCCTGTTCAGCGGCATCGGCAACGCCTATTCCGACGAGATCCTGCACCGGGCGCGCCTGTCGCCGCTCGCCATGACCCAGAAGCTGAGCGCGGAGGAGACCGCCCGCCTGTACGAGGCGACGCGGGCGACGCTCGCCGACTGGACCCAGCGCCTGCGCGCCCACTACGGCTGCGACTTCCCCGAGAAGGTGACCGCCTTCCGGCCGGACATGGCGGTGCATGGGAAGTACGGGGAGCCATGTCCGGACTGCGGCACCGCGGTGCAGCGGATCCGCTACGCCGACAACGAGACCAACTACTGCCCGCGCTGCCAGACCGGCGGCCAGCTGCTCGCCGATCGCGCCTTCTCGCGCCTGCTCAGGAAGGACTGGCCGAAGACCATCGACGAACTCGAGCGGCTCGGGCGGATATGAGCGCCAAGCAGGGCACTGGGCACGCGGCTCGCACCCATGGCTGCCGATCACATGGAGGAATGATGCTGAGCTTGGTGATCATCGACATGCAGAAGTGGATGTTCCGCTCCGCAGATCGGGCAGCGCAGCTCCCTTTGTTAGTAAGCGCCATCAACGACCTGTCAGTTGCGTTCGCCGAGGCACGCCTGCCGATCTTCCATGTGAGCACCATTCACAAGGCGGACCGGAGCACCTGATCCCGCCTCATGAAGAAGCACGACTATTCGTGCCTGATCGAGGGCACCGAGGACACAGAGTCAGTCAATGGATTTCGCCCGCCGTCTGGCGCCATCCAAATCACAAAGACCGCAAACAGCGCCTTCGTTGGCACCAACTTAGAGCAGGCATTGGAAGCAGTTGGCACGTCGGAACTCGTTCTGATGGGTGTGTTCATTGATGGGTGCATTGGCCTGACCGCCGCCGATGCGGCGCAACGTGGGTACGAAGTGACTTTGGTCGCGGACGCCATCGGGCATGCTCGAGAAGACCGCCGTGCCATGATCTTCGAGTGGTTGGTCGCTGATTACGAATAGGGCGTGCTGTCGGCCGATCAGGTGCGCGAGCGGGTGAACGAACGATCCGGGGCTAGGTCTGGCCAGCCGAAGCGCGGAGCTCGGCCTGGGCGAGCGCGCGCATCGCCTCCTCGCGGATCAGTTTGAGGACCCGGCGCTTGAGGGCGGTGAACGCGGGCGCGGTCAGGACCTCGAGCGCGCGCGGGCGCGGGATGTCGACCGCGATCTCCTCCTTGATCCGGCCGGGGCGCGCGGTCATCACGTAGACCACGTCGCCGAGGAACAGGGCCTCGTCGATGTCGTGGGTGACGAACAGCACGGTCTTGTGGCTCTGCTCCCAGATGCCGAGCAGCATCTCCTGCATCAGCGCGCGCGTCTGGCTGTCGAGCGCCCCGAACGGCTCGTCCATGAGCAGCACCTCGGGGTCGTTGGCGAGCGCGCGGGCGAGCGCGGCGCGCTGGCGCATGCCGCCCGAGAGCTGCTCGGGATAGGCGTCCTCGAAACCCTCGAGCCCGACCTGCTTGATGAACCCGCGCGCGATCCGGCGCCGCTCGGCTGCGGGCATGCGCTTGAGCTCGAGCCCGAACTCGACGTTGCGCCGCACGGTCAGCCAGGGGAACAGCGTGTAGCTCTGGAACACCATGCCGCGCGCGGCCGAGGGCCCGGCGATCGGGCGGCCATCCAGCGTGATCTCGCCCGTGGTCGCCTGGTTGAGCCCGGCGACCAGGCGCAAGAGCGTCGACTTGCCGCAGCCCGAAGGGCCGACGATGCAGGAGAACTCGCGCTCGGGAATCGCAAGCGTGATGCGATCGAGCGCGGTCACCTGCTGCCCCTTGCGGCCGGCAAAGCGGACCGTGACGTCCTCGATCCGAAGCTTGCTCATGGATCGCCTGATACCGGGCTCACAAGGTTCGAACCTTGGTTCGCCCGGCATCATCCTTCTCTTTGGGCGCGCGGCCGACCAGCCAACCCCGCGCGGTTGGGCGCGCGGCCGCCCAGCCAACCCGCGCGCGATACCGGCCGCGAAGGTCAGGCCTTCGCAGGGTCGGTATCAGAAGCTCGCCGACCACGGCAGGAGCCAGCGGCGCAGCAGGTTGAACAGCTGGTCGGTGATCAGGCCCAGGATCCCGATCACGACGATGCCGAGGATGATGACGTCGGTGAACAGGCCGCGCATGGCGTTCAGGATCATGTAGCCGAGGCCCGAATTGGCCGCGACCAGCTCGGCGATCACCAGATAGGTCCAGGCCCAGCCCATGGTGACCCGGAGGTTGTCCATGACCCCGGGCAGGCACGCCGGGAACAGGACCCGGGTCACGACCTGGCGCCGGGTCGCGCCCAGCGTGTACGACACGTCGATCAGGTCCTTGGGACACCCGCGCCGAGACGTCGGCGATCAGCACCAGCTGCTGGAAGAAGGTGCCGAGGAAGATGACCGGGATCTTCTGCTCGATGCCGATGCCGATCCACAGGATCAGGAGCGGGATCATGGCGGACACCGGCAAGTAGCGCATGAAGCCGGTGATCGGCTCGATCAGGGCCTCGACCACCTTGAAGCTGCCCATCAGGATGCCGAGCGGCACCGCGAGCACCGAGGCGAGCAGGAAGCCCGAGAAGATCACGACCACGCTCGACCAGATGTGGCCGAGCAGCGAGCCCCTGGTCAGCCCCTTCCAGCCGGCGAGCACGACCTCGTGCGGCGGGGCGAGGAAGCCCGCTCGCACGTGGCCGCCGTAGGAGAGCCAGCACCAGAGGCCGAGGACGAGCGCTCCGCCGAGCACGCTGAGGCCAAGATGCAGCCCGCCCGGAATCTCGGTCTTGGGCGCAAGCAGGCTCGGCACCGCTATTGGTGCGACCGCATCAGTCGTCCCTCTTTTCGTCACCCGCGCGGGTGCCTCTCTTGATCACTCTCGGCCCGCGTTCTTGCCGTCGCTGTCGGGCGTCCTCCTTCCGTCACGCCGGGCGCTGTCCCTCTGTCACCTCGGGCTCGACCAGACTTGACCCGGGGACCCACACCTGCTTCCCGTGACAGAAAAGGTCCTGACACTTTTTTCTTCGTGGCTCGCTGGGACGTTTGGCCTAGCTTGCCGAGACGGCGGGTCGCGTTTCTAAAGGTAAGGGAGGGCGCTGCGTCCCTGGCACCGTGCCCAACGCTGCACCGACCGGTGACCGATCGCTCGGGCTGCCGCTCTTCGATCTCCACGAACGATCGCCCAACTATGGCCAACGAATGCCTGCGGCTGCCTTGAGGCGGCGGCGCAACCGGGCTTTACTGAGTCGTAGTGTGACGGTGGATGGCGCCCAGCTTGCGGGGAATGAACCATGAGCGCGCCGGCTCTGATCTTCGATCTCGACGGCACCCTGGTCGACAGCGTCTACCAGCACGTGCTGGCGTGGCACGAGGCCTTGCAGGAAGCCGGCATCGAGCTGTCCGTCTGGCGCATCCACCGCCGGATCGGCATGAGCGGCGGGCTGTTCACGCGCGCCCTGTTGCGCGAGACCGGGCGCGAGCTGGACGAGGACCTGCTCGCCCGCCTGCGGGACGGCCATGCCGAGGCCTACCGCCGGCGGATCGCCGAGGTGCGGCCTCTGCCCGGCGCGCGGCGCCTGCTGGCGCGCCTGACCGAGCTCGGCTGCCGCTTTGCGATCGCCACGAGCGGGCGCATGGCAACCGCCGGGCTCGCGGTCGCGATGCTGGACGTGCCGGAAGGCACGCCGGTGGTCACGCGCGATCTCGTGCCCTATGCCAAGCCCGACCCCGATCTGTTCCTCGAGGCGGTGCGCCAGCTCGGCGTCGAGGTCGGCGGCGCCGTCGTCGTCGGCGACAGCGTCTGGGACATGCTCGCGGCGCGGCGCGCCCGCACCCTCGGGATCGGGCTGCTGTCCGGCGGTTACGGCACCGACGAGCTGGAACGGGCCGGCGCGTACCGGGTGTACGAGGATCCGGCGCATCTGCTCGAGCATCTGGACGAGGTGGGCGTGCGCGCCGAGCGCCGCCCGGCCTGAGCGGTCGGAGAGCCGCGGGTGCGCATTCTGCTGGTCACGCCCGAATGCTACCCGCTGATCAAGACCGGCGGTCTTGCCGACGTGGCCGGGGCTCTGCCGCGGGCACTCGCCGCCCTCGGCGCCGAGGTGCGCGTGCTGCTGCCGGCGTATCGCGGCGTGGTCGAGCAGCTCGGCGACGTCGACCACGTCGCCGCGGTCCCTGACCTGTTCGGCGGACATGGTCGCCTGGTCCACGGCCGCACCGCTGCCGGGCTCCAGATCATGGCGCTCGAGGCGGCGCACCTCTACGACCGGCCGGGCAATCCCTATCTCGGCCCGGACGGCAGGGACTGGCCCGACAATCATCTTCGCTTCGCCGCCTTGTCCTGGGCCGGCAGCCGCCTCGCGCTCGGCGAGCTCGGCGGTTGGGCGCCGGATCTGGTCCATGCCCACGACTGGCAGAGCGGCCTCACGCCCGCGTACCTGGCGTTTGCCGCCCGCCCCCGGCCGCCGACCGTGATGACCATCCACAACATCGCCTTTCAGGGCCTGTTCCCCGCGGCGCTGCTGGCCGATCTGCGCCTGCCGCCGGCGAGCTTCACCGTCGCCGGGCTCGAGTACCATGGTCAGATCAGCTTCCTGAAGGCGGGTCTGCAATACGCCGATCGCCTGACCACGGTGAGCCCGACCTATGCGCGCGAGATCAGGACCGCGGCGCAGGGCATGGGGCTGGACGGCGTGCTGCGGCAGCGCGCGGGAGCGCTCACCGGCATCGCCAACGGCATCGACGCGGAGGTCTGGGACCCCGCCCGCGATCCGCACATCGCGGCGCCCTACGGGGCCCGGCGGCTGAACGCCAAGGCGGTCAACAAGCGGGCGTTGCAGAGCCGCTTCGCCCTGGAATCCCGGGCCGATGCGCCGCTCTTCTGCGTGATCAGCCGCCTGACCGAGCAGAAAGGGCTCGATCTGCTGCTCGACGCCCTGCCGGTGCTTCTCGGCGGCGGCCAGCTCGCCCTGCTGGGCACCGGCGACCCTGCCCTGGAGGAGGGGTTTCGTTCCGCCGCGCGCACCCGCGCCGGCCGGGTCGGGGTGATCATCGGCTATGACGAGCCGCTGTCGCACCTCATGCAAGCAGGCGCGGATCTGATCATCGTGCCATCCCGCTTCGAGCCCTGTGGCCTGACCCAGCTCTACGGCCTGCGCTACGGTACCTTGCCGGTCGTCGCCCGGGTCGGCGGGCTCGCCGACACCGTGATCGACGCCAACGAGGCGGCGCTCGCCGATGGCGTCGCCACCGGGTTCCAGTTCGCGCCGGTGAGCGCCCTGGCGCTCGGCTTCGCCCTCGAGCGTGCGCTCGCGCTGTACCGGGAGCCGGCGCGCTGGCGGGCGACCCAGCGCCGCGCGATGACCCGCAAGGTCGACTGGACGGCGCCGGCCCAGGCCTATGACCGGCTGTATCGACAACTGCTTGCCGCGACCGGCACCCGACCTGCCGCCGCTCGAACCGAGGCCGTCGCCATGACCATACGCACCGTCGCCACCACCCCGTTCGAGGGGCAACGCCCGGGCACCTCCGGTCTGCGCAAGAAAGTCCAGGTATTCCAGCAACCGCACTATCTGGAGAACTTCGTCCAGTCGGTATTCGATTCCCTGGACGACTTTCGCGGTAAGACGCTGGTGGTCGGCGGCGATGGCCGCCATCACAATCGGACCGCCGTCCAGACCATCTTGAAGATGGCCGCGGCGGGCGGCTTCGGGCGCATCGTGGTCGGCCGGGGCGGCCTGCTCTCGACCCCGGCGGCGTCCTGCATCATCCGCAAGCGCGAAGCGTTCGGCGGCCTGATTCTCTCGGCCAGCCACAATCCCGGCGGGCCGCACGGTGATTTCGGGATCAAGTACAACGTCGCCAACGGCGGTCCGGCGCCCGAGACGCTCACCGAGGCGATCTACGAACGCACCCGGCGGATCGGCGAGTACCGGATCCGGAAGGTCGGCGACGTCGCGCTCGACCGGCAGGGCGAGTCCCGGCTCGGCGACGCCGTGATCGAGATCGTCGATCCGGTCGCCGACTACGCGGAGCTGATGGCGAGCCTGTTCGACTTCGAGCGCATCGCGGCGCTGCTCGAGAGCGGGTTTCGCCTCCGCTACGACGCCATGTCGGCGATCACGGGACCCTACGCCCGGGCGATCCTCGAGAACAGGCTCGGCGCGCCCGCCGGCTCGGTCGTGAACGGCGAGCCGCTCGAGGACTTCGGCGGCCATCATCCCGACCCCAACCCGGCGCACGCCAGGGAGCTCATGGAGACCATGATGGGCCCGGATGCGCCGGACTTCGGCGCCGCTTCGGACGGCGATGGCGACCGCAACCTGATCCTCGGCCGCGGCATCTACGTGACGCCCTCCGACAGCCTCGCGATCCTCGCCGCCAACGCCCATCTCGCCCCCGGCTACGCCGCAGGGCTCGCGGGGATCGCGCGCTCGATGCCGACCTCGCGCGCCGCCGATCGCGTCGCCCTGGCGCTGGGCATTCCCTGCTTCGAGACGCCGACCGGCTGGAAGTTCTTCGGCAACCTGCTCGATGCCGGCAAGGCGACGATCTGCGGCGAGGAGAGCTTCGGCACCGGCTCCAACCACGTGCGCGAGAAGGATGGCCATTGGGCAGTGCTGCTGTGGCTCGACATCCTGGCGGCGCGGCGGGAGCCGGTCGCAACGATCGTGCGCGACCACTGGGCGCGCTTCGGCCGCAACTTCTACTCGCGCCACGACTACGAGGAAATCGACGCCGATGCCGGCGCCGACCTCATGGATGCGCTGCGGACGCGCGTGGCCCGGCTGCGCGGCGCGCGATTTGGCGACCTCGTGGTCGGACACGCCGACGACTTCAGCTATCGGGACCCGATCGACGGCTCGGTGAGCACCAGGCAGGGCATTCGCGTCCTGCTCGAGGACGGCTCCCGGATCGTCTACCGGCTGTCGGGCACCGGCACCGCAGGCGCGACCCTTCGGGTCTACCTCGAAACCTTCGAGGCGGATCCCACCAAGCACGACCGGGACCCGCAGGCGGTGTTGCGACCCCTGATCCGGCTCGCCGATCAGGTGGCCGGAATTCGCGAACGCACCGGCCGCACCGCCCCTTCGGTCATCACCTGATCAAGCCCGGGCCAAGCCGGGCGCACCGGCGCGCCCCACGCTCGGGACCGCGGACTCGAACAGCGCCTCCCCCAGCCGGGTTCAGAGCGTCGGCCATGGCGGCTCAATCCGGCCCTCGAGATGGTGGTGACCGCAACCGACGGCGCCCTCCCTATCGTTTATGAACATGCCGCAACGCAGCATCCGCGGCCTGGCATGGCGGCTTCGTGGGCGAGCGACGCTTGAATACTCCTGTGGCAAACACGGCCGCGCTCGAACGGTAAGCGCGACATGTCGCAAATCAGCCCTCGATGGCACTCTATCAAACCTGCATTGCTGCGTTGCAATAAGCGCAGTAAAAGCGTAGCCGCGCGGTGCCATTTAAGTAGCGGTGGGCACCGCCCGATGCGACGTGCCGGCCGACGAAGTTCATGCTCCTGCGGAGATGCGACATGACCGACATCGCGTTGCAGCGTCCGACGGCCGGAACCTGGCGGCGGCTCGCCAACGCATCGAAACGGGTGCTGCTCGGGATCGCCGACGGCTTCGCGGCGGCGCAGCGCTACCAGAGGCTCGCTGCGATGAGCGATGCCGAGCTTGCACGGCGAGGCCTCACAAGAGAGGATCTGCCCTGGCTCGCCGCCTTTGGCGAGCGGCGCCCAGGCTGAGCGTGGGCCGGTCTGGCGACCTCGTGAGGTGGACGAAGGGAAAGCCGATGATCCCGAGCATCGCCACGTCGGCGCGCGAGCCGGTCGCTCGGGGTCTCGACCAGTCCGTCGAGCCGGCGCCGAGCGCGCCGCCGACTGCCGAGCCATCGGCCGCGACCGGCACGACGCCGCTGCACCACTTCGTCGTCGTGGGCGGCGGCGCCGGCGGCTTGGTACTCGCGACCAAGCTCGGTCGCCGCCTCGCCAGGCGCGGCAAGGCCCGGGTCACGCTGGTCGACTGCGCGCTGGTCCACGTGTGGAAGCCGCTGCTCCACGAGGTCGCGGCCGGCACGCTGCGGGTCGACACCGACGGCCTCGACTATTTCGCGCACGCCCGCGCGCACGGCTTTGCCTTCGAGCTCGGCCGGATGAGCGGCCTCGATCGCGCGCGGCGCGAGATCGCGCTCGAGCCGGTCACCGATCCGAGCGGCGTCGAGATCGTGCCGGGCCGCCGGCTCGGCTACGACACCCTGATCATCGCAGTCGGCAGCGTGCTCAACGACTTCGGCGTGCCGGGGGTCGAGGAGCACTGCCTGTATCTGGACAGTCACAGCCAGGCCGAGCGCATCCATCAGCAGGTGTTCGGCCGCTTTCTGCGCGGCCACGTCGAGAGGGCCTCGGGCACGGGACGGCGGCTGCGCTTCGCGATCGTCGGCGCCGGCGCCACCGGGGTCGAGTTCGCGGCGGAGCTGCGCCACGGGGTGCGCCAGCTCGCCGGCTTCGGCTTGCGGGGATTCCACCCCGACCGGGACGTCGAGGTACGCCTGATCGAGGCGGCGCCAAGCGTGCTGCCGGCCTTGCCCGAGCGGGTCCAGGCCGCGACCGAGCGCGAACTGCGGGCCCTCGGTGTCGAGATCCACACCGGCGAACAGGTCGAGCGGGTCACGGCCGAGGGCGTGCACACGCAAAGCGGCCGGTTTCTGCCCGCCGATCTGATCGTGTGGACCGCAGGCGTGAAAGGACCGCCGTGGCTCGCCGAGCTCGACGGCCTCGAGGTCAACCGGATCGGTCAGCTGAAGGTCGACGAGACCCTCAAGGTCCTAGGCGACGACGACGTCTTCGCGCTCGGGGATTGCGCGGCGGCCCCGCAGCCCGAAAGCGACCGGCCGGTGCCGCCGCGCGCCCAGGCGGCGCATCAGCAGGCCTACCGCCTGGCGCGATCGCTCGCCAGGCGGCTCGAGGGCAAGGACCTCCTGCCTTTCGTCTACAAGGACTATGGCTCGCTGATCTCGCTCAGCTCGAG
>JBOHKK010000201.1:0-11508 GCA_050729115.1 Geminicoccaceae bacterium | reverse complement strand
CCTCTCGAGCGGCGAGCGCCAGCGTCTGGCGCTGGCCCGCGCCCTGCTGCTGGCGCCGCGGGCGCTGTTGCTGGACGAGGCGACCGCAGCGCTCGACCAGGACACGGGGGCGGTCGTGGAAGCGATCCTTTGCCGCCAGCTCCAGGCCGGGGTCGCGATCCTCATGGTCACCCACGACCCTGCCCAGGCGGGGCGCATGGCCGCACGCATCGTGCGCGTCGAGGCCGGCCAGGTCCACCAGGAGCGGACATGATCGCCGGCTACATCCCGCTCGCCTACGCCGACGTCGCGGCGGCGGCGACGCTGCTCGCGCTCGACGCCGTGCTGTCCTATCTGCTGGCGTTGGGCCTCGAGCGCCAACTGGTCGTCGCGGCGTTGCGCATGACCGTGCAGCTGCTGCTGGTCGGCCTGGTCCTCGAGGCGCTGTTCGCCCTCGACTCGCCCTGGCTGACCGGGCTGGTCGCGCTGTTGATGGGCCTGTTCGCCGGACGCGAGGTCATGGCACGCCAGGAGCGCCGGCTCGCCGGCTGGTGGGCCTATGGCCTCGGCGCCTCGACCATGATGCTCGCGGCGGCCGTGGTGACCGTGCTCGCGCTGTCGACCCAGATCCGCGCCGATCCGTGGTACGCGCCGCGCTACGCGATTCCGCTGTTCGGCATGATCCTGGGCAACGCCATGACCGGGATCAGCCTCGGCCTGAACGGCCTGACCACGGTCGCCGCGCGCGAGCGCCTCGCGATCGAGGCGCAGCTGATGCTCGGCGCCACGCGCTGGGAGGCGCTGCGGCCGGTCTCCCGCCAGGCGCTGCGCAGCGGGTTCATGCCGATCATCAATGCCATGGCGGCGACCGGCGTGGTAGCACTGCCCGGCATGATGACCGGGCAGATCCTGGCCGGGGTCGAGCCGACCCAGGCGGTGAAGTATCAATTGCTGATCATGTTCCTGATCGCCGGCGCGACCGGCACCGGGGTCCTGCTCGCGGTCCTCGGCGGCGTCTGGCGGCTCACCGACGAGCGTCACCGCCTGCGCCTCGACCGCCTGGCGCCCGGCAAAGTTTGACTGCGCCCGGCGCCGCCAGTACAGGAGGATCACGTGGGACTCGCCACGTCCAGCGATCCGGGAAGCCGATGCCACCCTCTCGCCCGCCGCCGCGCCTCGCCTCTGATGCAGTTCGAGGGTACCCGGACCGCGCCGGTCCGCGGCCTTGCCCGGCGGCGTCACCAGCCGATGCGCCCGGCGCCGGCCTGGTCCGGCACCTTTGGCCGAGGTTGATGCTGCTGGCCGTCCTGGGACTTGCGGGATGTGGCGGCTCCGGGGTGCCCTGCCGCTTCAGCGACATGGACGACCAGATGATGTCGACCCGCACGGCGTTCCTGGAGCGCATGAAGGGCTGTCCGATCGGCGGCTACAACTGATCAACGCCGTGCGGCACGGGAAGGTTGTCTGCTGCTGTTGCAGCAGGATGTCTGCCATGCAGGGCATGAAGGCCGATTGCGCCTTGACGCCATTGCCGAGTCCCACGGCCTCCTGCCGGGCGGCTGAAACAGGCCGACGTGCTGACCAGGGCCGCCGCTTACGTCGGCATCGAAGGCGCGATCTCGAGGCGGCCGTGAGCGTTGAACCGCTCCGGCTGGTGTCGCATCTTGTCCGCCTGGAGGGCGGCGGTTCATGAGGCCAAAGGCGGGGCCGAGGTCCCACGACAGGGCGGCGGGCGCGACCCCGCCCACGGCCCGCGACATCGAGCGCATCGGGCGCCGGGTGCTGGCCGGGCTGCCGGCGCTGTTCCGCCGGCACGTCGGCGACGTCGTGATCAAGGTCGAGGACTTCCCCGACGCGGCGACCGAGCGCGAGATGGCGCTCGAGAGCCCGTTCGATCTGCTCGGGCTGTACCGCGGCGTCCCGGTCGGGCACGGCTCCGAGCTCGGCCCGCCGCGCCAGGACGTCGACATGATCTTCCTCTACCGCCGCCCGCTTCTGGACTACTGGTGCGAGACCGGCGAGCCGCTCGACGCCCTCGTGCGCAACACCCTGATCCACGAGATCGGCCATCACTTCGGCTATTCCGACGACGACATGGAGCAGATCGAGTTCGGCGACGAATGATCACGCATCGTAGCAATGATTGACGCATGCAACGTTGCGCACTACGTTGCTTGCTGGATGATCAAGAGCTTCAAGGACCGCAGGCTCAAGCGTCTCTACGAGCGGGGCGACCGCAGCAAGGTTTCGCCGGACATGGTCGACAGGATCGAGAACATCTTAGGCGTTCTCGACCGCGCGCGGCGCATTCAGGCGATGAATCTGCCTGGATTCAGATTGCACGCCCTCAAGGACGATCTGGCCGGGTACTGGAGCGTTACCGTCCGCGCCAACTGGCGCGTGATCTTTCGCTTTGAGGACGGCAACGCGTTCGACGTGGAGCTGACCGACTATCACTGAAGGGCAGGTCGAAATGGCCATGTACAATCCCCCGCACCCTGGCCGCGTGGTCCGGCAGGAGTGCATCGAACCCCTGCGCCTGAGCATCACGCAAGCCGCCAAGGCGCTTGGCGTGACCCGGCAGACCGTCGACCGGCTGGTCAACGAGCGGTGCGGCATCTCCCCGGAGATGGCGCTGCGCCTCGAGGCGGCCTTTGGGGGCGACGCCACGACGTGGCTCGAGATGCAGAGCGCCTACGATCTGGCGCTAGCCAGACGGCGCGAGGCCGAGATCACCGGCGGCCTCCGCCGGGTGCAGCCGGCCGCGTTGTGATTGATCCACGAGGTCGGCCAGCACTTCGGCTATTCCGACGACGACATGGAGCAGATCCAGTTCGGCGAGGAATGAGGGGGCGGGCGGACCATGACGCCGGAGCGACTTTCGGCCCACCTGGAGGCGCTTGCGGGCGCGCGGAGGGACCAGCCCTTCGGCCCGAGCGTCCAAGCGTTCAAGATTGCCGGCAGGATGTTCGCCATCCTCGGCCGCCGCAACGACCGCCTCGCCGTCAGCCTGAAGTGCGATCCGTTCCTCGGCGAGATCCTGCGCGCCGAGCACGCCTGCATCACGCCCGGCTATCATCTGAACAAGCGGCACTGGATCACCATCGAGCTCGACGGCTCGCTCGGCGACGACGACATCTTGGGCCTGGTCGAGCATTCCTACGAGCGGGTGAAGACGCAGCTGACCAAGGCCGAGCGGGCGCGCCTCGATGAGCAGAAAGCCGGACGATAGCAATGATCGTAAGTCTGGACCATGTGGTGCTGACCGTGCGCGATCTGGACGCGACCGTGCGGTTCTACATCGAGGGGCTCGGCATGCGGCTCGAGACGTTTGGCGACGGGCGCCACGCGCTGCACTTCGGCAGCCACAAGATCAACCTGCACGTCGCGGGCCATGAGTTCGAACCCAAGTCCGCGCATCCCACACCGGGCTCGGCCGACCTGTGCTTCCTGACCGGGCGGCCGCTTGCGGAGGTCGGCGAACGCCTGGAAACTCTCGGCCATCCGATCATCGAAGGTCCCGTAGAGCGCACCGGCGCCACCGGCCCGATCACCTCCATCTACACCCGCGATCCCGACGGCAATCTCATCGAGATCGCGCGGGCGCGGCCTTGACTTGGCGCGGATCGCAGAGCCGCTCGTGGCACCGATGTGGGTAGCCGGCGCGCCGAGCCGCGTTTACGGCGCACTAGTACTAGTGATCGCCGCCGATCTGGAATCGACCACCTTGGCGCAGGCGGCCGCGCGGTGCCGGTGACCGTCGCCGATCGATGCTCCCGGTCAGCGCTACCAAGCCAAGGCGTAGTGCGGTGCCGCCGACCGACCGCCCTACCCACGAGCCTGAAAGCGCTCGGCCGCCGCGAATGCCGCCGCAGGCGGCACCGGGCGAGGCCGCGGGCGCAGGGGCAGCGGGACGGCCCCCTCCGGCCGGCGGCGGAAGTGCATGACCCGGGAATAGAAGCCGTTGTGGACAAGGCTGCGGCCGATGGTGATCACGGCGGCATCGGCGAGTTCGTGCTCAAAGATCGACAGCATCAGCCGACGGTGGTCCTCTTCGAGCGCGCCCATGGCATCGTCGAGCAGCACCCAGCGCGGCTGGTGCAGGAGCAGGCGCGCGAAGGCCAGGCGTTGCTGCTCGTCCAGTGAGAGGTTCTTGTCCCACCTCTCCTCGCGATCGAGCGAGGGCACGAGGTAATCGAGATCGACACGCTCGAGGGCAGCGCCCACTTCAGCACTCTCGAAGCGCTCGGGCTCGGCTGGATAGCTCACCGCGGCGTGCAGGCTGCCGAGCGGCAGGTAGGGGCGCTGCGGCATGAACATCATGCTCCGCCGTGGCGGCAGATGGATGGTGCCGCTGCCCCACGGCCACAATCCGGCCATCGCCCGGAACAGCGTGCTCTTGTCCGAGCCTCGCTCGCCAATGATCAGGACGCGCTCCCCCGGGGCGACCTCGACCCGGCCGTGGTCGAGCGTGGCACGGTCGCCGCCCACGGCCACGCTCAGGTTCTCGAACCCGAGATGCCCCCTGGCATGGTCGACCAGCCCGATCTCCCCCGGTTCGCTGCCGGGCGCATCGTTCACCGAGAGCGCCTCGCGCAGCGCCATCACCCGCAACAGCGTGGCGCGCCAATCGGCGATCTGGTGGAAGTGCTCGACGAACCAGCGCAACGACTGCTGCACCTGGTTAAAGGCGCCGATCACCATCATCAGCCCGCCGAAGGACAGACCGCCGCCGAAATACCCGGGTGCCGCGACCAGGATCGGCGCGACGATGCCGAGCCAGCCGTGGCCCGAAGTCACCCAGGTGAGTCGGGCAAGCCTGCCCGCCAGGCCCCGCATCACCGTCACGACGCGGCCGACCCTGCCATCGAGGATGCGCCGCTCGTCCGCCTCGCCGCCGTGGAGGGCGATCCCCTCGGCGCATTCGCTGACGCGGACCAGCGCGAAGCGAAGCTCCGCCTCGCGCGCGTAGCGGGTGGCGTTGAGCGGGATCAGCGGGCGACCGACCCGCCAGGCGAGCCAGGAACCGCCGATCGCATAGGTGAGCGCGCACCAGACCATGTAGCCCGGAATCGAGAAGCTACGGTCGCCGACCACGAACACGACCTGCGCCGACAACACCCAGAGCACCCCGATGAAGCTGACCAGGAGCAGCGCCCCCTGCAGCAGGCCGACCGCGAGGTCGGTCGAGAGAGCGATGAGATGCCGCGTATCCTCGTGGACGCGCTGGTCGGGATTGACCCCGATCTCGCCGGCGTGGGCCAGAAGATAGGCCCGCTTCGGCGCCAGCCAGCGGTCGAGCAGGTCATGGGTGAGCCATTCCCGCAGCCGGACCTGGAGCATCTCCTTCAGCCAAGTCTGCGCCACGACCAGCACGAGCAGGGCGCCGACGATCAGCCCGAACACCAGAAGCTGAGCGCCGAAAATGGCCACGTCGCGCTGCTCGATCGCGTCGAAGAAGGCACCCTGCCAAGCGTTCAGCCTGATCTGCCCGACCGAATTCGCGCAGATCACGAGGACGATGCCGGCGGTCAGCAGGCCCAGCCGCCGCCGGTACTGCGAAGCCCTGAGCGCGGGCAGCAGGGAGCCCAACTGGGCGATGATACTGTCGCCGCCCGCGCCCGATCTGCCGCCAGCCGTGGCCGGCTTGCGGTCGGAAGGAACCTGCGATCTTCGCGGCTCGACGCGAACATCCATGGCGCTGCATCCTTATCGTCGGGCCTTGAGCCTGTCTGGCGAGGTACAGGAGGACGTTGGCGCGAGGACGCCTCGCCGGGTCAGGCATGGCCTCTAGGTCAGGTTGAATAGCTCCGATCCACCGCTAGCGTCGATAGAGAATATGGGTTAACCAAGAATTGACGGATCGAGTGTGATCTCTATCACACTTGTACGCGTACCACCCGGAGAATACCGCCGCAGGAGCGACTCGACGGCTGGAGCACCACGGCATGCCAGAGCCTGATTTGACCACCCGCGTCGAGACGCTTCTTGAGGCCATGACGCTCGAGGAGAAGATCGGCCAGATGACTCTCGTCTCGGCCGGCTGGGCGGTCACCGGCCCGCAGGTCTCGGGTGACTACATGACCGAGCTGCGCGCCGGGCGGATCGGCACCATCAGCAACCTGTGGGGCGCCGAGCGAACCCGCGAGGTCCAGCGGGTCGCGGTCGAGGAAACGCGGCTCGGCATTCCCCTGATGTTCGCCTTCGACGTGATCCATGGTCACCGGACCATATTTCCGATTCCGCTCGCCGAGGCGGCGGCATTCGATCCGGCCTTGTGGGAACGAACGGCACGGGCCGCGGCGACGGAAGCCACGGCCGACGGGCTGACCCTCGCCTTCGCGCCGATGCTCGACGTGGCGCGCGATCCGCGTTGGGGCCGGATCGCCGAGAGCCCGGGCGAGGACCCATGGCTCGCGACGCGCTTTGCCGAGGCCAAGGTGCGCGGCCTTCAGGGAGGTGACATCGCGCAGCCCGAGAACCTGGCCGCCACGGCCAAGCATCTCGCCGCCTACGGGGCGGCGATCGCCGGCCGGGATTATGCCTCCGCGGACATCTCGGAACGATCGTTCAACGAGGTGTACCTGCCGCCGTTCCGCGTCGCCGTGGCCGCGGGCGTCGCCGCGATCATGCCGGCGTTCATGGACCTGGCCGGGGTGCCAATGACCGCCAATTCGGCCGTGTTGCGTGGCGTCGTGCGCGAGCGCTGGCAGTTCGGCGGGGTCATCGTCAGTGACCACGGTGCGGTTGCCGAGCTGATCGCGCACGGCCTTGCCGAAGACCTCGCCGGGGCGGCGGCCCTGGCTCTGCGTGCGGGCGTCGACATCGACCTGATGGGTGGCGCCTATGCTCGTGGGCTGCCCACTGCGCTCGGGCGCGGCCACGTGACGATGGCGCAGATCGATGCCGCGGTCCGGCGCGTGCTGACGCTCAAAGCCCGGCTTGGCCTGTTTGACGACCCGTACCGGCGAGGCGATGCCGCGCCGGCGCCGGCGCGGGCCGCAGCGCATCGCCAACTGGCCCGCGACGCCGCGCGCCGCTCGATCGTGCTCCTGACCAACCGAGACGGTCTGCTGCCGTTGCAGGATGGGACGCAGCGGATCGCTGTGCTCGGTCCGCTCGCGGACTCCCAGGATGACATGCTTGGGCCCTGGGCGGCCGCGGGGCGCGCCGAGGACATGGTCACGATCCTCAAAGGCGTGCGCGCGGCGCTGCCGGGCAGCGAGATCGTGTACGCACCCGGGGTCGGGATCGCTGGCGACGAGACGGACGACATCCCGGCGGCCCTCGATCTCGCCCGCGCGGCCGACGTCGTGGTGCTCTGCCTGGGCGAGGCCCGGCAGCTGAGCGGCGAGGCCGCGAGCCGCGCCCGCCCGGGTCTGCCCGGACGTCAGGGCGAGCTCGCGCAGGCGGTGCTGGACGTCGGCAAGCCCGTCGTCGTGTTGCTCTCATCGGGCCGCCCCCTCATGGTGCCGTGGCTGTTCGAGCGCGCGCAGGCGGTGCTCGCCACTTGGTTCCTCGGCTGCGAGGCGGGCCATGCCGTTGGCGACGTGCTGAGTGGTCGATACAACCCCACGGGCCGGCTGCCGGTATGCTGGCCGGTCGACATCGGACAGATCCCGATCTTTTATGCCCAGCGGCCCACGGGTCGTCCGCCTGATCCCGCGCTCCACTACTCCAGCAAATACCTCGACTTACCCGTAGAGCCGCTGTTCCCGTTCGGACACGGCTTGTCTTATACACGATTCGAGCTCAGCGGTCTGCGCACCAGCGCCGCCGAACTGCGGCCGGGCGAATCGATCACCATCGAGTGCGACGTCATCAACCGGGGCCCGATGGCGGGCGAGGAATCCCTGCTGCTGTTCGTCCGCGATCCGGTGGCAAGCGTGACCCGGCCGGTGCTCGAGCTCAAGGGGATGGCGAAGGTCGCCCTCGAGCCGCAAGGAGCAGGCGCCGTCCGGTTCACGCTCGCCGCCGATGATCTGATCTTCCTGCGACCCGACCTGACTTCCTGCCTGGAGCCCGGGGACATCGAGCTGTACGTCGGCCGCACGGCGGACAAAGGTACGGCGCTCAAGTCGGGCATACGCCTCTTGGTCTCGTGATGCAGACCTGGCCTGGGTATCGTCGCTCGTCGGTTCGCACCGAACTGCCATGTGGGTCGACTCGCGACCGCGTCACATCGAGGATCCACGAGAGCCTGATGCGAACCGCCTTGTCCGGGTTCGACTGCTGATCCTATAGACGACGGCAGTCGTATCGCCCTCGAGACGCGCCACATAACATGGCTGAACTACGCCCGCCGATCCATTCCGGTTCCGGGCTACAAACAGTTGGGAGGTCATCATGCGATCGGGTCTGCTGGCGGCGGCCTTACTGGCCATGACCGCGCCGTCCTGGGCGGCGGACGTTCGAATGCCCGACCCTGCGTTGTCGCCGGCAGAGGTCGTCGCGATCCAGCTGGCCGCGCTGCAGGCGAACGACACACCGGAGACCGACGCCGGGATCGCGCAAACCTGGGCTTTCGCGCACCCCGACAACAAGCGCATGACCGGTCCGCTGCCGCGCTTCGCGCAGATGATCAAGGGGCCGCTGTATCGGATGCTGCTGGACCACCGGTCGCATGAGGTCAGGGAAGTCTCGCGCACAGACGATCAGGCCGTTTTCGCGGTGACCGTCACCGGTGAGATGGGTGAGGTCGTCGGCTACCGATGGAGCGTCGCGAAGTTGGCCGATGGTGAGAATGCCGGCGCCTGGATGACCATCGCGGTGTCTCCGCCACTCGCCGTCGGTGAGGCTATCTGATTCCATGGAGCTGGGCGGCGCAGGCTGACTCACGCCGGTCGTACGTCCAACGTCCAAACCAGCCGGTCGGGATCGCGGCGCTCGGGCTCGCCTTGCACGACGAATGTCTCATCGTCCGCGGCAAGCTGATCGCCGGGACGCGGGCTGGCGACCTCGCTCACCCGCAGCTCGAATGTCGCGGTCTCGGCGTGGATGCGGGTTTCGCCGAAGCCGCCCACAGTATCCGGGCGCCGCGCGATGACGCCCACCGAGATCGGCGCGCCAATGACCGGCGTGTAGACGGCGTAAACTCCGAAAGCAGCGAATGTTGCGTCCACGGCCCCGGCAAACGCCGTCATCAGCGGAGCACAATCCAAGCTGGCGCGTGATCACTAGCTCCGATTTGCCCTCGGACGTAGCGATCAACCCCAGCCTCCAGGAGGCGACTGACCAGCGGCGGACTGAGCAGGAGGTGGTCGAGGCGAAGTCCGGCGTTGCGCTGCCAGCGGTTCCGCTTGTAGTCCCAGAACGTGTACATCGGGTCCGCGGGATGAAGCGTGCGGATCGCATCGGTCCAGCCCTGGTCCAGGAGGCGCCGGAATGCCGCCCGACTCTCCGGCTGCAGCAGCGCATCGTTGGCCCAGGACTTCGTCGGGTAGATGTCCAGATCCGTGGGGACGACGTTGTAGTCGCCCGCGAGGACGGCCGGCACGCCCGCTCGATAGAGCTCGGCCGCATGGGCGATGAGCCGTTCGAACCAGGCCAGCTTGTACTCGAACTTCGGGCCCGGCTGTGGATTGCCGTTCGGGAGGTAGATGCAGCCGATGAGCACGCCGCCCACGGCCGCCTCGATGTAGCGGCTTTGCGTATCCCCGGGATCGCCAGGCAGTTCGTCCCGCACCAGGACTGGCTTTCGATCCCTCGCTAAGATCGCGACGCCGTTCCAGCTCCTCTGTCCCCGCCAGACTGCGCCGTAGGCAGCATCTTCGATCGCCGCTTGCGGGAAACTCGCGTCAGTCGCCTTCAGCTCCTGCAGGCAGACGACGTCCGGTTCCGAGGTACGAAGCCAATCCAGAAGGTTCGATAGCCGGCGAACGACATTGTTGATGTTGAAGGTCGCGATCTTCATCGAGTGCACATACCGCGGAACGTCGAGCAGGAAGCCGACGATCGCGTCAGCCCTTCCTGCAATCAAGCCCAGCTGGGTAGCATGACCGCCGGCTGGCGCGAACGCTGTCATCAGTGCGCTTGCCCTTGATCAGCACGCGTGGCCGGGTGCAGATCGGCAACGGGTTGGACTGCACGTGCAGCATCACCCAGCGGGCGAACTGCTGATCCACCGCCTGCTTGGCATACCGCGGCAGGCCGATGGTGTTGGCGGTCTCGACGAAGTCGGCGGGCGCGTTGTACTGCCGGAACCGCCCCGGCACGCCGACAGGGAAGAAGTATGCCTTATACCGGTCCCGTGAAGATTTCACCTTCGCGGGGCGCGCCCGCCGCCCACCAACCCGGGCGCGCAGTCCAGGCGCAAAGGTCAGAACTTTCTGTGCCTGGTATTGCTCGCGTCGGTGAAGTTGACGGTGCCGACCCTGCCGCGGTGTTTGACGGGAAGACGTTGGTTGTCCGCATCCCCCATGCGGTTCCAACGCCGGGGCGGTCGCAAGCGAACCGTCGCTCCGGACGGCAGCGAGTTCGTCCCGCCAATCGGTCGCGGCCCGACAGCGCCGTAGTCAAGGCGATCGCCCGAGCTTGTCGGCGTCTACCTGGCCCGGCGCCACCAAGTCGGCGAGGTTCGGCGCGACCATCGTCGCGAGGCGCGGCTGGGCAGGCGCGACGAGCACGCGCGGCTCAGTGCCCGGCGTCGGGCTCGGCCAGGGCGCGCACCAGTGAGCAGATGGCATCTTGGTGCTTGCGAATCGGGATGGCGATGAAGCTGCGCCCCAGCTCCAGCAGCAGCCGCCGCTGCGGCGTCGCCTTGACCGCGTTGTCCCTGCCCAATCCCTCGAAGAAGTAGCCGACCTCGACCCCGAGCGCCTGAGCGATGTGGTACAGGCGCCCCGCGGCGACGCGATTGATCCCCTTCTCGTACTTGTGCGCCTGCTGATAGGTGACCCCGATCAACTCGGCCATCTGGTGCTGGGTCAGCCCGAGCATGATCCGGCGCTCGCGCATGCGGGCCCCGACATGCCGGTCGGTATCTTGCGCACGAGCCCGGCCGGGACCCGGCTTCGTGCTCGACTTGACCATCACTGTCGCCATTGTGTCCCTCATCCCTCGCTCTGGCCGCATTGGCGTGGCGCCGACCACACTCGCCGCATGGCGCCGCTCGGGTGACGCCGCGCAGCCGAGCTGTGGTCTCATGCTTCTCCACTTGAGGTTAGTGATGGAATCTTAAAAGAAAGGGTAAAGCGTGAAAGAACCCTCTCGGTCGGCGCGATCGCCGAGGCGCAGGGGATCGGGAAGTCGTACGTGAGCGGGATCCTGCGGGTTGCGCTGCTGGAGCAATTCCCGATGAGGCGAACCCGCTGCGGATCACGACATCTTCCGCTCATCGGGAGAAAATTGCTCTATCTCAGTTGATTAGAGCAGCTTTATCCGGACGATGATCGCCGTCGGCGATCTCTCGTCAATTCGGATGCTGCTCTAGACCATTTTCCCCTTGGGTGGACCCGCGGCCCCGGCCCGCTCCCCCTCCCAACCACCCAGCGATGGTACCCTTGGGGCGGTTGGGAGGGGGAGCGGGCT
>JBOHKK010000200.1:0-11514 GCA_050729115.1 Geminicoccaceae bacterium | reverse complement strand
GCGAGGTGCTGGTCACCCGCGCCAGCGCCGGCGCCACGATCTACGGCCCGGACGGCGCGCACGCGGTCGACGCCGTGCCGCCGCGCCGGATGCGCGATGCCACCGGCTGCGGCGACACCTTTCTTGCCGCCTACCTGGCGCGGCGGCTGACCTCCGACGATCTGGCCGACTGCGGCGCGTTCGCGGCGGCGGCGGCCTCGATCAACATCGAGACGCTGGGCGCGTTCCGGGGCACGGCCGCCGACATCGCCGCCCGCCGCGCCGCCCTGCGCCGGCGGTCGTGACCGCCCCCATCGTCGCCCCCACCATCGTCGCTCCCACCATCATCGCCATGATACGGCACGAGCTCATCTGACCAAGCGGCGAGGCAAGGTCCCCTGCCCGCTAACAGGACCGCGTTGGTGCCGCGCCACCCCCTCGAAACCCCGCACGCCGAATCGCTGATCTAAACCTAACTCCCTGATCTCGGCCGATTCCTTGGGTTCGTTCGGTTTCGCGCGCCCGCAAGCGCTCGCCCTTTCCCCGAGGCCGCCACAAGCGTACCCAGCTTACCTCTTCCTAGGAATTTGATCAAGAGCTCGTGGCCTCGCCGGCGCCGTGCTCCGCCCTTCGGGTGTCGCGACGCACCTGATCCCGATGCCGCGCGCATGAGATGAGAGTCCTCGGGGGCGTGCCGGTGGCGCGGCCGGCTTCGGCGTGACCTCGTGCGGTGAGGCTGTCGCAGCATGGATCGCCCGGATCGTGGGGACATCGCAGGAGATCCCGCGATCAGACCACAGGGGCGGGCCCGGAGGTGAGTTCGGACAGCTCCGGAATGCGCTCGCAGGAGCGCCGGCGCGGCGGCTCCTTGCGCCGCGTCCTGGTTCCCGCTGCGCGGGAGCGCCGGTTACGCGGCCTTGCTCAGGCGCACGCCGCCGCCTTCGGTCAGCATCACCTTGTTCAGGAGCTTGACGCAGGCGTAGACCGCCTGGATCGAGGGCGCGGGCGTGTCGGTGAGCCTGGCCAGCTCCAGGATCGAGCCGACCAGCGCCTCGGTCTCGAGCGAGCGGCCGAGCTATCGCTGGATCGAAGGGCGCTCCGGACCCATGAGCGGGCAATCATCGCCACGCTCGAATCGCTAAGTCCTTGATTTCGGCCGATCCATCGGGTTCGTTCGATTTTCGCGCGCCTGACACCGCGCCCCGTCCGCCACTCGGCTTCCGGGGCCATAGACGCGCGCCGGCGCCGCGACGCTTCACGTCAATGAATCCTTAACCAATCGTCGTTAACCAATGGTTTCTATGGTCCATGCGACCCTGGGAATCCCTGCGCCGGCACCGCCCGCAGGGCGGAGGGAAAGGGAGGCGGAGGGCGGAAGCGGAATAGTTTTCTGGGGGCACCTGTGGCCTGAGGTGCCCTGGGTGAACCTGAAAATCGACACCTCAGGATCGCCAAGCCATTGATTTCGGCCGATCCCTCGGGTTCATTCGGTTTTCGAGCGCACCAAACCGTATCCCGTCCGCCACCCGGCCCCTTCGGGCCGCAGACGCGATCCGAGTGTACGCCATGTTAGGAATTTGATCAAGAATCTCCCGCGCCGGCGCCTGGAGCCTGTCCAAGGCCGCCTTGAATTCAGCCGCCGTCTCGGTTGTGCTTGGCATTCTCGCCCTAGTTCTCAACGGCCTGCTAAGCGAAAATAACAAGGCGAGGCTGGTGTTCTGGCGGATGCGAGATCCTCTGCCGGGTTGCCGAGCATTCGCGCGCTATATGCATGAGGATCCACGGGTCGACCCGAAGGTGCTGGAAACACGTTTTGGGCCGCTACCTTCAGCGCCTGACGACCAAAATCGGCTCTGGTATAGGATCTATCAGGCGTATAGCGGGGAGCCATCGGTCACTGACGCCCATCGGAGCTACCTGGCGACGAGGGATACGGCCACTCTGACCGCTCTCTTTTTGCTGACGTTCGTACCGGTGGGCATCTTCCTGGCCCAAAATCTGGTGCTATGGATCTTCTACGCAGGTGCGATGGCGATCGTCTACCTGCTGACGTCTCAAGCGGCCAGGAATTATGGACAGAGGTTGGTGACGAACGCCTTAGCTTTGGGGTCCACCTGAGACACACGGTCCAGTCGGAGAGGGACGAGCTAGCGAACTCGGGAGGCGAACGGCCCCGCTACGCCGCCTTGCTCAGGCGTATGCCGCCGCCTTCGGTGAGCATCACCTTGTTCAGGAGCTTGACGCAGGCGTAGACCGCCTGGATCGAGGGGGCGGGGGTGTCGGTCAGCTTCACCAGTGGAACTCAAGCGGGCGCCAGCACCCGCACCTCGAGACGCTTGCCGAGGGCGGCGAGCGCGCGGTCGATCTGGTCGAGGTGCGAGCGATGATCGAGATCGAGGAGGCGACGGACGGCGTTCTCCTGCAGGCCGAGCCGGCGGGCGAGATCGGTCCTGGTGATCCGCTCGGCGCGCATCGCCTCGTAGAGCGCGAGCTTGGCCGCGACCAGGGGCGGCAAGGCGGCGACGGGCCGCCCGCGGGCCGGGCTCGGCTCGGGAATCGCGCGGCCGAGCTTGATATAGCCGCCGAGCGCCGCGATCAGGCAGTCGAGCGCGTTGTCGCCCGCGGCCGCCTCGGTCGGACCGAAGCTGTGCGCCTCGGGCACGTCGATGAACTGCACCAGCACGCCGCCCGACTCCTGCGGCTCGAACCGATAGGGAAACGCATGTGCCATCGCGCACCTCACGACAGATCGCGCTTGCTCAGACCGAGATCGCGCAGGATCTTGCTCAGGAGGCCGGGCGCGATCTCGTGCGTCAGAGCCGGAATGGTGGTGAACCGCTCACCGAGGTAGATCCGACCATGGCCGCCCTTGCCCGGCCTGCCCTCGTACAGGAGCATCAGCTTTCTCCGTCTGGCCAGGCGCCGCAGCCTGCGCAGCAGCTCGTTGCCCGTCATATCGAGCCTATCGCACATTCCTGTGCGAGGGCGAAGCGAATCGGACAGACGACGAGGCGTTCAGAGGCGGCTGCTACCAAGTCGCCTCTCAAGAGTGGCCCTGCTTCAACGACCGCTATTGAGACGGCCGGGCGGCACGGCGCTGAGGCCTTCTTCGGGTCGTATCATGCTGTCGCCTACGCCGCCTTGTTCAGGCGGACGCCGCCGCCTTCGGTGAGCATGACCTTGTTCAGGAGCTTGACGCAGGCGTAGACCGCCTGGATCGAGGGCGCGGGCGTGTCGGTGAGCCTGGCCAGCTCCAGGATCGAGCCGACCAGCGCCTCGGTCGAGCGAGCGGCCGAGCGTCGCCTCGGTGTACCAAGTGCATGACGTGCTCGGCTCAATTGGGCGGGGTATAGCCTTTGAGGCCGTGGGTGCGGGCGGCGAACGGCGTGCCGGCGACTCGGGCGAGCAGGCGGCCGTCGGCGGTGACGAGCCGCGCATCGAGCGCCTCGCTGAGGGCCAGGTAAAAGCAGTCGTAGACCGGGTGATCGAGCTCGCGCGCGATCGCCATCGCTCGGGAGGCGTGCGGCACCAACCCTTCCAACCGGTCGAAAACGCGCGTGATATCTGCCGCGATGTGACTTTGCTGGGTCGGGCTGATCTCGCCCCGCCGACCGGCGAGCCAGCAAGCGTTGCATACCTCGGCCACGATCAATTCCGGGGCCACCAGCGTGTCGCCATCGGCCAGGATCTGCCTCGCCGGTTCCGCGCCGTCTTCGATCAGATACCATTTCAGAGCGACGCTGGCGTCCACGACCAGCGTCATCGATCCTCGCGGCCTTCGCGGATCAGGACCTCCGCCGGCGTGCGTTCCCGGCCTGGAGCAAGCGCGGGCGTCATCGCCGCGATCTCGGTCGCACGACGCAGCCGCTCCTCGCTGGTCGGCCTCGCGGCGCGGCGCAGCACGTCGCGCAGCTCCTGCTCCAGCGATACCCCGCGCGCCTTGGCGCGCCGCCTGTGCGTGGCGATCACCTCATCATCCAGATTGCGCACGATCACTTGACTCACGCTCGCTTCTCCAACTGATGGCAGCGACGATATCACAGCATCGCTCCGCCCGGCAAGCGAAGGCAGATCGTTCAGTCCCTACGCTCGGGGTGGCGGAAGGGGTAGCGGGCTGGTTCCGCCAGGCAGGGATGCTCTTACGCCGCCCTGCTCAGGCGCACGCCGCCGCCTTCGGTCAGCATCACCTTGTTCAGGAGCTTGACGCAGGCGTAGACCGCCTGGATCGAGGGCGCGGGCGTGTCGGTGAGCCTGGCCAGCTCGAGGATCGAGCCGACCAGGGCTTCGGTCTCGAGCGAGCGGCCGAGCTCGACGTCCTGGAGCATCGAGGTCTTGTGCGCGCCGACGCCCTCGGCGCCTTCGATCCGCTTCTCGATGGTGTGGCGGAACTTGATCCCGAGCTTGCCGGCCACGCCTTGTGCCTCGCGCATCATGTCGGCCGCGAGCGCCCTCGTCTCCGGGAACTGGCAGATCTCGACCAGCGTCGCGTGCGAGAGCGCGCTGATCGGATTGAACGAGAGATTGCCCCAGGCCTTGAGCCAGATCTCGGAGCGGATGTCGGCGAGGATGCGCGACTTCAGGCCGGCCGAGACCAGGACGTCGTGCACCCACCTGGCGCGCTCGGTCTCCTTGCCGTCGAGCTCGCCGACCGGGAAGCGGTCGCCTTCGGCATGGTGGATCACGCCGGGCGCCGCGACATGCGCGGCCGGATAGACCACGCACCCGAGAACCCGGTCCGGATCGATCTTGCGTGCGAGGATGCCCGAGGGATCGAGGGTCTCGAGCTTGTGGCCGTCGTACGGCCCGCCGTGCTTTTGGAAATACCACCAGGGCAGGCCGTTCTGGACCGTCATGATCATGGTCGCGGGCTCGAGCATGGCGTCGATCTCGCGCACCACCTGGTCGAGGAAATGCGCCTTGACCGCCAGGATCACGAGGTCCTGCGGGCCCGCCGCGGCGGCGCTCTCGACCGCCTTGACCTGGGCGGTCTGCTCGCTGCCGTCCTCCCAGATCAGCTTCAAGCCGCCCTCCCGGATCGCGGCCAGATGCGATCCGACGTCGATCACGGTCACGGGATGGCCCCCGAGCGCCAGCTTCGCCGCCATCAGGCCGCCGATGGCGCCGGCACCGACCACGCAGGTCCGCATGGGCCTGGTCGCGCCCTCGAAGTACTTGAACGGCACCTGCTGCTCGAAGCTGTTGCGCAAGCTGCCGATGCCTTCGATCGCGATCTCGATGGCGTTGCTGGCGGCGCGCATGGCGCCGACCCCGATCGAGGTGCCGCAGGCGATCACGTCGCCGGGCAGGAGCGTCATGTCCCGCGACAGGTAGCTCACGAGCTTTGCCGGCGGGAAGATCATGTCGCTGACCGGGTAGTTCTGGCGCTCCTTGCCGTCCACGACGGTCCGGATCGACAGCGCCATCGGGTCGAGGCCGGTCGCGATCACCGGGCCGAACACGCCGAAGGTGTCGAAGCTCTTGGCGCGCGCCCACTGGGCGAAGGTCGGGTCCTTGCTGATGATGTCGGCCGCGGTCACGTCGTTGATGCAGGTGTAGCCGAAGATGTGGTCGCCGGCCTCGTCCTCGGTGACGTTGCTGCAGCGCTTGCCGATGACGATCCCGAGCTCGCCCTCGTAGACGACGTTGCCGGCGTAGGACGGCGGCCGCCGGATCGTCTCGCCATGCGCGAGGAAGGCGCTCGGCGACTTCAGGAAGTACAGCGGCTCGTCCGGCTCGGCGACGTTCAACCTCGCGGCCAGCGCGTGAAAGTTGTTCCACAGGCAGATCATCTTGGACGGCGTGCACGGGGTCAGCACCTCGACGTCCGCAAGCGACACCGTCTCCCCGGTCGGCCGCGGACCGTCGAACATGCCGCCGTCGTGGACCGTGATGCTCCCGCCATCGAGCGTGCCGAAGCCGACCTGCCCCTGCCGCTCGAACCTGATCCAGTGTGCCACCTGCGTCTCCCTGATCGTTCGAGGCGTCCATCTTGAGCCCGCGCCGCGGCGGAGCCCATGGGCCAACCCCTGCCGACGACATCGCGGCAGAGCGCCCGGCGCCGTGTTCTGATCCGCCTCGCGGCCGTTGGAACCCGACCGACGGCGGCTTGCCGCTCGACCCGGCCCGCACCCCGCGCCTGCGATCGGCTCGGGACGGCGTGCCGGATACGCCTCCCTGGGCGGCTTTCGAGTAAGCCACGCCGCAGGACGCAATGCAAGTTGTCGGCAGGTTGTCGCCTGGGTGATGCTTTCTCGAGGCCAAGCAGCGGCCGGCGCCGTCCGCCGCGTCGGCGGAGGCTGGAGGCGGGCGACGCCTCGATCAGCTGGTCGGATGCACCGGCGTGTCGACCGGTCGCAGCAGGAAGCGGCGCAGGATCTCGCCGTAGCCGCGATAGCGCAAGCCGCCGTTCTCGCCGAGCAGTTCCGCGCTGTGGGCGCGATAGTAAGCGGGCAGCGCGTGCCACGGCAGATCGGGCCGCTTGTGGTGGGCGTAATGCAGGTTGTTGTTGAGGAACAGGAGCGAAAGCGGCGGCGCCGCCTCGACGATCGCGGTGCGCTCGAGCGGGGTATGGGCCGCCTTGTGCTCGGCGAACGAGCGGACCAGGGTCAGGCTGACGCCCGGGAGCACGAACAGGGCGAGATACGCCGTGAGGGGAATGCCGCACACGCCACACACCCAAAGGAGCACCAGGGCGGTAAGCGGCAGATGCCAGAGCCAGATCCTCAGGTGCTCCCGATCACCCTGCCACAGGGCCCGGATCTCGGCCCAATAGAACTGGCCGACCACGAGGAACGGTCCGAGCACCATGCGGCCGAGCATCGTGTTGTGGACGTAGAGGACGGCGCGGACCGGGGCGCCGAGCCGGCGCCAGGTGGCGTGGTCCACGTAGAAGGATTCCGGATCGCGCCAGGGCTCGGTCAGGATCTCGAAGTCGTGATGGGCGCGGTGCGCCGCCCGATAGATCGGAAACGGCAGCCACAGCCCGAGCGGCGGCAGGGCAACCGCATCGTTCAGCCAGCGCCACGGCGCCAGCTGGCCGTGGACGGCCTCGTGCTGGAGCGAGCCGTGCCAGGCGATCAGAAAGCCGCCGAGCGGCAGAAGGAGCCACCACGGCAGCAGCGCGTAATGCCAGGTGGCAAGACCCCATGCGAGATAGATCGCGCCGGCGACGATCCAGGTCGGACCGGCGCGATAGAGCCAAGTCGACTCCCCGTTCTTGTCGTGCACCACGGCAGCCTCCCAAGACAGCGCCCACGCGCAATCTTTGAACGCCCGCGACTCGTCATGTCGTGGGACCCCCGGCCCGATCCGCCGGCCAGCGGGTCAACGCTCTCTTTCGAGATGAGTCTAGGTGATTTTGCGCCGGAGCGCCATGGCCAAAGTGGCGGAGCCCCGGCGGGCAGCTCCGGCCGCCGCGCGCGGGGCGCGGGCGGGCGCTACAGGGTCAGGCGGACGCCGCCCACCGACTGCCGAAAGGCGATCACGCAGGCGGTGATGCCGACCATGGCCGCGGCCATGATCCAGACCGCCCGGAAATCGGCGCCCCCCGCCGCAGCGAGCGCGGCCAGCTTTGCCGAATATTCGCCGTCGTGGCGCGCGGCGGCCGCCGCCGCCCGGCGAAAGCGGCGTCGATACAGGGCATTGCCGTAGGCGCCGAGAAGCACGGCGACGCTCAGCTGGACGAGCAGTACGAGCCCGATCGGCGTGCCGCCGAGTGCCAGAAGGATCAGGAGCGTCAGCCAGGCGGCGTGCAGCACCGCGTGATCGTAAAGGCGCCGCCAGGCGAGCCAGCCGCCCAGGGTCAGCGCGGCCGCCCAGTTCCAGCTGCGGCTCACGCCGCGCCACTCCATGACCCGCCAGCTCTCGTCGTAGTAGTTGCTGTTGAGCCCGACGAAGGCCTTGGTCGAATCGATCGGCAGGATCTCGGGCGGCGGCAGGTCGTGCCCGGCCCGCAACGGGTCCCCGGAGCCGTCCTGGTCGACCGCGGCGCGCTGCCGCAGCTGGCCGAAGGCGCGGAGGCTCGAGCGCAGGGTCTCGAGGTCGGGAGCGGTCGATCCCTCGCAGGGCTCAGCTTCGAGCACGAGGCGTCTTCCTACTGTCCACAGGCGGCCTGCGGTCGACCACGGCGCCGTCCCGGTTACGGCAACCCGTCGTATCGCAGCCGAGATCCGGTCGAAGCTAGCAGCCGACGCCAGGTAGTTGAACCTATTTCGTTCATCGCTGCGGAAGAATTTCAACCTATGTGCAGCTGATCTCGGAGCACCGGCGCTCGCCATTCTCGCCTCCGGGGCGCGGCGCGGCCGCCCGGCTGAGACGATCGCGGATCGCCTCGCCCAGGCCGTGGTCCGGCACCGACATCACGGCGATGGCGCGGAATTCCGGGAGGTCGAGCGCGCGCAGCATGGCGAACAGGTTGGCCGCGGCCTCGGTGAGATCGCCGCCGGCGCTGAGATTCAGGGTCCTGGCGGCGCCGGCCAGAGGGCGTGGCCCGAACGCCAGGAGCGCCTCGTCGGGGCCGACCGAGGTGGCATCGAGGCGCAGCGGCCGCGCGGGCGCATAGTGGCTGGCCAGCTGGCCCGGGGCGCGCCGCGGGTCGGTGCCCGAAGGCTCTCCGGGGTCCGCGAGCGGCCCGATCACCGCCTCCAGCGCTTCCCGGCTGACGCCGCCGGGGCGAAGCAGACGCGGCGGGACAGAAGTCGCATCGAGCACCGTGGATTCCAGGCCGATGGGACAAGGGCCGCCGTCGACGATGAGGTCGATCGCGTCGCCCAGACCGGCTTCGACGTGGTCGGCGGTGGTCGGGCTCACCTGGCCTGCAGGATTGGCGCTGGGCGCCGCCACCGGCAGCACGGTCGCCTCGAGCAGCGCGTGCGCGATCGGATGGGCAGGCGCGCGCAGCCCGACGGTGTCGCCGCCCGCGCTCACCAGACGGGAAAGCGGGCAGCCCGCGGCTCTTGGCAGGACGAGGGTGAGCGCTCCGGGCCAGAACGGCGCCGCAAGCCGCTCGGCAGTGTCGTTCCAGCGGGCGACGGCACGCGCCGCCGCGGCATCCGTGACGTGCACGATCAGCGGGTTGAACCGCGGCCGGCCCTTGGCGGCGAAGATCGCGGCGACCGCGCGATCGTTGGTCGCGATGGCGCCGAGGCCATAGACGGTCTCGGTCGGGAAGGCGACCAGGCGTCCCGCGCGCAGCGCCCGCGCCGCTTCCTCGATCTCGCCGGCGCTGGTGCCGAGGCGCTTGGCCACCGGCGCGCCCGCGCTACGCCCCGAGCCGCCGGCGCACCATGGCCGCGCCGCCGAGCGCGAGCGCCAGCGCCAGCGCGGCCTTCAGAACGTCGCCCCAGAGGAACGGCACCAGACCGAGGGCGAGCGCCTGATCGATGCCAACGAAGCTCGCCAGCCACAGAACCCCGGGCGCGTAGATCGCGAGGCTGCCGGCGACGACCGCCAGCGCGAGCGCCCCCGGATCGCGGCGGCGCTCGACGATCCAGCCGGCAAGCGCCGCGGCGAGGGCGAAGCCGACCAGATAGCCGCCGGTCGGGCCCATCATGTAGGCGAGCCCGATCCCCTTCTCCGGCGTGCCGGCGAACACCGGCAGGCCCACAGCACCTTCGGCGAGGTACAACAGCACCGTGGCGGCGCCGAGCCGGGCGCCGAACGCGATCCCGATCAGCAGCACCACGAGCGTCTGCATGGTCATCGGCACCGGGTAGAACGGCACCTGGACCTTGGCGGACAGCGTCAGCAGCGCGCTGCCCACCACGGCGAGCAGCGCGGCGCGAAAGGCACGGGTGGCGCCCTGCGCGGGCCAGAGCGCATCGACGAAGCTGATGGTCGAGGTTTGGGCATGAGCCATGGTGCTAGATCCCGGAGCGAACAGCCGGGCGGGACTATACGAACCCCGCATCCGAGCGCAAGTTGGCGATTGTGCCGGGAGCGCGTTTGACGCTGGCCACCTTCCCATCGGGCCGGCCCCGATGCTACGCTCGGCCGCGCGAGATACGAGGTCGCGCCGGCACGGGTTCGGCGCCCGCTCGGCCATGCGCAGGCACGGCCGGGCCGGGCCGCAGCTTGACGCCGGTCTCGTCTGGGGCTATTCATCGCCTATCGACGATAGACGATAGAAGGCCATCATGGCGGAGAAGTTCGATTCCGGCGACGCGCGCCTCGCGGCCGCGCTCAAGGCGCTGGCGCACCCGGCGCGCCTGCGGATCGTCGACGTGATCGGGGCACGGGGCACCTGTATCTGCAACGAGATCGTGAAGGTGCTGCCGCTCGCCCAGGCCACGGTGTCGCAGCACCTCAAAGTGCTGAAGGACGCCGGTCTTCTGCAGGGCACGATCGACGGCCCGCGCTCCTGCTACTGCCTCGACGCCGTCGCCCTGAGCGAGCTGCGGCGGGCGTTGGATGCCCGCCTCATGCGTCTCGAGGCCGGCTGTTGCGCCCCTTCACAACCTCAGACGGAGACGCTCCCATGACCACCACGACCGACATCAAGTCCGTGGTCCGCGCCCGGTACGGCGCCATCGCCGATGGCGCGGCGCAAGGTTGCTGCGGCCCTTCGGCCGGTTGCGGCGACGGCGCACTGGACATGCTCGGTGGCGCTTACGCCGATCTGGAGGGCTACGTCGCCGATGCCGACCTCGGTCTCGGTTGCGGGGTGCCGACCCGGCATGCCGGCCTCCGGGAGGGCGACGTCGTGCTCGACCTGGGCTCGGGGGCGGGCATCGACGCCTTCGTCGCGCGGCGCAGCGTCGGCACGAGGGGGCGCGTGATCGGCGTCGACATGACCGAGGCGATGATCGCCCGCGCCCGAGCGGGCGCCGCGAAGCTGGGCTACGGCAACGTCGAATTTCGCCTGGGCGAGATCGAGCACCTGCCGGTCGAAGACGCCGCCGTCGACGTGGTGATCAGCAACTGTGTGCTCAATCTGGTGCCGGACAAGGCCAAGGCGTTCGCCGAGACGTTTCGCGTGCTCAAGCCTGGCGGTCACTTGTGCGTCTCGGACATCGTCGCGACCGGCACGTTGCCGCACGGCATCCGCAGGGCAGCCGGGCTGTACGTCGGCTGCGTCGCGGGCGCCATGCCCGAGGCCGACTATCTCGCGGTGATCCGCGCGGCCGGCTTCGACGATGTCCGCACCGCCGAGCGCAAGCCGATCGCGCTCCCGGACGAAGTGTTGGGCGCGCATGTGTCTGATGCGGAGGTTGCGGCGTTGCGGGTGGGCGGCATCGGCCTGCTGAGCGTCACCGTGCTCGGCGCCAAGCCGAAAGCGTGCTGCGGCGCGGAATGTTGCGGGGCCTCGTAGCTGCCGCAGGCGAAGCCATCGTTCACGCTGGAGCAGCATCCGAATTGACGAGATCGCCGACGGCGATCATCGTCCGGATAAAGCTGCTCTACTCAACTGAGGGTCGTGTCGCGAGGTTGGTGGAAATTGGCTGAGGTGGCGTAGGTTCCGATCGGCAAGATCGAGAAGGAACCCACGCCATGAAGGAAGTTACGCCAGGCTTGGCATCTGCGCCATCGCCGTTCGCC
>JBOHKK010000199.1:0-11528 GCA_050729115.1 Geminicoccaceae bacterium | reverse complement strand
GGACCAGGCCGGCGACGGGCCGGAGGAGCCCGGCGCCGCGCCGGGCGTGCGCGTCGGGACTACCGCCTGAGCGCAGGTCGATCGACGAGCAGCGTGGTGTGCCTGGTCGAGGGCGGCCGGATGCGCCTTCGACCCGTCGGAGTTCTCAACCTCAGCGAGATCTCCTTCCGGCGCTCCACCGCGGGGACGGACGACCACGCGGTTGCTCATTACGCGCGAGGGAAGGCGCTCTAGAGCACTTTTGGTTGATCAGACAGGCTGGTTAGGCTACGGCTATGCTTGTCAATCACAATCCAAGGGCTTGTGGCGGCGACAGCAGCGACGAGAATGCATCGATATGAGAAGCCGCCCGACTATCACGCCGCGTTCCACCCGCCTCCCCGGCTTCGCCGTCACCCCAACCCGCAAGCTACCACCCCAGACATCCGACCCAAAGGATCACACATCATCACGTTGGTTCATACTGTGTCACATGTGGGCAGGTGTTTGTCTTTATGCTGCTGTGCATGTCGGACTTCAACACTTAGGTTTAGTGATCGGGGCGATCCCTTCGGTATTCATTGCAGTGGCAGGATACTATGGATCAAGGAAACTTTTTGCACTGATCAGCAAGCTGGCCATTTCAAAGAGGACTGAGGCATTATTGAAGATTGTCTTAACGATAGGTTACTTTCCCGTAGCTATCACAATTGGCATGTTAATCGGTCGAAGCAAACATCTGTTATTCTAGCACGGACGCGACCGGGATGAAAATCATTTCTCCAAGATGTTCTAAAACAAAACTTGATCCATTATCTGGCGAATGGTTACCAAAAACGTTCCACGATTTTCTTCTCGAACTTGACCATTTGAATTCCGTGTGTCAGGCCGAGCGTGCTCTTAGTCTATTTCGCGGTCATTCTCAGAGACGCTGGCTTTTAGAATCGACATTTGCGCGTTCATGCAAGATGGCGTTATTCCGTGTCTCACCGTATTGTAGGCTTCCTACCAACCTGGCCAACTCCAAAGAGCTGCACTACGTCCTTCTGAATCTATTCCTACTTAAGTACGGCGTTTTGGCTAGGCCCTCCGACGATCTGGAGTCGCTAGGCCAATCGAGTGGCGTAGATCCGTGGTTCGAATTGATGAAGCGCTATCAGCAGTATCCAGAAGAAGACCAACTCTCGCTTAAAGGTTCCAACTTGCTAGACTGGACTCTGTCTTCCGACGTCGCCCTCTACTTTGCAAATGACAGGCGTTCAGGCGAAGGCGCGGTTTATATCTGTGATCCTGCGGCTACGGGGAAGACCATGCAGACAATTCCAGTGGGGGAAATACTTGACACGATGGATCGCTTCGGAAATGCTGGTCAACCCAAACCTTGTGGGACTCCATTGTTTTTCTGTCCTCCAAAACAAATACAGAATCAGCGTGCGACAAATCAGCAAGCGAGGTACGTCGCGCAGATGGACCTTAGGTTCGACCTTGAGACGCAGTGGAGGACGGTCGGGAGTAAGAATCCAAGTGAGATCATCCTTGTGAAGCTGGTTCTCCCTGCAGATACGGAAGACGAGGTAAGGTCATATCTGATGAACAAGGGGATCTGTGGGTCGTTCATTTATTCGGGGTAATCCTATATCCGATCAGTCCGTCGGGAGGAAACGGAGCTTGATCGGCACCTCCTCGTTCTCGCTACCGGTGACGCGCGGCGGCTTCGCGGATCTGCGCGACGTCAGCGGGTGGGCCGCGACAAGGCCTGCATCTTCAAGTCCGCCCTCGGCTACGACCGCGCCAGCTGTACGGGGTTTGCTCGAGCAGATACGGCGTGCCATCTTGAGGCATGAGGCCATCTTCCTGCGGCGGGATCGGTACGGGCGCCACTATCGGGTCGATCTGACCCTTGAGGGTCCACGCGGAACGGGCCGAGTCCGAACCGGATGGCTCTATGATCGAGGCAGCGATGTCCCAAGGCTCACTACGGCATACGTCCTCCGCAGCACCACGCCGGCAGAGCGCTGAGCGCTTCGCCCTGTTCGACGTCGTGCGGGTCCGCCAAGCGGTGCCGGAGCACCGAGTCGTGGGCGGTAAGGAAGGTACGATCGTCGAGATCCTCGACCAACCCGAGCGCGCCTACCTGGTCGACTTCTCCGGCGGCAGCGCCGACCCCGCCGACCCGGAACTGCCGGTCGTCGCCATCACCGCCGACCAACTCACCCTAACGACTGCGGCGAGATGAAAGACGGCAACACGATCATCACGACCGAGCTCACCCCCAGCGCGGGAGGGCGTGGCCACAACCTCGAACGAGCCGGGCTTCCGGCCGGCCTCGATCTGGCTGAGATCGACGCCTGAGCGGGGGCTCCGTCCTGCCGGTTGACAAGCCGGCCGGGCGCGCCACCATGCCGCCGGCAATGGAGCGCTTGGCAGCTGGGGGCGATCATGGCAAAAGGCGTCGAGAAGGTCGTTCTGGCGTATTCCGGCGGGCTGGACACCTCGGTCATCCTGCGTTGGCTGCAGGAGCACTACCGCTGTGAGGTGGTGACCTTCACCGCCGATCTGGGCCAGGGCGAGGAGCTCGAGCCGGCGCGCGCCAAGGCCGAGATCATGGGCGCCGCCCAGATCTTCATCGAGGATCTGCGCGAGGAGTTCGTCCGCGACTACGTCTTCCCGATGTTCCGCGCCAATGCCCTGTACGAGGGGAGCTATCTGCTCGGCACGTCGATCGCCCGGCCGCTGATTGCCAAGCGCCTGGTCGAGATCGCGCATCAGGTCGGCGCCGGCGCCATCGCCCACGGCGCGACCGGCAAGGGCAACGATCAGGTCCGCTTCGAGCTCAGCGCCTACGCCCTCGATCCGAAGATCAAGGTGATCGCGCCCTGGCGCGAGTGGGATCTGAGCTCGCGCGGCAAGCTGATCGAGTACGCCGGCGCGCGCCAGATCCCGATCGCGCGCGGCAAGAGCGGCGAGCCCCCCTATTCGGTCGATGCCAACCTCCTGCACATCTCCTACGAGGGGCGCGCGCTCGAGGATCCGTGGCAGGAGCCGGATCCGGACCTGTACCGGTGGACCGTGGCGCCGGAGGAGGCGCCGGACCAGCCGATCTACGTCGAGATCGCCTTCGAGCGCGGCGATCCGGTCGCGATTGACGGCGCGCCGCTGTCGCCGGCGACGTTGCTGGCGCGCCTGAACGAGCTGGCCGGCGCGAATGGCATCGGACGCGTCGATCTGGTCGAGAACCGCTTCGTCGGCATGAAGTCGCGCGGCGTGTACGAGACGCCCGGGGGCACCGTGCTGCTGGCGGCGCACCGCGCGATCGAGTCGATCACCCTCGATCGCGGCGCGGCGCACCTCAAGGACGAGCTGATGCCGCGCTACGCCGAGCTGATCTACAACGGCTTCTGGTTCAGCCCCGAGCGCGAGATGCTCCAGGCGCTGATCGATCGGAGCCAGGCGCACGTCACCGGCCAGGTGCGCCTGAAGCTGTACAAGGGCAACGTTCAGGTGGTCGGCCGCCGGGCGCCGCAGAGCCTGTACGACGACGCGCTCGCCACCTTCGAGGCCGATGCCGTGTACGACCAGCGCGATGCCGAGGGTTTCATCAAGCTGAACGCGCTGCGGCTGCGGGTGCTCGCCCGCGCCCGCAACCGGTGAGCCCCGCCAGCCGGTGACGACCGCCGCGCAGAGCGTCGATTTCTTCTACGGCATCGGCAGCCGCTATTCGTACCTCGCCTCGACCCAGCTCGATCGCCTGGCGGCCGAGACCGGGTGTCGGATCCGCTGGCGGCCGCTCTCCAGCGGCGATCTGTTCGCCGCGCGCGGCCTCGATCCGTTCGCGGGCAGGCCGGTCTCGGGCCAGTACGACTGGACCTACCGGCGGTTCGACGCCCAATGCTGGGCCGACTACTACGGCGTTCCCTTCCGTGAGCCGGAGGACATCCGCTTCGATCCCAGGCGGCTCGCCCTCGCCTGCACGGCCGCAGCCCGCCTCGGTGCCGTCGAGCGGTTCAGCCGCCGGCTGTTCGGGGCCCTGTTCGTCGATGGCACGTCGCCCCTCGACGATGCGGCGTGCGCGGCGCTCGCAGCAGGGGTCGGCCTGGACCCGGCCGCTTTCCGCCGGGCGCTCGACGAGCCGATGACACGGCAGGCGCTCGCGCGCACGTTGCAGGATGCGCTCGGGCGCGGCGTGTTCGGCGTGCCCAGCTTCGTCCTGGCCGGCCGGGTCTACTTCGGCAATGACCGCCTGCCGATCCTCCGCCACGTCCTTCTCGAGGATCGCCGCAGGCGGCTTTAGCTCAATGGGGAGCGTCCGATACCATGCACACGCAGAGGTTGGACTGGTGGCAGCACGAGCACGTCTTCGGCCAGGACCAGGTGAGGGCCGGCGAGCGGCGCACGCTGCTCGTGGTGCTGCTGACCGCCGCCATGATGGTGGTCGAGATCGCGGCCGGGCTCGCCTTCGGATCCATGGCGCTCCTCGCCGACGGCCTGCACATGGCCTCGCACGCCACGGCGCTCGGCATCAGCGTGTTCGCCTACGTCTACGCCCGCAGGTTCGCCGGGCACCCGCGCTACAGCTTCGGGACCGGCAAAATCAACGCCCTGGCGGGCTTCGGGAGCGCCGTCCTGTTGGTGATCTTCGCGGCCACCATGGCCTGGGAAAGCGTCGATCGCCTGATCAGTCCGATACCGATCGCCTTGAATCAGGCGCTCGTGGTCGCCACGGCCGGTCTCGTGGTCAACGGCGCGAGCGCCTTGATCCTGGCCGTCCCGGGGCACCACGGTCACGGCCATCATGGACATCGTCACGATCACAATCTGCGCGCCGCCTATCTGCACGTCCTGGCCGACGCCCTGACGTCGCTATTGGCCATCGGCGCCTTGTTGGCGGCCAGGTTCGTCGATGCCGTCTGGCTGGACCCGGCGATGGGCGTGGTCGGCGCCGTTCTGGTGACGCGCTGGTCCCTGGGCCTGCTCCGCGAGACCGGCCGCGTGCTCCTGGACGTGCAGCTGCCGGGAGGTGCCACCGAGCGGCTGCGCAAGGCGATCGAGGCGCAGGACGACAACCGCGTCGCCGATCTTCACCTCTGGAGCATCGGCCCGGGCATCCAGGCGGCGGCGATCGTGGTGGTCAGCGACCAGCCGCAGTCTCCGGACCACTACCGGCGGCTGATTCCGTCCGATCTGCACGTCGTGCACGCGACGGTGGAAGTGCATCGCTGCCGGCATTCGGCTCGAGGCGGTGAGAGGTCGTAGCCGACGGGCTACGGGGCCCTCCAGCGAAAGCGCGGCAGGACCCAGCGCGGCAGCACGCCGTACTCCAGCGCCAGCTGCTCCATGGCCGCCCGATTGGCGCTGGCGCCGCGGGCCGGATCGAAGATCTGGCCATGAATCCCGGCCATGATCAGCGCGGTATCCAGCTCCATCGCCGCACCGCCGGCAACATCGTGGGCCATGGAATCGCCGACGGTCAGGACCTCGGCGTGCGGCGGATCGCCAAGAGCGCCGAGGCACACCTCGTAGATCGGCCGGTGCGGCTTGCCGACGTAGCCGACCCGGCCGCCGAGCTGCTCGTAGTGATGCGCGACCGCGCCCGGCGCCATGCCGAAGCCGCCGCCCGGGAGCACGGCGACGATGTCCGGATTGGCGCACACCATGGGCAGGTTGCGTTCGGCCGCGGCCTCCAGGGCGGCGCTGAAATCCTCGAGCCGGGCGTCGTCCTCGACCCCGCCGAGCAGCAGGAAGTCGGCATCGTCGATCCGGTCCGCCACCTCGAGCGGCAGGCCCTCGACCACCGAGCGGTCGCCGTAGCGCGACCACAGGAAGCAGCGGCGGCCGAGGCCGGCGTAGAACGGATCCTTGCCCTCGGCCAGCGCGTGCCAAGTCGCTTCCCCGGACGTCACGATGTCGTCGTAGAGCGACTCGGCGATCCCGATCTCGGCCAGACGCGCCCGGTTGATCGCGGTCCGCTTGCCCGAGTTGCTCAGCAGCACGATCCGCTTGCCCGCCTCGCGCAGCTGCGCGAGGCAGTCGAGCGCGTCCGGATAAGGCCGCGCGCCGTCATGCAGCACCCCCCACTGATCGACGATGAAGCCGCGATAGCGCGATGCGATGTCGGCAAGCCCGGAGCAGAAGGTCGCTTCGATCATGGCGCCGCGTCCCCTTTTGGTGCTCGAGGCGGCAACGGCGCCCTACACCCGCCCCGACCATCGGTCAAGCACCGGCCGGCCCGCTGTGCATGTGATCGTGGCGGCCTTTCGTCAAGAGAACGTTGATCCGGTTGGTTCCTGGCGCCGACGGAGCTCGACGGAGCTCGAGCCATGGCGCCGGTCGGGGATCGGCGGCGACGGCGCTCCGGTGGCTGAGCTCCCGCCTGGGCTGAGCGGAAGCGCCGTAGCACCCGGTGGTCGGCGCCGGGCGGCGCCGTCGCCGACCGGTCCCGGGCCTTGGCGATGACCCCAGGGGTCGGCGATCAGAGCCCTCAGCCTCCTTGGAGTTCAACGCAGGTTCTTGCCCTGGTGACCTCGTCGAGGATGACCGGTCGGATGCGATCCCGCGGTGGCGGGTTGATCTTCCGGCGCAGGAGGCTAGCTTAACGGCTCCGTTCGCTCCAGCCGGTTCCCTCATGCGGTATCCCGCGGTGCATCTCCTGCAAGGCCAGGACCGGCGTCTGCGCGCCGGCCACCCCTGGGTCTTCTCCAACGAGCTGCGCATGGACGCCGAGGCCAAGGCCTTGCCCCCCGGCCTGCCGGTGTGCCTGTTCAGCGCCGAGCGCAAGCCGCTCGCGATCGCGCTGTTCAACCCTCACTCCCTGATCGCCGCGCGGGTCGTCACCCGCAACAAGGACGCGACCATCGATGCCGCGTTCGTCGAGCGGCGCCTGGCGCGGGCGCTGCGGCTGCGCGAGCGGCTGTTCGATCGCCCCTATTACCGCCTGGTGCACGCCGAGGCCGACGGCTTGGCGGGCCTGGTGATCGACCGTTGCGCCGACGTTCTGATCTGCCAGCTCAACAGCGCCGGGATGGCCATGCTCGAGCCGGCGATCCTCGAGGCGCTGGATCGGCTCCTGGCGCCTCGCGTCGTGGTCCTGCGCAACGACAGTCCGGTGCGCGAGCTCGAGGGCCTCGCCCAGGAGGTCCGCATCGCCAAAGGCGCTCTCGACGGCCCGACCCCGCTGATCGAGAACGACCTCACCTTCCTGATCGATCCGCTCGAGGGCCAGAAGACCGGATGGTACCACGACCAGCGCGACAATCGGGCGTTCGTCGCCCGCCTCGCCCGCGATCAGAACGTTCTCGACCTGTACAGCTACAGCGCCGGCTTCGGGCTCCAGGCGGCGGCCGCCGGCGCCGGTCGCGTGCTGGCGGTCGACCGCTCGCAGCTGGGCCTCGATCTGGCCAAGGCGAGCGCCGAGCGGGGCGGCCTGGCCGAGCGCCTCGAGGTCGCGCGGGAGGACGCGTTCGCCGCCCTCGACCGGCTCGCCGCCGACAAGCAGCGCTTCGGCATCGTGATCGCCGATCCGCCGGCGTTCGTGCGCAGCAAGCGGGAGCTCAAGCCGGGGCTGCGCGGCTATCGCAAGCTGGCGCGGTCCTGCGGACCTCTGGTCGCCGAGGAGGGGATCCTGGCGATCGCCTGCTGCTCCCACAACGTGTCGGAGGAGGCGTTCGCCGACGAGGTCCGGCACGGCCTTCGGGATGCCGGGCGCGGCGGCCGGCTCCTGCGCCGGGCGGGCGCCGGCCCCGACCATCCGAGCCATCCGGCGCTGCCCGAATCGGCCTATCTCAAGTGCCACGTCTACGTGCTGGACTAAGCCGCGGCGTGGCCGGCTCTTATCTCCTTAAGGTTGTTTTTAATCGACACGTAGAGCCGTATGGTTTATTTTCGCGGCGATGCCCAGGCCCCCCAGATGGCTCGAGCGCGGCGCCGCTTGGCTGAACCACCGCCGCTCGCAGCGGCGGGCGCGAAGGCTGTGCCGAGCGCGCGGCGCCGGCGCGCCGACATCGGACGACGTGACGCTGGCGTTCGCCGACCTGTGTCGCCAGCTGGACCGGCCGTTTCCGGTCGCCGAGATCCGGGCCGCGGCGCCGGCGGCGGACCACCAGATGGCGGTGGGCGGCATCCTGCTGGCCGCCCAGCGTCTCGGCTTCAAGGCGCGCGCGCTCAAAGCCAGCCGGCACAATCTGGCCCGGGCGCCGGCGCCCTTTTTGGTGGTCGGGCGCACGCCCGGGGACGCCTGGCTCGCGCGCACGCGGGTCCACGACCATCTGCTCCTGCAGGCACCTGGCTCGAACCTGACCTCGGCGTGCAGCCTGGATGCCGTCGCGGATCTCGCTGAGCGGATCGTCCTGATCAGGCCGCTCGTCGAGTCGGCGCCGCAGGGTGGCTGGCGCGACACCATGCTGCGCCGTCTGCGCCCGGTGCTGTGGGAGCTCGGGATCGCCTCGGTGGTGATCAACCTGCTGGCGCTCGCGACCCCGATCTTCCTGATGACCGTGTACAACAAGGTCATCAATCACGGCGCGCTGCAGACCCTGGATGTGCTCGTGCTGGGCATGGTCACGCTGTTCCTGTTCGAGTGGGTCCTGCGCGCGCTGCGCAGCTACGTGGCGAGCCATACCGGCGGGCGCCTCGACGCCGCGCTCGGCAGCGAGGTGATCCATCATCTGGTGCACCTGCCGCTGCGCACCTTCGAGCGCATGGCGACCGGCCAGATGCTCGAACGAACCCGGCAGCTCGACAGCGTGCGCCAGTTCTTCGCAAGCCAGATGCCGCTGCTCCTGGTCGATCTCGGCTTCGTCGGCGTCTTCCTCGCGGTCCTTTGCTACCTCGATCTGCGGCTCGGCGCGATCACGCTGGCCGCGATGCCCCTGTTCTGGCTGCTGTCGATCGTGGCGCGGCGCCGCCACCGCAGCCTGATCGAGGCCGGGTTCAAGGCCGCGGCCGCCAAGGCCTCCAGCCTGGGCGAGACGATCAGCCAGGCGCTCACGGTCAAGGCGCTCGGGCTCGAGCCCGAGATGGAGCGCCGGTTCAAGCAGCGCCTCGCCGATGCCGCATCGAGCAACTTCCGGGCCGGTCACCTCGGCGGCGTGATCGCGAGCTCGGGCCAGGTCCTGCAGCAGGGCGTGGCGCTCCTGATCGTCTACGTCGGCGCGCGCGCGATCATCGCCGGGGAGCTGTCGATCGGCGCCCTGATCGCCGCGACCATTCTCGCGGCGCGCACGCTCGCCCCCATGCGCCAGGTGGTCGGCGCCTGGCAGCAGCTGCAGACCGTGCGCGCTGCGTTCGCACGCCTCGACGAGCTGCTGGACGAGCCCACCGAGAGCCTCGCGACCCCCGGCCCGGCCCTGCGGATCAGCGGGCGCATCACCTTCGAGGGCGTGGTCTATCGCTATACCGACGGCGCCATGCCGGCGCTCGAAGGCATCGATCTGGATATCGGGCCCGGCCAGGTGCTGGGGATCGCCGGCCCGCCGGGCTCCGGCAAGAGCACCTTCACCAAGCTGCTGTGCGGTCTCGATCACCCTGAGCACGGGCGCATCCTACTGGATGATCTCGATCTGCGCCTGTGGTCGCCCGCCGTGCTCCGCCAGCAGATCGGCGTGGTCCCGCAGGAGGTGCAGCTGTTCTCCGGCACGATCGCCGAGAACATCGCCATGGGCGCGGTGGACCGGCAGTTCGAGCGGGTGGTGGCCGCCGCCAAGTTCGTCGGCGCCCACGATTTCATCCAGCGTCTGCCGGAGGGTTACGACACCGCACTCGGCGAGCGGGGCGGCGGCCTGTCCGCGGGCCAGCGCCAGCTGATCAGCATCGCCCGGGCGCTGATCCGCAATCCGCGCCTGCTGGTGCTCGACGAGGCCACGAGCGCGCTGGACGGCCTGACCGAGCAGGCGCTGCTGGCCAATCTCAAGCGCGCCTCGCGCGGCCGCACCGTGGTCATGGTGACCCATCGCCTGGGCGCGCTCGCGATCGCCGACCGCGTGCTGTTCCTGGTCGACGGCCGGATCGAGCGCGAGGGCACGCCGGGCGAGATCGCCAACTTCGTCCTCCACCGGCAGCCGCCGGAATACCCGACGCGGCTCCGCCCGGCGCCGGTCTAGGCCGATGCTCTGGGAGCGCTTCGCGCCCAGCCATCGGCTCGCCGAATTCCTGCCCGACGCCGAAGGCGTGATCGAGGGTCGCCACTCGCCCGTCGCGGGTGTGCTGATCGTCGTGGTCGCGCTGACGTTTTGCGGCCTCGTCGCGTGGTCCGCGCTCACCGAGGTCGAGCAGGTGGTGAGCGCCGCCGGCCAGGTCGAGCCGGCCGGTCGGGTCAAGGTGATCAACCATCCCGACGGCGGGCGCATTTCGGAGATCAACGTGGTCGAGGGCCAGCAGGTGGCGGCGGGCGCGCCGCTGGTGCACTTCGACGGCGAGGAGCTGCACGCCAAGCTGGTCGAGCTGACCGGCCGCTGGCAACTGAAGAGCATCGAGGCGGCGCGCCTGGAGGCCGAGGTCGAAGGCGGCGAGCTGACGGTCGCGCTCGAGCTGGCGCACGCCCGGCCCGATCTCGTCGCCGAGCAGCGGGCGCTGCTTGCCAGCCGCCGCGACGCCCACCGGAGCCGCAGCGAGGCTCTGCTCCAGACCAGCGAGCGGCGCGCGAATGAGGTGCAGTCGATGGTCGCGGAGGTCCAGCGGCTGCGCGCGGGTCACGCGCTCGTCAAGGAGCAGCTGGACGCGGTCCGTGGCCTCGCCGACAAGGGGCTGTATCCGCGTCTGCGCGTGGTCACGATCGAGCGCCAGCTGAGCGATCTCGCCGGCGACATCCAAAAGGCGAACGCCGGGCGCGAGGCTGCGGAGGCGGCGCTGGCCGAAGCCCACAGCCGCCATCAGGCGCTCGAGCGCGAGCAGCGCTCGAGCGTGCTCGCCGAGCTGGCGGCCGCCAGATCCGAACGCGACCAGCTGGCGGAGGCGCGCCGGCGCCAGGCGACCACCTTGCGCAACCTGGTGGTGCGCGCGCCGGTGGCCGGCATCGTCCAGGACATCGCCATCACGGGTCCGGGCCAGTCGGTCGGCAGCAATCAGCCGCTGATGAAGGTGGTGCCGACCGGCGGCGGCCTCGTGGTCGAGGCCAGGGTTCAGAACCGGGACATCGGCTACGTCCGGGTCGGCCAGCCGGTCGAGGTCAAGGTCCACGCCTACGACTTCCTGCGCTACGGCACGCTCTCCGGGCAGATCGCGCAGATCGATGCCGACGCCGTGGTCGACCCCAAGAGCGGCGCGCTCACCTACGGCATCATGGTGCGGACCGAGAGCGCCGAGCTCGCGCTCGAGGCGACCAAGGTCCAGGTGGTGCCCGGGATGGCGGTCGACGTCGACCTCCTGGTCGGCGAACGCACCGTCCTGTCCTACCTCACCGACCGCATCTTCCGCCTGCGCGAGGCCGCCTTCCGCGAGGGTTGATACCGCTCCCAGAACGTCCTGACCTTCGGGACCGGTATTCGCGCGCGGGGTTGGCGTGCCGCTCCGCACCGACCACCGAGGTCGCGTGGCGCTCCGGGGCGGCCACTGGAGGT
>JBOHKK010000198.1:0-11539 GCA_050729115.1 Geminicoccaceae bacterium | reverse complement strand
CAGGGTGGCGGTGCCGGCGCGCCTTCGCCCCGGCTCGAAGATGCGCACCGGGGCGGGTTCGGCCGCGCGGCCCGGCGGCGGCACCGGCTCGACCTGGAGCGCCTTCAGCGTGCGTAGCGAGCGCATGAGCTCGGCCAGAGCGGCGCCACGATAGCGCATCAGCGTCTCGAACGACCTGGTGCCGTTGCCGTCGCGGATCAGCGCGAGGCCGCGGGTGCCCGTCGGGATGTGATGCTCCGCGAACAGCTCGACCTCGAGCCGCTCCGCCCGCTCCAGCCGCCAGGCGGCGCGCGCGATGCGCCCGACCAGGAGGCTCTGCAAGGCACCCTCGGGCGCCAGCTCGTCCGTGAGCGCGGCCTCGAGCGACTTGAACTCAACGACATCCTCGTCCGGGAGCAGCACATGCTTCTCGGCGCGCAGGCCGTGCTTGAGCGCATTTCGTGACGAACGCGCCTTGCCCTCGGGCGTCTTCGGCCCGCGCGATCTCGCGCCGTTCTTCCGGCTCGCCTCCGCGCGAGCGCTGCTCGTGGGAATGGCCGCGCGCGACGCGGCGCCGACACTGGACATGACGTGATTCCTTGCTGAGGTGAGGCTGGCAGAAGGGCCGAGGTGAGGCTGGCAGAAGGCGGGAGGGTCGAACCCGGGGCATCCGGGAGAGGGCCAGCGTAACCCATTATAGGAATTATGTCCATAGAACCGCACGCAGACCCGGGGCCGCGGTACCGGAGTCATCCTTGTTGCGGCTCTTAACCACTCATTAACCTTAACGTTTTAGCATCCTTGCCATGTCAGGGTGGGAATCCGCCGCCGCGCCGGAGCCAAAGGAGCGGGAATGCGCCGCGGTCGGGGAGCATGGCCCCTGCCGGCGATGAGCGGGAAGGAAAAGCGGCGGGGATGCGTCGCGGTCGGGGAGCATGGCCCCTGCCGGCGATGAGCGGGAAGGAAAAGCGGCGAGAGCAGAAAAGCCGAGAGGGGGAGAGGGCGCCTGAGCGGGGTTCCGGGACGAGCGCGCCTTGCCGTCGAGCGTCTTCGGCCCGCGCGACCTGCCGGCGATGAGCGGGAAGGAAAAGCGGCGAGAGCAGAAAAGCCGAGAGGGGGAGAGGGCGCCTGAGCGGGGTTCCGGGACAAGCGCGCCTTGCCCTCGGGCGTCTTCGGCCCGCGCGACCTGGCGCCGCTGCTGCGGCTGGCCTCGCCGCGGGGCACTGCGGGAAGTCGCCGATCCTTGGAATTCCGTCCGGACCCGGGCTTCGCCTCACCGCCACGGGGCGGATCCGTGAACGACTGGCTTCGCCGGCAAGACCGCTCCCCAAACGGAGCCGACACGCTCCGGGATCAAGGAACACGACCGCGCTTGGACCCGAAGCCGACATAGGCGTCTGTTCGGAGCATCATCGTACTCGTTCACTTCTCTTCTTTCGGCTCGCCCCGCTTCGCGGCTCGCTTCATGGCGTCGATGTCCGTTGCCGAGTATTTGAGACGGCGCGGTATCAAACACTTGACGGTCCAAGGCATAGCCGTGGACCACTCGAACGTGACGCGTAAGCCAGTGCCGTGGTTTTTGAACTTTAGTTCGAACTCCAAGTTGTCTCTCGGGGGAATGCGGGCGTTAACCACGGCGACTCTATTGTTAGGCGACGCAGCCTCTTCGTAGGCATCTGAAATCACGTCATACAAACCGTTGCCAGACATCTTGACAACGATGTCCTGCCGCGCAGCTTCTTCAAAGCGAATGCCCGAGATATAAATCGAGTGCCGGAGCGGGTTCTCGATTGCGAGCTTGCCCACCGCTACACCTAATGTCGCATCCCACTCGAACACCAGGTCTCCACCACCTGATCTAGACTAGAAAGAGGGTCCGCAAGAAAGCCAGTACCGAGACCGCCAGCGCGAGCACCGCAACCGCCGTGTTCAACCAATCGATCGCTCGAACCTCGTTTGTGTTCAACTCTATCACATCGCACCAATATCTAATCACCTCCGCCTCTGTGAAGCTTTACCGTCTCACGCCACCCGTGACCATGGCTGGTTTCCTGCGCAAACCGGACTGTCAGGTTTCGGGGTTCCGCTTCCCGGCCGATTGCTTCAACTTCACTTCCGCCTGCGGACCTTCGCCTGTCGTGGCCGGAACGCAGAGTAATGACCCGAAACGCACGTTCCTTTACCGGGCCGCATCATCACGAGCGGTCAAGATCCCCCGGGCCTCGTCCGGTTCTTCCGCGGGGGAAGCCGATGAAAGCTCGAGGCCCTGTTGAGGGTTCGTGGACCTGTCGCTTGGCCCGCGCTTCTCGGTCATTCCGGCACGCCCGCTTTCTCGAGCCCCTCGATGAACACGTCACGGTGGGCAAACTTGCTCAGGTTTTGGCGCAGCACGCTCAGGCGCAGAGGAGGGCCTATCCGGTTGCGCGCCGCGATGAGTTCATGCGCCTCCTCGATCAGGCCGAGATGGCCGCAGCAGCTGATCAGCGTATTGTAATGCCCGGAATACTCCGCGAACGCAGCGACTGACGCCCTCAGGAATGGAAGCGCCTCTTCGAAACGACGGGCTCCCAAGAGCGCGAGACCGTGAATGACCGTGTAAAACCCTGAGAAGCTGTCCAAAGGGCTGATGCGGAGCGCCCGCCCGGTCTCCGCGATCGCCTCGTCGAAATGGCCCGCGCGCAAAAGCGCCCACCCGTACGCCGTGCGGCCGAGCGCGAAGTTGGGATTGAGATTGAGCGCGGTCCGGAGCTCACCCAACGCCCTGTCATGGTGTCCTGCCGTGCTGAGGCACAGCCCGGAGATCATCCGGGCCCAGGGGTCGCCCGGATCGAAGGACAGCGCATCCTGGGCATGCGCCGCCGCTTGGGCGTAGCCTTCGCGGGTGTCCGGGTACCAATAGCAGAGCGCGGCCCACCAGATTGCCCAGCTCAGGAGCGCATGGGCCCTGGAATAGCTCTTCTCCATCGCGATGGCACGACGGAGAAGAGCCTGAGCTTCCAGGTTCTGCTTGCGCTCCACCTTGTTGATCAGGCTGAGCGCGCGGACCACGAGCCCCCAGGCATCGATGCTGTCCGGCTGCTTGCTCGAGGCCCGAAAGCCCTCCTCGGCGTAGAGGTGGGGCTCCACCGCGGCCACGACCCGTTCGGTGATGTCATCCTGAACGGCGAAGATGTCCTGCAACTCGCGGTCGTACTTCTCGGCCCAGATATGCTTGCCGGTTTCGGCATCGATCAGCTGGCCGGTGATGCGGATGCGGCGGCCCGCCGTCCTGACGCTGCCCTCCAGGACATAGCGAACGCCGAGCTCCCGGGCGACCTGCCTGACATCGACGGCTTGGCGCTTGTAAACGAAGCTCGAATTCCGGGCGATGACGAAGAGCCAACGCAGCCGCGCGAGCGCCGTGATGACGTCCTCGGTGATGCCGTCGGCGAGGTAATCCTGCTCGGGATCGCCACCCAGGTTGGCAAACGGCAGCACTGCGATCGAGGGCTTGTCGGGCAGCGCGAGGATCTGGGCAGTCCCCTCGAGCGGACGCGGGTGCCAGCGGTAGGCGCGAACCGGGTGAGCGATGTTCTTGACCGCGTGCTCGCCGGCGCTCTCGAAGGAGGCGCCGATCCTGCCGCCGATCTGGTGATGGACGGCCTCCGAGATGCAGATGCCGCCGGGCTCCGCCAATCCCTCGAGGCGCGCGGCAACGTTGACCCCATCGCCCAGAATGTCTTCGCCATCGATGACGATGTCGCCGAGATTGATCCCGATGCGGTATTGGATGCGCCGGTCCTCGGGATATCCGGCCTCGTGGACGGGCACCGCCTCCTGCACGGCGATCGCGCACCGGACCGCGGCAACGACGCTTGGAAACTCGACCAGCAGGCCGTCCCCGATCGTCTTGACGATGCGCCCGCCGAACTCCGCGATCCTGGAGTCGATCAGTTCCCTGCGCAGCGCCTGGTGCCGCGCGATCGTGCCTTCCTCGTCAAGGCCGATCAGCCGCGAATAGCCAACCATGTCGGCCACGAGAACGGCCGCGAGCCGGCGGATGACCCTTTCGTCCATGTGACCCTCTGCACCTTGGCTGCCGGTCGAGATTAGGCCGGCCCTGACGAGAAATCCATTCGACCGAGGTCTTTCGAGGCGGGGAGGCCGCAACCGGTTCCTGCCCGGATGCCTGTGTTCCGTTCACGTCAGCGCGGCAGCTCGATGGCGTAGGTCGCGACCGGGGGTGGGGTCCCGATCAGGCCCTGGTGCTCGAGGAAGGCGGCGAAGCGGGCGTAGCGGGCGGTGTCGAGGGCGGCCGGGCGGAGCGCGAAGCGAGGAAGCGTGTCGGCGAAGGCGCGGCGGTTGAGCTCGTCGTCGAGCTCGGGGCGGTCCTTGACGAACAGCGCGAAGCTGTCGTCCGGATGGTTCACGAGATACTGGACGCCCTGCTCCACGGCATCGAGGAAGCGCGGCAGGCGCGGGTCGTCGAGGGCGGCGTTGTTGGCAATGAAGATCAGCTCGTCGTAGGTCGGCACGCCCTCCTCCTCGGGGTAGAAGGCGCGCCCGGGCCGGCCCTCGAGCGCCAGCTGGTTGAGCTCGAAGTTGCGAAAGGCGCCGATCACCGCGTCGACCTGCCCGGACAAAAGCGCGGGCGACAGGGCGAAGTTGACGTTGACCAGCTCGACGTCGTCCAAGGTCAGGCCGTGCTCGGCGAGCATCGCCTGCAACAGCGCATCCTCGAAGCCGCCGACCGAGAAGCCCACTTTGCGGCCCGCAAGGTCTTCGATCTCGTCGATCGGGCCGTCCTCGAGCACCACCAGCGAGTTGAGCGGGGTCGCGATGAGCGTGCCGATGCGGGTGAGCGGCAGGCCCTGGTCGATTTGGATGTGCAGGTGCGGCTGATAGGAGATCGCGACGTCGGCCCGGCCGGCCGCGACCAGCTTTGGCGGATCGTTGGGGTCGGCCGGGGCGATGATCTCGACCTCCAGATCGACCGCGGCGAAGTAGCCGCGCTCCTGGGCCACGATGATCGGCGCATGGTCGGGGTTGACGAACCAGTCGAGCAGCAAGGTGAGCCGCTCGGCCGCCGCGGCCGGGCCGGCGAGGCCGAGGCCGATCAGGGTCGCGCCGATCAGGGTCGCGCCGATCAGGGTTGCGCCGATCAGGGTTGCGCCGATCAGGGTTGCGCCGATCAGGGTTGCAAGGACGGGCAGGCGCATGGACGGGACTCCCCGGGTCATGGTTGGCCGCGGGCGAGCGTCTGCGGCGCCCACGGCATCAGATGGACCAGCAGCCGGTCGACCGCGACGTAGAGGGTCAGCGCGATCGCCATGAGCACGATCAGCGCCGCGAACATGAGGTCGATCTGCAGGCGGGCATTGGCGTGCAGCATGAGATAGCCGAGCCCGGCGCTCGAGCCGACCCACTCGCCGACCACGGCGCCGATCGGCGCCACCGCGGTCGCGATCCGCAGGCCGGAGCCGAACGCCGGCAGCGCCGCCGGCAGGCGCAGCCGGAACAGCGTGCGCCAGGGCGTGGCGCCCATGGTCCGCGCGAGGTCGAGCCAGCCCGGCTCGGTGCGGCGCAGGCCGTCGAACAGCGCCGCCGTCACCGGGAAATAGATGATCAGGATCGCCATCACCACCTTGCTCGCGAGGCCATAGCCGAACCACAGCACGAGCAGCGGCGCCAGCGCGAACACCGGGATCGTCTGGCCGAGCACGAGAATCGGCAGCAGCCAGGGCTGGACCGGCGGCACCAGCGTCATCAACAGCGCGCTGGTGCCACCGATGATCACGCCGCCCGCGAGGCCGAGGAGGATCTCCAGGAGCGTGATCTGGGCCTGGTCGAGCAGGAGCGGCGCCGAGGCGAAGAGCGTCCGCGCCACCGCGGTCGGCGGCGGCAGCAGGAACGCCGGCACGCCGGTGAGCCACACCAGGCCTTGCCAGAGCAGCAGCAGGCCCAGCAGGACGAGGAGCGGCCTGGGGTTGCTCAAGCCGCATCGTCTCGGGCATCGGCGAGCCACGCCAGGAGCTCGCCCTGGCGGGCCAGCAGTGCGGGGTCGTGGAGATCGCGCGGCGGCGCGCCCGGGGGCTCGATCACGCCTTCGATGCGCGCGGGATGGCCGGTCATGACCTGAATGCGGTGGCCGAGCCGGAGCGCTTCCAGGGGATCATGCGTCACCAGCAGCACGGTGCGTCCCGCGAGCAAGGTCGCGGCGAGCGCCTGCAGGCGGGCGCGGGTGATGGCATCCAGCGCCGAGAACGGCTCGTCCATCAGCACCACCGGGCGATCCTCCATGAGGGTGCGGGCGAGCGCGGCGCGCTGGCGCTGGCCGCCCGAAAGCGTCGCGGGGCGCTGGTCGGTCTGCCGGTCCAGGCCGACCCGCGCCAGCAGGTCGCCCGCCTTGTCGCGATCGGCGGGCTCGCCGCGCAGCCGCGCCCCCAGCGTGACGTTGCCCAGCACCGAGAGCCACGGCAACAGATTGTCGTCTTGGCCCATCCAGGCGAGCCGACCGGCGAGCGGCCGGCCGTCGCTGCAGCTCACCTCCCCCCGATCCAGCGGCGCCAGGCTGGCGATCAGCCGCAACAGGCTGCTCTTGCCGACCCCGCTCGGGCCGAGCAGGCAGGTCCAGGAGCCGCCCGGCAAGACAAAATCCAGGTCGCGGAACAGGAAGGTGCCGGCATAGCGCAGCGACGCGTTGTGGACCTCGATGTCGAACGGGGAGCGCCGCCCGTCGGCCAAAGAATGCACGGTCCCTCCGCCGGTGCTACTCGGATCAGGTTCGAAGGGTCGTCCCATGGGGGACCTCTCAGCCCGGATCGGGCTCCCCTCGTGCGCGTTCACCTTACGGAGCGGCGGCGTGCCAGGCAAGCCAAAGCCCGAGCGTGATTTCGTGACGGTTGCCGCGCTAGAGCAATTCCCGATGAGGTGGAACCGCTGCGGATCGCGACATTCTTTCGCTCATCGGGAGAAAATTGCTCTACTTCAGATGATTAGAGCAGGTTTGTCCGGACGATGATCGCCGTCGGCGATCTCGTCCCATTCGGATGCTGCTCTAGGATCGCTCGTGCGCTCAACGGAGATTGGCGATGGACCTCACCAAGGCGGAGCTCGCCAAGGCGGAGCTGGGGCGGCGGATCGATCAGGCGCGCGGGCGCACGCGCGCCGATGTGGTGATCAAGGGCGCGCGCTTGCTCAACGTCGCGACCGGGGAGCTGGATTCCGGGGACATCGCGATCTGCGGCGACTGGATCGTCGGCACCCACGATGCCTATCGCGGCGCGCGCGCGATCGAGGGCCGCGGGCGCATCGCCGTGCCGGGCTTCATCGACACGCACGTCCACGTCGAGAGCAGTCTGGTGACGCCGTTCGAGTTCGAGCGGGCGGTGCTGCCGCGGGGCACCACCACCGCGATCTGCGACCCGCACGAGATCGCGAACGTGCTCGGCCTGGCGGGGCTCCGCTATTTCCTCGAGGCCGCCTCGCGCCTGCGCATGACGCTCCGGGTGCAGCTCAGCTCGTGCGTGCCGGCGACCCATCTCGAGACCTCGGGTGCAAGGCTCGATGCCGCCGATCTGGTCGGCCTGCGCGACCACCCCGCGGTGCTCGGCCTTGCCGAGATGATGAACTTCCCGGGCGTGCTGGCCAAGGACGATGGGGTGCTCGACAAGCTGGTCGCGTTCGCCGGCTGGCATGTCGACGGCCACGCGCCGCTGCTGCGCGGCTACGATCTCAACGGCTATCTCGCGGCGGCGATCCGCACCGACCACGAGAGCACCGGTTTTGCTGAGGGAGAGGAGAAGCTCAGGAAGGGCATGCAGGTCCTGATGCGCGAGGGCAGCATCGCCAAGGACGTGGCCGCGCTCGCCCCGCTCCTCACCGATCGCACCTGGCCGTGCCTCGCGTTCTGCACCGACGATCGCAACCCGCTCGAGATCGCGGAGGAGGGACATGTGGATTTTGCGATCAGGAAGGCGATCGGCTCAGGCGTGCCGCCGCTTGCCGCCTACAGGGCCGCGACCTTCGGGGCGGCGCGCGCGTTCGGGCTGTTCGACCGCGGCCAGATCGCGCCCGGGCGCCGCGCCGACCTCGTCCTGCTCGACGATCTGCAAAGCTGCGCGATCAGCCAGGTGATCTGCGGCGGCGTGCCGATCGACGACGCCGCCTTCGCGGATCGCGATCGCATCGCGCCGGTCGGCTACGGCTCGGTCCAGCGCGATCCGGTCGCCCCCGAGCTGCTCGAGGTGCGCGCGGCGGGCGCCTCGGGCCCGGTCATCGGCGCCATCGAGAACTCGCTGCTCACCGATCGCCTGAGCCTGGAGCTGCCGTACCAAGACGGCGTCCGCCGGCCCGACCCTGCGCAGGGCGTGCACAAGCTGTGCGTGCTCGAGCGTCATGGCAGGAACGGCAATGTCGGACGCAGCTTCGTCAAGGGCTTTGGGGCCTTGCGCGGCGCGCTCGCCGGCTCGGTCGGGCACGACAGCCACAATCTGATCGTGGTCGGCGACAACGACGCCGACATGGCCTCGGCGGTGAACCGGCTGATCGAGCTGCAGGGCGGCTACGTCGCTGCCTCTGAGGGCCGGGTGCTCGCCGAGCTGCCGCTCCCGCTCGCCGGCCTGATGAGCGATCGTCCGTTCGAGGAGGTTGCGGACCGGCTTCGTGTCCTCCGGCGGACCGCCCGCGACATGGGCTGCGCGCTGGCCGAGCCGTTCCTGCAGCTGGCGTTCCTGCCGCTGCCGGTGATCCCGCATCTCAAGCTCACCGACCGCGGCCTGGTCGACGTCGATCGGTTCGAGCTGATCGCGGCTTAGAAAGACGCTTGGACGCCACGCTTTGCACCGTCATTGCGAGGAGCGCAGCGACGAAGCCATCCACAACGCCGCTCCTGGATCGCCACGGGCGCTGATGCGCCCTCGCGATGACGCCGCGCAGGCGCGTGGCGGTGCGGCGCCCGGGTCATGCGCCGGGGTCGGCCCCGTCGGTGGCAACTGGTATGAGGGGCTCATTCCGACCCTGCGGAGATCTACCTTCGCAGTCGGTATCGCGCGTGGCGCTCCGGGGCGACCACCGCGGTCGCGCGGCGCTCCGGGCTCGCTTGGGACTTCGGACCGATCACCAAGACCGGCCCGGTCCAGCGAGCCACCGAGGTCGCCGCTTTTTCAGCCAGCCGCGGGGACCCGGGCGCGCCGCCGCTCCGGGCCAATGCCCGATCGAACGCGCCGTTTGACCTCGACCATCTCGGTGGCGCAGGGCGGCGCGAAGCGTCGAATCGTGATCGGTTTGCGCTCGTCGGTCGCTTTTCGTATCGTTCGATCTTCAGGGCCGGTCGGAATTGCGGCGCGGAAGGTGTTCTATTGACGGCGCATATCGTCATCGTTGACGACGACGAGCTGTTGCGGAATCGGCTTGCCTCCTACCTCGCAGGCGAGGGTTTTCGGGTCACCGCCGTCGACCGCGCCGTGGCGATGCGGGAGGTGGTGCGCCGCGAACGGATCGACCTCGCCCTCGTGGATCTTGCCCTGCCCGACGAGAGCGGCCTGAGCCTCACCCGGTTTCTGCGCGAGCAGGCGGACATCGGGATCGTCATTCTGACCGGCAAGGGCCACCCGATCGATCGCGCGATCGGTCTCGAGGTGGGCGCCGACGACTACGTCGCCAAGCCGTTCCATCTGCGCGAGCTGGTCGCCCGCATCAGGAGCGTGCTCAGGCGAACCGGAGGCACCGCGCCCGGCCCCTCGCCCGACATGGGGACGTTGGTGCGGTTCGACGGCTGGCAGCTCGATCTGGCGAAGCGCACGCTGACCTCGGCTGGTCGCGAGGAGGTTCACCTGACCGAGGCGGAATTTCAGCTGTTGGCGGTGTTCGTCGCCAATCCCAACCGGGTGCTCGGGCGCGAGCGGCTGCTGGAGGTCGTCGCCGCGCGCCGATGGGATCCCTACAATCGCACCGTCGATCAGCACATCAGCCGGCTGCGCCGCAAGATCGAGCAGGACCCCAGGCTACCGCGCCTGATCAAATCGGTCCGCGGCCGGGGCTACCTGTTCACGGCGGCGGTGGCAAGCAGGCGCTGACGCCGCGCGGTCACGACGCGCCGGCGGCCGAGGCGCCGGCCTCGGCGGCAGGCAGATGAAGGGTGACCGTGGTGCCTCGAGCCACCTCGCTGTCGATGCGCACGTGGCCTCCGGACTGCTTGGCGAAGCCGTAGACCATGCTCAGCCCGAGCCCGGCGCCCCGTCCCGCCTCCTTGGACGTGAACAGAGGCTCGAAGGCCCGCTCGAGGACCTCGGGGGCCATGCCACGTCCGGTGTCGACCACCGTCACGACGGCGAACGCGCCGGCGCGCAGCTCGGCATGTTGATCGGCTTGGCTCACGTATTCGTTGCCGGTCGCGATGGTCAGCGTCCCGCCGCCCGGCATGGCGTCGCGCGCGTTCAAGGCAAGATTCAGGAGCGCGCTCTGCAGCTGGGCCGGATCCACCTTGGCCCGGCAGCGCTTCGGCTCGAGCTTGGTCCTGAGCCGGATGCCCGCCCCCAGGGACCGGCGCAGCATCTCGCCGGTGGCCGCGACGAGCTCGTTGACGTCGACGGTCTGCGCCTCCAGGTGCCGGCGCCGCGCAAAGGCCAGGAGGCGCTGCGTGAGCTCGGCGCCGTTGTGCAGGACGTCCCGGGCCTCCTTGACCAGCTTGAGGATCCGTGGCCGGTCGTTCGCGAGCTCGGCGATCAGATCGAGATCCATCGTCGCAAGCGCCAGCAGATTGTTGAAATCGTGCGCGATGCCGCCGGTCAGCTGGCCCAGCGTTTCCAGCTTCTGCGTCTGCCTGAGCTGCTCGCGGTGCTCGTGGATCAGCTTGTTGTCGGTGCGCAGGCGGGTCGACAGGGTGCGCAGCAGGTTGAGCGAGACGGCATGCGAAGCCGTGACCAGTGTCCACATGGTCGCCTCGCTCAGGACGAGGAAGCGCGTCGGCACGTGGGCCACGACGAAGGCCGAGGTCGGCCGCTTGTCGATCAGCGACAGCTCGCCGACCGTCTCGCCCGGTCCCAGCGTCACGATCGGCGGGCTGGTGGGTGACCCAAGATGCACGCCGACCTCGCCGGACAATACGAGGTAGAGACGATCGTTCGACTGCTCCGCTTCGATCAGCACCGTACCGGCCGGGACCTGGCGCACCTTGCAGTCGCGCAGGATCGGCGTCAGGTCCTCCAGGTTCACAAAACGGAACAGAGCGAGACTGGCCAATTCGTCGGCCGTGGGGAATGGTTCTGAGGATGCCATCGTGTTCATTGAGCTTGCTACGCGCGACTTCCAACCAGACGCATCGGGGCTGCGACCTATTCCGACGGCGTCGGTCATCAATCGCGATCCTACCGTTATTGCAGGCTTGGCGCACGCCGCTCGTTCCTTCAGGTCGGGCATCGATGGCGAAGGCGAGATCCCCAGGACAACGCGGGTTACTGGCAGTGATACCGACCCCATGAAGTCGCGACCGATGGGTCGGTGCGCGTTTTCTGTCATGCCCCGACCTGCCCTCGGGCTCGACCCGGGGGTTGACCGGGGCATCCAGACTGGACCCCCGGGT
>JBOHKK010000197.1:0-11548 GCA_050729115.1 Geminicoccaceae bacterium | reverse complement strand
GCGTCCCCCAGCCGCTACCGGCCGGGGCAGTTTGCCGAAGGCCGTGGGCTCGAGCTCAAGAACGGCTACGCGCTCGGCCCCGAGCTCGTGCTGCACGATACCGAGCGCGCGGCCGGCTGGAGCGGCGCGAGCCCGCAGCCCGCCTGAGCGATAGTCAAGCCGGCCAGAATGCGCCATGTATTCCCCGACTGCGCTCAACAGTCGGGGACCGAAATGGCGTCACGCGAGGCGGGATCAGATGCCGTGGTCGGGGTGCTGCTCGCCGGCGGCCTGGCGCGCCGCATGGGCGGCGGCGACAAGTGCCTGCGTCCGCTCGGGGACCGGCCGATCCTTGCGCACGTGATCGCGCGTGCCCGGCCGCAGGTCGCAGCCCTGGTGCTCAACGCCAACGGCGACCCCGCACGCTTTGCCGCCTTCGGCCTGCCGGTCGAAGCGGACGTGGTCGAGGGCTTTGCCGGCCCGCTCGCGGGCGTGCTGACCGGCATGGACTGGGCACGGAGCCACCAGCCCGATTGCCCCTGGATCGCGACCATCGCGACCGACACGCCGTTCTTCCCGACCGATCTGGTCGCGCGCATGCTGGCCGCGGTCGAGCACGCGGGCGCGGATCTCGCGTGCGCGGCGTCGGGCGGCCGGGCGCACCCGGTGTTCGGGCTGTGGCCGGTGCGCCTCGCGGACCCGCTGCGCGCGGCCATGGTCGAGGAGGGGATGCGCAAGGTCGACGTCTGGACGGCGCGCCATCGTCTGGTCGAGGTGGCGTTCGCGGCCGACCGGATCGACCCCTTCTTCAACACCAACCGCCCCGAGGACCTGGCCGAGGCCGAGCGGCTGCTGCGCCATGTCTCGGGCGGGCACTGATCTGGGCGGCGGAGCTCATGCCGCCGAGGGCGTCGCCTGCGCCGGTTCCGGCTCGATGCCGTCCTCGATCTGGCGGACCGCCTGCCACAGAGAGGTCGCCACCAGGTCCGCGCCGGTCGCTTCGAGCAGCTCCTGCCGGGGCTCGGAGGCAGAGTTCGCCGTCCACAGGCCGACCATGATCCGGATCTCGCCGCCGAGGTGCTGGCGCAGCCGTCTGACGATCCGGTGCGCGTGCTGGGTGGCCCCGGGATTGACGTAGGACAGGCAGATCAGCGGGGCGTCCTGCGCCTGCAGCCCGGTCATGTTGCGGCCGGAGACGACATCACGCGGCATCGTCCTGGCGCCGACGCCGCGCCTCGCGAGCAGCTGCGCGAGCATCGCCGCCGCCGCCTCGTCGAGGCCGTTACGCGCTCCGATGCACAGGACCGCGGCCGGCTCCCTGGGCGCGTCCGCGGCGGCGGGCTTTGCCTCCTCGTCAGGCTCCGCAACGTGCTCCTCCGCCAGATCGTCGACGAGGCCGATCGTGTCTTCGGCGATCTCCTGGACGGTCGCCCGATCGAGGTTGCCCCGCAGCCGGTCCTGCTCCGCGAACCCGAGCGCCGGCATCATGACCGCATCATAGAGCTTGTCGAGCGACTCCTCCTCCAGGTACTCGTCGGCGAGCTCGGCCGCCTCCTCCGGATCGCGTGCCAGCAGGCGCTGGTAGAACTTGACCTCGGGGGCAAGCGCCGGCTCGTCGCCCAGCAGCACGTCGAAAAAGCCGAGCTGGGGAACGTGGCGCCCGAGGACGACCAGGCACACGGTAAGCGGGGTCGAGAGGAGCAGGCCGACCGGGCCCCACAGCGTGGTCCAGAACACCGCGGCAATGAGAATGGCGACCGGTGAGAGCCCGGTGCTCGAGCCGTACAGCCATGGCTCCAGGACGTTGTTGCTGAACAGCTCCAGCACCACGAACAGCGCGATGGTGAGCAGCGGTAGCGTCCATCCCGGGGCGACCGCGAACGACAGGGCGATCGGGAACAGCGCCGCGATCACCGGCCCGACGTAGGGGATGAAGCGCAGAATCGTCGCCAGCAATCCCCAAAGGATCGGGTTCGGCACGCCGATGAAATAGAGCCCGACCCCGACGGGAATGCCGTAGAGCACGTTGATCACCAGCTGCATCAACAGGTAGCGGCTGATCCGCTTCGCCGCATCGTCCATGGCTTCGGTGGTCCGGGCGACGTCGCTGGCGCCGACCAGTCGGAGCATCCGATCGCGCAGATCCTCGCGCTGGAGCAGCATGAAGATCACGAAGACCACCACCAGGCCCGCAGTGGCGACCGGCGCGAGCAGCGGTCCGGCCACCTCCTCCAGCGTCTGCAGGGGCGACGGCCGCGGCTCGCGGACCTGCACGAGCACGGGCTCGGGCGCCGGGGCCTCCCTCCCGCTCGCTGCCTCGCCCCCGCTCTGGCCCTCGCGCCCGCTCGCGGCCTCGCTCTTTTCCGGCGCGGTTGCTTCTTCCAGCTCGGCGCCGAGATCGCGCAGCATGTCCGAGGTGCGCTCGACGATCCCGCCGCTCGGCACCGCGATGCGCAGATCGCGGATCTTGGCGCGCAGGTTCCACTCGTACCGCGGCAGGTTCTCGGCCAGATCCACGACCTGAGACGCAACGATCGAGCCGAGCCCGAGCAGCGCCATGAACAGCAGCAGGACCACCATCAGGACCGACGGAATTCGTCCCAGATGCCAGCGCCGCAGCCGGATGACGATCGGCGCCAGCATGAAGCTCAGCAGGATGGCGAGTGCTAGCGGAATCAGGATTTCGCTGCCGACGTACAGGGCGGCGACCACCAGGACCAGGCCGGCGATCATCGCCGTCGGCGAGATCGACGTGGCCGCGGGGTTCCTCGTTACCGCCTGCCGCCACGAGCTCGGGGGTGGAGGGTTGGCCATCGCGGTTCCTGACGGACTGTGGATGCCTGGAGGAGTTGAAACCGTCGCCGCGTGATCACGTTCCGAATACCTCAAAGAAAATAGGCGCTGCCGCGCGCGAGTGCCATGCCCGCCGTCACCTGAACGCCAGCCGCTAGCCAAGACCGCCGCGCGCAGTATGGTAGGCCGAGCATGATCCAGGCAGCTCAGGACGCGTACGCCATGCAGCTGGCAGAGCGGATGCACCGGCTCGGCACCGAGAGCGCTTTCGAGGTGCTCGCCCGGGCGCAAAGGCTGGCCCAGGCGGGCCACGGCATCATCAATCTCGGCATCGGTCAGCCGGATTTCCCGACGCCCGAAAACATCGTCGAGGCGGCCCAGAAGGCGCTCGCCGACGGCCATCATGGCTACACCCCGGCGAACGGCATCCCGGCGCTGCGCGAGGCGGTCGCCCAGGATATCCTGAAGTGGCGTGGCGTCGAGGTCGACCCGGAGCGGATCGTGATCGTGCCGGGCGGCAAGGTCACCATGTACTTCGCGATCACCATGCTCGGCGAGGCCGGCACCGAGATCATGTATCCCGATCCCGGCTTTCCGATCTATCGCTCGGTGATCGAGTTCACCGGCGCCAAGGCGGTGCCGATCCCGCTCTACGAGAACAGCGGCTTCTCGTTCTCGGCGGCCGAGGTGCTGGCCAAGATTACCGCGCGCACCCGGCTGATCATCGTCAACAGCCCGGCCAATCCCACGGGCGGCGTGGTCCCCAAGCCGGAGCTCGACGCTCTGGTCGCGGGCCTCGCCGAGCATCCCCAGGTGGTCGTGATGTCCGACGAGATCTACGCCCGCATGGTCTACGACAACGTCCCGCACGCCAGCATGCTGGTCTATCCGGAGCTCGCCGACCGGCTGATCCTCCTGGACGGCTGGTCCAAGACCTACGCGATGACCGGCTGGCGGCTCGGCTACGCGGTCTGGCCGAAGGACCTGGCCGAGCACGCGACCCGCCTCGCGATCAACGTCCATTCCTGCGTCAACGCCGCGACGCAATGGGCCGGGATCGAGGCGCTCCAGGGCCCGCAGGACGCGGTCGATCGCATGGTCCGCGCGTTCGACGAGCGCCGCCAGGTGATCCTCGAGCGCCTGAACGCGCTGCCCGGCTTTCGCTGCGTGCGCCCGGGCGGCGCCTTCTATGCCTTTCCCAACATCGCCGGCACCGGCCTGTCCTCGCGCGACCTCCAGGACCGGCTCCTGAACGAGGCCGGCGTCGCGCTGGTCTCGGGCACCAGCTTCGGCGACCAGGGCGAGGGCTACATCCGCTTCTCTTATGCCAACTCGATCGCCAACATCGAGGAGGCGACGGATCGGATCGCGCGCTTCCTCGAGCGCTAAGCGGATCGGTCAGGCCAATGTGACCCAGCTCATGAGGTAGGGGAGGAACGCAAATACGCGGGTCGGAAGGTGCTTGCCCTGGGGCTGGGATCGGCAGTCGCGCCTAGGATGACCATCCCCGCTGGTTGATGGCGACGCTTTCAGCGAGCGCGACCTAGTTGCATCGCCGCGCGGAATCTGATAGGAATGTATCCCGCAGCGGGTGACATGCTCGCAGCCCGCCACGTTTGTTGGAAGTCGGACGCACTCGGTGGCCGGCACCGTTGTTTGGCCGAACTGAGCGCAACGAGGTATGATGATCATGCCGAAGATGCACCACTTCGTGCCTAAATCGTATCTCGCACGATTCACCAATGACGAAGGCTTTCTGCACGTTTTCAATCGGCCGTCTTGTTCATTCAGAAGGCAACGGCCGAAAGAAGTCATGAAGATCAACTCCTACTATCGCCAGGATTGGGCGCCTCCTGGAGTTGATCCAAACATCCTAGAGAAGGAACTTGGGGAATGGTTAGAAAGCTTAGCCAAGAAGTCCATTGACCGTCTGGTACACTGTCCCGCCAACCTGACTGACGACGACACTGCCACTCTTCTCACCTACATTGTGTTGCAACGCATCAGAGTCCCGAGGCAACTCGAAATGGCAAAGGCCCTGGTGCGGAACACTATCCTAAAACGGGCTCCAAGTCACGCATCGACCGCGATCCGGTCCGGCGAGATCTTGCTGACCATCAAAGATGCTGCCCGTTTCGAATGCATGCACATTCTTTTTGGCCAGCTTCGTCCGTGGTTTGAGCGGATGGAATGGGAGGTATTTGAGGCTGAGAGCGATGCGGCGTTCGTCACAACAGATAGTCCTGTCTCACTGTACAATCCCAAAATCCTGCCACCGGCGGAGGCCGGTCTCGCACTCGCGGGAACGATGGTGTTCTTTCCTCTGAGCTCGCGTTATGCCTTAGTTATGCGGCATTCCGAAGTCCGGACCAGTCCGGACATCGGCTCCTTAGCGACGCTGCCTAAGCCGCCTGATGAAGATGGACAAATCTCGCTTACACATGGAGTAGTATGGAGCCGCGAGGTGGTCGATAGCTTTAACTGGAAGATGGCGCGACTTTCCGAGCAGCTCATCGTCGCTCGAGGCAAAGATGTGCTGCAAGCATGCGCGACCGGAGTATGATGACGAGCGGCGGTCACGCAAGAAGGAGCAGGACTTGTGACTTATCGCTGTCTCTCCGTCTAACTATCCTGAGCAAGTTAAGAGGAAGCCAATGTTCGTCATAGATGAGGTTGGGAACCTACGTCGAATACGGCGAGCGCCAAGGAACCGAGAGGCGTTGGTGACGGGCGGGTGGCAGTTTTTGGCCGAGAATCGCCGATGGGACGTGGATGAACGGGAAGCTGTCATAGCCGCCATTGACGAGCTAGCGGCATTGGGAGGGATGCTCATGCTATCTGGCGACAGGTGGCTCAAGAGACGAGCGGCGGAGTATTGCCGAAATGAAACCATCACGCTCACCGCGGACCCGGATCAAACGGGCGAGCGAAAGCGAGGTCAGGACGAGTCAATCCCGACGAGGCGGCCCCAGCAAGGCGATGGAGAATTTTGGCTACACAACCAAAGGACCTTGCCGACAGAAGTCGGACAACTCATAGAAAGGCTGCCGTCCGGGCGCGGGCCCGAGAGGCGGGCCGTGACCGGCGCCTACGTACGGCTCGAGCCGGTCGATGTCGCCGTGCATGGTGAGAGCCTCTACCGGCTGTCGCATGCGCGGCCGGAGGACGCCGTGCTCTGGGCCTACCTGCCCTACGGGCCGTTTTCGGACCAGGGCGCGTTCGAGCACTGGCTCGCTGAGCGCGCCCGTTCGAGCGATCCGCTATTTTTCGCCGTGATCCCGGAGCAGAGCGGCCAGGCTTCCGGCATGACCAGCTATCTCAACATCGTGCCGGCGAACGGCTCGATCGAGATCGGCCACATCTGGTTCGCGCCGCCTTTGCAGAAGACACGGGCGGCGACCGAGGCGATCTTCCTGATGATGCGTTACGTGTTCGACGACCTCGGCTATCGCCGGCTGGAGTGGAAGTGCAGTGCCTTGAACGAGGCCTCGATGCGCGCGGCGCGGCGCTTCGGTTTTTCTTACGAAGGCACGTTCCGTCAGCACATGGTGGTCAAGGGCCGCAACCGCGACACCGCCTGGTTCGCCATGCTCGATCGCGAATGGCCGGCGATCCGCGCCGCCTTCGAGCGCTGGCTGGCGCCGGACAACTTCGATGCCGCCGGCCGCCAGCGCGCGACCCTCGGCGCACTGATGTAGGACTGACCGACCGGGCCTCTCGAGACCTTAACCGAACGTTAACCTTCTGGTGTGACGATGTCCTTGCCTGGTCCATGCGACCATGGGAATCCGTGCCCGCGACCACGGCGCCCGCGCGGCGGACTCCCATGATCGCATGGACCACTCGATCGAAGCAGATTACGGAGCCATTGCTTGCCGAGGAGTTAACGGCAGGGCGTTGGTACTCGGATCAAGGTCCGAGGTTGGTCCGGGCACGACAGGCGGAGGTAGGTTCCGCGCCCCTGCGCTGACCGGAGGCAAGGTCGCGGTCTGTCGACGATCCGGATGGAGCGCTACCCTAAAGAGGCCGGCCCGGTGGCAGCCGCACGAACGGATCGAGGAACGGGACGCCCAGGGGCTCGAAGTGGCGGGCGTTGCGCGTCAGGATCGTGAAGCCGCAAAGCTGCGCCGTCGCGGCGATCGCCACGTCGGCGAACCCGGGTGCCTGGCCCTCGCCGCGCGCCCGATCGGAGAGAGCGCCGGCGATCCGCGCCGCCCCCGCCTCGAACGGCAGGACGCGCGCCGCGTAGAGGTGCAAAACGGTATCGAGCCAGGCGGTGAGATCGTGGGCCCTGCGATCGGCGCCGTGCCGGCGGAGCCTGGCGATCCCTGCCTCGATCTCGGCGATCGAGACCGCCGAGAGGTAGAGAGCGGCCGAATTCTCGTCCATCCAGGCGACCAGCGCCTGCGGGAATGCCGTCTTCGAGGGCGCGCCCGCCGAGACGACGTCGGTGTCGACCAGATACACGTCCTCAGAGCTCGACCCCGCGCATCGGCGAGCGGTCCCGCTCGGGCAGGTCGCCCGGAGCCAGCGGCGCGGCCATCAGGAGCCGGCCGAACGACGGCACGCTCGACAGCCGCTGCCACTCCTCGAACCCGATCACCACCGCCTCGGGCCTGCCGTGCCGGGTGATGATCGACGGCTCGCCCCGAACGGCATCGTCGACGACCGCGGACAACGTTGCCTTGGCGTCGCGCAGCTGGATCTCGCGCATGCGGCCTCCGCAGTGTGATCACTGTAGTCATATTGCGCGCGCGATCAGGATTGCAAGGCGCGAACCGGCCGCGGGTCGAAGCCATGCTTGCGCCGAAGACTGGCGGGCTCGCATTCGAGAACCCGCAGCCGACCGCCAGCCCGCTGTTCTTCCCCATCGTCGATCGTGAACGGCGCGGCTGAGGGGATGACGAGCAATGTCGTGCCCCGGTTGGCCGGATTGAGGTCGGCCACATCCTGGTTCACGCGCGAATTCCGATGCCGCCGGTCGGCGGCGGACCTCGCTCGGCGCGCTCACCCAGGCCTCGTGACCGGGTTCGGCGACCGTCAGTGCACGGTCACGCTCTCGGAGCGGTCGCGCCACTGCCGCCACAGCACGAGCGTCCCGCAGGCGATCCCGATCTGCAGGCCGCTCGCCACGAGCCGCGCCAGCAGCAGCGCGCCGAACCGGTAGCCGGGATCGACCAGGCTCGTCAGCAGCTCCATGAACAGCCACAGGTTCATCACGACCAGCGCGGCGTGAGCGGGGCTGCGCACCAGCCGCGCCAGCGGGAAGGCCAGCAGCAAAGGCAGGAGGTCGACGGTCAGCCTGAGGACGTCGGCGCCAAAGGCGGTCATTCGCTCGTCTCCTTCAACCCTCCGCCTGTGACCCCGCTGCTCCCCGCCTCGAGGGATAGCACAACTAAACCGAAGATTGAATAGTTTCCGAGCGGATGACCGAAATCCACAAACTCGCGGGCGCGGCCGCGCCGGCCCGACCGCGTCCCGAGACCGGCTCCGGGCACGGCCCTGGCACGGCCCCCGAAGCCCTTGTCACCGTCCTTGCAGTCTGACAGGTTCTGGGGTTCGGTTATTCCTGGGAGGCGACCATGGAGGTACGCGCGGCCGTGGCCCACAAGGCCGGAGAGCCCCTGTCGATCGAGACCGTGCAGCTCGAGGGGCCGAAAACGGGCGAGGTGATGGTCGAGGTCAAGGCGACCGGGATCTGCCACACCGACGAGTTCACCTTGTCCGGCGCCGATCCCGAGGGAATCTTCCCGTCGATCCTCGGCCACGAAGGTGCCGGCGTGGTGGTCGAGGTCGGACCGGAGGTGAGATCACTCAAGAAGGGCGACCACGTCATCCCCCTGTACACGCCGGAATGCCGGCAGTGCGAGTATTGCCTCTCCGGCAAGACCAACCTGTGCCAGGCGATCCGGACGACCCAGGGCAAGGGCCTGATGCCCGACGGCACCTCGCGTTTTCGCCAGAACGGCGAGACGCTCTACCACTACATGGGCACCTCGACCTTCGCCAACTACACCGTCCTGCCGGAGATCGCGGTCGCCAAGATCCGCGAGGACGCGCCCTTCGACAAGGTCTGCTACATCGGCTGCGGCGTGACCACCGGGATCGGCGCGGTGATCAACACCGCCAAGGTCGAGCCGGGGTCGAACGTGGTGGTGTTCGGCCTGGGCGGCATCGGCCTCAACGTGATCCAGGGCGCCCGCATGGTCGGGGCGGACATGATCGTCGGGGTCGATCTCAATCCCACCAAAACCGAGCTGGCCAAGAAGTTCGGCATGACCCACTTCGTCAATCCGAAGGAGGTCGAGGACGACCTGGTGGCCTATCTGGTCGATCTCACCAAGGGCGGCGCCGACTACACGTTCGAGTGCATCGGCAACGTCAAGACCATGCGTCAGGCGCTCGAGTGCTGCCACAAGGGTTGGGGCGAATCGACGATCATCGGGGTGGCCCCGGCAGGTGCGGAGATCAGCACGCGCCCGTTCCAGCTGGTGACCGGGCGGGTCTGGCGGGGCACCGCGTTCGGCGGCGCCAAGGGCCGCACCGACGTGCCCAAGATCGTCGACTGGTACATGGACGGTAAGATCAACATCGACGATCTGATCACCCACACCATGCCGCTCGACAAGATCAACGACGGCTTCGACCTGATGCACCGTGGCGAATCGATCCGGAGCGTCGTGATCTACTGATCCAGCACCCGTGCGCGACCTGCCGCCGGGCCAGGACCGCTATTCGAGGCGCCAGACCGCAACCGAACCGGAGGCTGGTGATGCCGGCGTTCGATCGATATTCCGTCCAGCTCTATGGCGGGGCGAACGGCTTGCAGGGGCTGCGCGCGGCGATTTACCTCAGCGAAGGTGCTGACGGGCGAGCCTGGGTCTACTTTCACAAGGCGGGCGACCCCGTGCCGGCCGACCTCGAGACCGCAACCGGGTTCATCGTCATGCATCTGCCCGAGGCGCGCTTCGATTCGGTCGTCGACCTGTTGCGCCATGAGCGTCCATTGTTCATCTCGTTTGCGTCAGGGATCGCCCGCCTCGGCACCGGGGCGGAGCAGGTAGGCGAAGAAGAAAGCTGAGCGGGGCTTAGGTGAGATGACCTTCGAGACTCTCAAGCAGCATCGCTGCTGCGGCGGCATTCAGGGCATCTACCGGCACGACTCGAGCGCCACGCAGTGCCCGATGGAGCTCGCGGTCTACGTGCCGCCGCAGGCGGAGCAGGGCAAAGTGCCGGTGCTGTACTGGCTCTCGGGCCTGACCTGCACCTGGGCGAACTTCACCGAGAAGGCGGGCGTGCAGCGCCACGCCGCCCTACACGGCCTGATCGTCGTCGCCCCCGATACCAGCCCGCGCGGCACCGACCTTCCGGGCGAGCACGACAGCTACGACTTCGGCAGCGGCGCCAGCTTCTACGTCGACGCCACGGAAGAACCCTGGGCGCGCCACTACCGGATGTACAGCTACGTGACCAAGGAGCTGCCGGCGCTGATCGAGGCGCATTTCCCGGTCGATCGACACCGTCAGGGCATCTTCGGCCATTCCATGGGCGGCCACGGCGCGCTCACCTGCGCGCTCAAGAACCCGGACCGCTACCGCTCGCTCTCGGCGTTCGCGCCGATCTGTGCCCCGATGCGCTGCCCCTGGGGCGAGAAGGCGTTTTCCGGGTATCTCGGCGACGACCGCGAGACCTGGCGCGACTACGACGCGACGGACCTGGCGGCGCGCGCCGATTGGCAAACCGAGGTCCTGGTCGACCAGGGCACCGCCGACGATTTTCTGGACGAGCAGCTGAAGCCGCAGCTCCTCCAGGAGACGTTCCGCTCAGCCGGCATTCCGCTGACCCTGCGCTACCAGGCCGGCTACGACCACAGCTACTACTTCATGGCCACGTTCATGGCCGACCACATCGCCCACCACGCCCGGCTGCTCGGTGCCTAGGCTCCTCGCGCCGCTTCGACACGCCTGCTCGCCTCTTGCTCGGTTGCCGCCGGTCTTGGCTCTGTCGTAAGATCGCCGGATGCGCACGACGCCACCGAGCCAGCTCTACGAGGCCGACTTCTACGCCTGGACCAAGCAGCAGGCGATGGAGCTGCGCCGCTTCGCCAAGACCCGGCCGAATCTGCCGCTCGACCTGGAGCACATCGCCGAGGAGATCCAGGACTTGGGCAAGAGCGAGCACGACTCAGTCTACAGCTTGGCACGACAGATCATACAGCACCTCTTGCTCATCGAGCACTCACCCGCGACCGAGCAGCGGCGGCACTGGATGGACGAGATCGACGAGTTTCGCGCTCAGATGAAGCGTAAGCTCTCAGCCACCATCCGACGCGATCTCAGGCGCGACCTCGGCGAAGTGTACGCCGACGGCCGGCGGGTCGTGGAGCGCAAGATGCGGCGCTACGGTGAAGACCGGGCGGCCGCCGCGCTGCCCGCCAACTGTTCCTACACGGTCGAGCAGGTGCTCGGCGATTGGTTGCCCGATACCGGGCCGGCGTGAATCCGCCCTCCGAGCGGGTCGCGGGGACCAGAACGGCCTTGCTTGCCGCCATCGCCATCCCCATGGTCTGTGCCTGGTCCCGCGCCAGACCAGCATTTCGAGATTAGCCCTGGAAGCCACCGGCAGCGACCGGACCGGCCTCTTGCGCTCTCGAGGGACGCAACCCCATGCTCGAGCTCCTGACCGACCCGCAAGCCTGGGGCATTTTCGGTGCAGTTGAGATCGGCGCCAGCCCACGCCCCCTCCCGGCCACCCACAGCGTACCATGGGATTGGGT
>JBOHKK010000196.1:0-11622 GCA_050729115.1 Geminicoccaceae bacterium | reverse complement strand
GGCTGAACTCGCCCGACTCCCTGCGGCTGCGGGGCGGCGTGGTCGAGCGGGAGACCGGCGGCGCCTGGCAGGCGACCGCGCTGACGCTGGCGACCCTCGCGCGCGCCGCCTACCTCGATCCCTTGAGCCTGCCGGCAGGCATGGAGCCCGGGTTCGAGATCCATCGAGCCTACGATCCGCCGCCGCTCACCTTCTCGAACGCGACCCACGTCTGCGAGGTGGAGCTCGATCCAGACACCGGGGAGGTGTGCATCCTGCGCTATCTGGTCGCCGAGGACTGCGGCACCGTGCTTAACCCGCAGCTGGCGGCGGGCCAGCAGCACGGCGCCATTGCCATGGGCATCGGCGGCGCCCTGTACGAGGGCATCGCGTTCGATCCGCGCGGCCAGATCCTGAGCGCCACCTTCGCCGACTACCTGCTGCCGACCGCGTGCGAGGTGCCGGCGCTCGAGCTTCTGCCCATGCACACCCCGAACCGGCGCACGCCCGCGGGCATCAAGGGCATGGCCGAGGGCGGCGTGATGGGGGCGACCGGCGCCGTCGGCAACGCGGTCAACGACGCGCTCGCGCCGTTCGGGGTGGTGGCGAGCGCCCAGCCGTTCAGCCCTGATCGGCTGCGCGCCCTGCTGCGCGGCAAGAGCGACCTTGGCGCACCCTCGAGGCGCTGAACGCGCGCGTCTCTTCGGACCGTGACAGTCCGGACAGATCGCTGACGGCGCGCATCGACTCGTCCAGCTGGCTCGGCGCTGGCTGCAGTCTCACGCGCTTGCCGTCGGCGCCGGCTTTGAGGAATGCTCGTGCGCGAGTCGCCGCAGGATGTCCGGCAGGGAATCCATGAACAGGTCGACGTGCGCGTCGATCACCGGCGCCAGGTCCTCGGGCGAGGGCAACCGATAGACGTGCTTGCGGATCAGGTGGTAGATGACGCCGGCGTGCAGCGTGTAGACGACCTGCTCCTCGTACTGGCTGATCGCGCCGTCCGGGTCGTCGAGCGCCAGCTCGTAGCGCAGCTCGCGCGCGATGCGGTGGATGATCCGCTCGCGCACCCGACGATGGTAGCGGGCGTTGATGTCGATGTCGCGGAGCGCGGAATACAGGGTCAGGCGGATCCATTCGGGGCGGTCCGCCGTCCGGTGGTAGTCGCGATAGAACGCTTTCAGGCGCGGCCGAAGCGGCCGGCTGCGGTCGGTCAGGACCTGGTCCCACTCGCGCTTCCACCGGCTGAGGAAGACCTCCTGGTAGATCGCGTCGATCAGGGCCTCCTTAGTCGGGAAATAATGGAAGATCAGGGCCTGGCTGACGCCGAGGCTCCTTGCCAGGGCGCGGGTGTCGCCGTCGAATCCGTTGGCGGCGAAGTAGCGCACGGCGCCGTCCAGGATCATCCGCTCACGGTCCCTGGGGCTGAGCCGCTGCCGTACCCCCGCCGCCGCCTCCGTGGGCGCGTCGCTGCCGTCGCTGACGGTGGCTTCGGGCATCGAGATCCGCCCCGAAAGGTCCAGCCGAGCCACGCCGACCGCCCGCGAAATACCCGGGCGGAGACGCCGATCCGAATGGGCTCGCGACCCTTTCGCTGACCCTCCGCGATTCTTATTGATCAACTGCTCGATTGTGATCTAGGGTTGCTCTCGCGGTCAAGCCGTCATCTCGAAACGGCCGCGACCACGGGGGAGGTGGCATCAGGATGCCGTACCGGATCGAGTGCGTGCTCGAGTGCGGCAACCATCTGGGGGAGGGGCCGGTCTGGGATGTGGACGAAGGCCGCCTCTACTGGGTGGACGGCACCGGGCGGCGGGTCGGCAACCCGAGCATCTGGCGCTACGATCCGCGCACGGAAAGGGCCGAGAACTGGTCGCTCGCGCACGACGTCGGGGCGCTCGCGCTGCGCCAAAGTGGCGGCGCGGTGCTGGCCCTGGACGACGGCTTCTACTTCTTCGAGTTCGAGAGCGGTCGGCTGGAATGCATCGAGCTGGTCGAGGCGGACCAGCCGCGCAGCCGATTGAACGACGGCAAGTGCGACCGCCGCGGCCGGTTCTTCGCCGGCGGCATGGACGACAAGGAAGAGCTCGAGGTCTGCGGGCTCTATCGCCTCGACCCGGATCTGACGGTCACCAAGGTCGAGGATGGCATCATCTGCACCAACGGCCCGTGCTGGAGCCCCGACGACACGACCTTCTATGTCGCCGACACGTTCCAGCAGGAGTTCTGGGCCTACGACTACGACATCGAGAGCGGCGACATCGGCAATCGCCGGGTGTTCGCGACGACCCGCGACGACCCCGGCGTTGCCGACGGGTCGACCGTCGACGCGGAGGGCTGCATGTGGAATGCCCAGGTCATCGGCGGCGACCTGGTCCGCTACGCTCCCGACGGCTCGGTCGACCTGCGCATCGGTATGCCGGTCCGCAACATCACCAGCCTCACCTTTGGCGGCGACCGGCTGGACGAGATCTACGTGACATCGATGGCCCGGGTGAAGCACCCGGCCGTGCACGACATGTTCACCCCCGAGGTCAGGCCGCAGTTCGGCGCCGGCCACCTGTTCAAGGTCAGCGGGCTCGGCATCCGAGGCCTGCCGGAGCCGCGCTTTGCCGGCTAGCGGCGTGGTTCGAACGGTAGACAAGGCAACGGCTGGAGGGTCGAGGACAGGGTGCCGCCGATGCCGGTGGCGGCAGAGCAAGGGAGGCATCGAGGGAGACCATGTATCCGTCAGTCATCCATGACTATCACCGGCCGGGCTCGATCCAGGAGGCCCTGGCGGCGATCGCCGGCGGCGAGGAGGCGGCCTTCATCGCCGGCGGCCAGAGCCTGATGCAGGCGCTGAAGGCGAGGCTGGTGCAGCCGCGTGCCCTCGTGGATCTCCAGGACGTCGCCGAGCTCAAGGGCGTGAGGATCAACGGCGGCGTCCAGGTCGGCGCCATGGCCCGCTACGTCGAGCTCGCGCGCGAGTCGCGCCTCGCACCGGCGTACGCGGCGCTGATCGACGCCGCCACGCACGTCGGCGACCGCCAGGTCCGCAATCGCGGCACCATCGGCGGCAGCGTCTGCTGGAACTACATCGCGGCCTGCATGCCGGTGGTCGCGCTCACCCTCGACGCCACCATGAACCTGGCCTCGAGCGGCGGCGGGGAACGCAGCGTGCCGGCCTCCGAGTTCATCGGCGCGCCGCTCGAGACGACACGCCGCGACGCCGAGCTCCTGGTCTCGCTCCAGCTGCCGGCATCGCCCGCGAACGCCGGCAGCGCGTACCGAAAATGGGCGCTCGTCAGCGACGGCCTCCCCGTGATCGGGGCGTGCGTCTACGTCGAGACCGACGCCTCGGGCACGTGCACCAAGGCGCGGGTCGGGTTCGGCGGCCTGGCGACCGGGCCAAAGCGCTCCCCCGCCGCGGAGGCGCGACTGGTCGGGTGCGCGGCCGGCGCCGACGACGGCATCGCGGAGGCGATGGCGGCGGCAGCGGCGGAGCTCGAGACGCAGGGCGATTTCTGGGCCGACCCCGGCTACCGGTCGCACCTCATCCGGACGCTGGGCGCGGCGGTGGCCGCGACCGCGCTGCGGCGCGCATCCGGACGACCCGAAACCAACCCGGCCCGAGGAGGCCTGTCGTGAGCACCAGGACCGTCCGCATCACCATCAACGGCGAGGTCTTCGAGGAGACCGTGCCGATCCGCATGCTGCTCACGGACTTCATCCGCGAGCGCGCCGGCCTGACCGGCACCCACGTCGGCTGCACCTACGAGGGGGTGTGCGGCGCCTGCACCGTTCATCTCGATGGCGAGGCGATCAAGAGCTGCCTGATGCTCGCGGTGCAGGCCGATGGCCATGCCGTGACCACGATCGAGGGGCTGGCCAGGAACGGCGAGCTGAGCCCGCTGCAGCAGGCGTTCAACGAGCATCACGCCCTGCAATGCGGCTACTGCACCCCGGGCATCCTGATGAACATGGCCGAGTTCATCGAGAAGCACCCGAACCCGACCGACCAGGAGATCCGCCAGGCGCTGATCGGGAACCTGTGCCGCTGCACCGGCTACGTGCACATCGTGGATGCGGTGCGCGAAGCGGCGAAGCGGGCCCCGGCCGCCTGAGGGCAGCACTGTTCTCCGAGAGCGGCGCGAGCACACATTCCAGGGAGCGAAGTCATGGACCATCCCACGGACGCCGGCCCTGCGGACGGCTGGTTCGGCGCGAAATTCAGTCGCAAGGAAGATCAGAGGCTGATCACCGGTCGCGGACGCTACATCGCCGACATCGTCGTACCCGGCATGCTGCACCTCGTGTTCGTGCGCAGCCAGGTGGCCCATGCCAGGATCAAGAGCATCGAGGTGAGCGCGGCGAAGGCCATGCCCGGCGTCGTGGCGGTGATCACCGGCGACGACATCAAGGATCAGATCGCGCCGCTGCCGCAGCCCGTGGTGGTACCGAACATGCCGGCGAAGTACCCGACGCACTGGCCGCTCGCGGTCGGCAAGGTGCGCTTCCATGGCGACGCGGTTGCGGCCGTCGTCGCGCGCGACAAGTACGTCGCCGAGGATGCCGCCGAGGCGATCGAGGTCGACTACGAGGAGCTGCCCTACGTCGGCGATCCCGAGGCCGCGCTGCAGCCGGACGCGCCGATCGTCCACGACGGCTGGGACAACAACCTGATCTTCGAGATGACCTTCACGGGCGGCGCGACGCCCCAAGAGCAGGTCCGCAACGAGGCCAAGGTGCAGGAGGTGTTCGATGCCGCCGACGTGGTCGTCCGCGAACGCTTCCGCTGTCACCGCTGCGGCGTCACGCCGATGGAAACGCGTGGCGCGCTTTGCCTGTGGGACGACGCCGACGGTCTGATCGCCTACGTCACGACGCAGCGCCCGCACATCGACCGCCTGGCACTCTCGGACATCCTCGCCATTTCGGCGGAGAAGGTCCGCGTCATCGCGCCGCGCGATCAGGGCGGCGGCTTCGGCGTCAAAGCGCCGTTCTACCGGGAGCCGATCATCGTCGCCTACATGGCCCAGAAGCTCGGTCGGCCGGTGCGTTGGATCGAGTCGCGCCAGGAGCACCTCATGGCGGTCAGCCAGGAGCGCGACCAGATCCACGACCTCGAGGTCGCCGCCACCAAGGACGGACGCCTTCTGGCGCTGCGCGACCGCGGCATCGGCGACTGCGGCGACGGCTGCGAGGGGGTGTACTGGGGCTTTCTGATGCCGTTCCTCGGCGCGGTCGAGCTGCCCAACGCCTACGCATGGCCGATCGGCGACGTCAAGATCAAGGTGGCCTGCACCAACAAGTCGGCGCTGAGCCCGGCGCGCGCCTTCGGCGAGTTCCCGACCCGCTTCGCGATGGAGCGCTCGATCGACATGGTCGCCAAGGCGTGCGGGATCGAGCCGGTCGAGCTGCGGCGCAAGAACCTGGTGCCGTCGCTGCCGTACACCTCGATCACCGGCGAGTACTTCGACAGCGGCGACTTCGTGAAGGTCCTGGACAATCTCACCGCGCGGGTCGACCTCGCCAAGTTCCGGCGCGAGCAGGCCGCGGCGCGCGAGCAGGGGCGCTACCTCGGCATCGGCTTCGCGGTCGGGGTCGAGCTGTCCGGCGTCGCGTCCGAGCTGCTGGTGCCGATGGAAAATCAGCCCGGCTACGGCGCCGCGACCGTGCGCCTCGATCCGCGCGCCAAGGTGCTGGTGTTCGAGGGCGACGCGCCGGGCGGCCAGGGCCACGAGACCACGGTCGCGCAGGTGGTCGCCTACGCTTTCGGCATCCACCCCAACGACGTGGTCGTGCAGACCGGCGACACCGCCACGACGCCGTTCGGCTCGGGCACGATCGGCGCCCGCGCCGGCTCGTATTTCGTCAGCGCCGCCTTCCAGGCCTGCACCGAGCTCAAGCAGAAGATCGCGAAGGTCATGGCGCACGACCTGGAGCTCGGCGAGGTCGACCCGAACGACTTCGAGTTCAAGGACGGCGAGATCGTCTACAAGCGCACGCCGAACGTGCGCAAGACCTTCCGCGAGATGGTCGAGCGGATCATCATGGCGCCGATCAACCTGCCGCCGGGCGTCAGTGGCGGTCTGGACCAGACCTCGTTCTTCGAGGCCGAAAAACCGATGATCTGCTTCAACGCCGATTGCTGCCAGGTCGAGGTGGACGCCAGCACGGGCCAGTGGCAGATCCTGAGGTGGACGACCTCGGAGGACGTCGGCCGCATCATCAACCCGCAGATCGTCGCCGGCCAGATGCACGGCGCGATCGTGCAGGGCATCTCGAACGCCTGCTTCGAGCAGTTCGTCTATGCCGACAACGGCCAACAGCTGACGGCGGATTTCGAGAACTACAAGCTCGCGACCGCCGCCGACGTTCCGGACATCGAGGTGACCCATGCGCCGACTCCCTGTCCCTACACGCCGCTGGGCAGTCGCGGCATCGGCGAGGGGCGGCCGAGCTCCGTGCCCGGAGCGCTTTCCAATGCCATCTGCGACGCGCTCAGCCCGTTCGGGATCGAGATCACGGAGCTGCCGCTGCGGCCCAACAAGATCTGGCACATGATCCAGGAGGCGAAGACCAAGGTCGCGGCCGAGTAGCGAGAGGTCGAAAGATCGCCGTCGGAGCCACGTGCAGGACAGGAGGACAGCGATGACGTCTGAGGAACATACGGTCGAGCGCATGCTCGAGACCCGGGTGGCGCGCCGCAAGGAGCTCACTGCTTTTCCGGACTCCTTCGTCGACACGGTGATCCCGCGCTACCGGCGCAAGCTCTACAGCATCATCGGCAAGAGCGTGTTCGAGGACCCGGCGATGCGGCCGGCGATCACGGTCCAGCACCCCTTCAGCTTCAGCCTGATCGAGGTCGAGCCGGGCAACGGCGCCGGGCTGCATGCCCACACCACCGAAGAGGTGTTCATGCCGATCGACGGCAGGCTCGCGGTGTTCTGGGGCGATCAGGGCGAGAACGAGGTCGAGCTCGGGCCGCTCGACACCATCACCGTGCCGATCGGCGTGATGCGGGGCTTTCGCAATGCCGACAGCAGGACCATCCAGGTGATCGCGATCGTCGGCGGCGACGACGGCGGCCGGCTCACCTGGCACCCCGAGCTGATCGAGGAAGCGGAGGAGCACGGCGGCCGCCTCGACCGCAGCGGGTTCCTCGCGCCCAAGGAGACGGCGAAAGCGTGAGGCACCGACGCATAATCTGACGCGCCGCGGGGCCGAGCGGCGCTCGGCGTCCCGGCGGTCCGGCCTCGACCGCGGGTGCGCTCTCCTTGACGCCGCATCCGCAGCGTCATCGCGAGGGCGCGCAAGCGCCCGTGGCGATCCAGGAGCGCCGTCTGGATTGCGTCGTCGCTGCGCTCCTCGCAATGACGGTGCGGTGATCAAGCGTTTTTCTGGAGCAGCCAGAACAGCGTGGCGGCGGCGGTCCAGGTGAAGTCGCGGCCGCCGAGCCCCTCACCGGTGAGGGGATCGAAGTATTCCCAAAAGCCGCTGCGGGCCACCAGCTCCCGGGCGTCCCGGCGCAGGCGCTCGGCGAGATCGGCGCGGCCGTAGGCGGCGAGCCCGTCCGCGATCATCCAGTTCACGATCAGCCACACCGGCCCGCGCCAGTAGCGACGCGGCTCGAACGGCGGGCTCGCCGGATCGGTGCTGGGTACGAGAAAGCGCACCTGCCCGGCCCAGCGCTCGAGGCTCGCGAGCAGATGCGGCGCCCGTTCGGGCGGCACCGCGCCCGCGAAGAGTGGGAGAAAACTCGCCGAAGTTCCGACCGCGAGCGCTTCACCGGTGAGCTGGTCGCGCGATCGATAGCCGCCGCCCGCCTCGGACCATAAGCCTTGCAGAGCCAGACGGCCGCGCTCGATCCAGCCTTCGAGCCGATCCCGGCCCTCCCCAATGCGGAGGTCCTGCGCGAGCGCGAGCAGATCCCGATCGGCGCGCAGCAGGATGCTGTTGACGCCGACGTCGGTGATCCGAAACGGCGACTCGGCGTAGAGCGCCCGGGGCTCCCAAGCGCGCGCCCGAAAGCGGTAGAGGAGGCTCAGGTAACGGTCGTATTCGGCCCGGTGCGGGCGCTGGCTCGCATCCACGTGGCCGGTATCGCGACGCTCGTAAGCCGGCAGCGGGTCGACCGGCACGCGCGCGAGCGGCCCGTCCCAGGCGGGGCTGTTGTCCATACCCGTCTCCCAGGGATGGTAGACGACGACGAGCCCGGTGCCGTCGGGATCGCGGGCGCCGTGGTACCAGCGGTGGTAAGCAAGGAGTTTCGGAAACAGCCGCCGCAGCGCCGCCAGGGCGCCGCCCTGGTCCCGGGCGCGCTCGATCAGCCGCCTGGCGCAGACCGCGAGGATCGGCGGCTGGGTGATGCCGGAGGTCCGCGGCTCACGCGCCGTGCCCCACACCTCGGGTCCGGGAAAGTAGCGCGGATCCTCGCGGTGGAACACGATGTGCGGGACCATGCCGTCAGGCCATTGGCCCTCCAGGAGCCGCGCCAGCTCGTGCCAGGCCCGGGCCTCGTCGAAGCAGCCGTAACCCATGGCGGCGAAACCGGAATCCCAGTTCCACTGGAACGGGTAGAGGCCGTCGGTCGGCACGCTGTAGCCGCCCCGGTCGTTGCGGCGGAGGATGGCCACGGCGCGCTCGCGGAGGTCGTCCATGGCCGCACCTTCAATGCAGGGCGCGACCGCTGTCGGGATCGAACCAGCGCAGCCGTGCGAGGTTCGGGCGGAGCGCCACGCTGGCGCCCGGGCGGACGTCGAGGTCGGGCGGCGCCGTCACTCGGATCATCTGCCCGTCCACGCGCGCGGTCAGCTGCAGGTGCGGGCCGAGCGGCTCGACCACCACGACCTCGCTCGCGAACGCTCCCTCGCCGGGGCCGGATCGCACCACCTCGAAGTCCTCCGGCCGAACCCCAAGTCGGAGCCGATCGAGCTGCGTCGCAGGCGGCGCGATCCGGGCACCGCCCAGCCGAGCGGCCGACGCGCCGTCGCGGTGCTCGATGGCGAGATCGAGAAAATTCATCGGCGGGCTGCCGATGAAACCGCCGACGAAGGTCGTCTCGGGCTCCTGGTAGACCTTGATCGGGACGTCGTACTGCACGATCTCGCCGTGCCACATGACCGCGATCCGATCCGCCAGGCTCATCGCCTCGACCTGGTCGTGGGTCACGTAGATCGTGGTGGTCCTGGTGTCCTGGAGCAGACCCTTGAGCTCGGCCCGCATCTCCAGGCGCAGCAGGGCGTCGAGGTTCGAGAGCGGCTCGTCCATGAGCAGCACCTGCGGCTCGACCGCGAGCGCGCGGCTGACCGCGACCCGCTGGCGCTGGCCGCCGGAGAGCTGGCCGGAGTAGCGCTGCAGCAGCTGCTCGATGTGCATCATCAGGGCGGCGCGCTCGACCCGGGGCCGGATCTCGTCCTCGCGCATCTTCTTCATGCGCAGGCCAAACGCGATGTTCTCGAACACGGTCATGTGCGGGAACACGGCGTAGTTCTGGAACACCATGGCGATCTGGCGCCGCCGCGGCGCCAGCCCGTTGACCCGCCGCTCGCCGATGTAGACGTCGCCCGCGGTCTCGGTCTCGAGCCCGGCGATGATGCGCAAGAGGGTCGTCTTGCCGCAGCCGGACGGGCCGAGCAGCACCGTGAATTCCTGGTCGCGGACCTCGAGCGAGACCGACCTCAAGGCCTCGACGTGGCCGAACACCTTGCGCACGCTTTCGCAGCGAATCCCGGCCATCGATTGCTCCCGCACGCGTCAGCGGCTCGCGATGCCCCACATCGAGAACAGGTACCTGCGAACCACAAAGATGAAGATCAAGGACGGCACGATCAGGAAGAAGCCGCCGGCGAACTGGAAATACAGCGGCGCCTCGACCAGCCGGGTGAGGAGATACGCCGTGAGCGTCCGGTTCTGGAGCGTGAGCACGGCAGCCGCGAAGACCTCGTTCCAGGAGATCACGAAGGCGAAGATCGCGGTCGCCGCCATGCCCGGCAGCGCCAGCGGCAGCACCACCTTGCGGAACGCTTGCGCGCGCGTGCAACCGAGGGTCCAGGCCGCCTCCTCGAGCTCGCGCGGGACCCCGAGGAACAGGGAGAAGCTCACCAAAATCGCAAACGGCAGCGCCAGCGCCGTGTGGACCAGCGCCACCGCGAGCGGCGTGTCGTAGATCCCGAACTGGATGAAGCGGATGGTCAGCGGCAGCGCCAAAATCGCGATCGGAAAGGCGCGGGTCAGAACGATCAGGAGCCGGTACGCGTCCTTGCCGAAGAAGCGGAAGCGGGCGAGCGCGTAACCGGCGGGCGCGCCGAGCGCAATCGAGAACACCATGGTCATGGTGGCGACGATGACGCTGTTCAAAGTCGCCTTCCAGACGCCCTCGACCCCGAAGAAGAAGGCGATCGTCTCGAGGGAGAAGTGGACCGGCAGGAACACCTTCGGCCAGGCCGAGATCTCGGCTTCGTCGCTGAACGCCGAAAGCGCGATGATGTAGATCGGGAACAGCACCCAGAGCGAGATCAAAAGCGCGAGCGAGATCCACAGCCAGCGCGTCCTCATGCGATCTGCTCCTCGCGCACCCGGAGCACGCGCAGGTAGATCAGGGTGGCGGCCATCGAGATCGCGAGGATCAGAACGGCGTACGCCGATGCGACGCCGGCGTCCTGGTATTGGTACTGCCAGAAATAGGCCTCGCCCACCAGCACCGGGAGGTCGCGTCCGGTGAGCGCCACCACCACCGCAAAGACCTCGAAGGCGAGAATGGTGCGCAGGATCAGCGCGGTCTGGATCGACGGCTTCATCATCGGCAGCGTGATCTTGACGAAGCGCTGCCAGCGCCCGGCGCCGAACACCTCGGCCGCCTCGTCGTACTCCTTGGGGATCAGCTGCATGCCGGCGACCAGGATCACCAGCACGATCGCGGTGGCGCGCCAGATCTCCGCGATCACGACCGCGACGAACAGCGCCCACGGGCTCTCGTAGGAGAGCCAGAGCTCCGGGCCCTCGATCAGGCCGAGCCCGGCAAGAATGGTGTTGACGTAGCCGCGCTCCGAAAGCAGCGCCAGCCAGACGATGCCGGCGGCGAGGTCGGAGATCCCGAGCGGGATGGTCCAGACGTAGAGGTAGAGGTCACGACCGGCCTCCAGCTGGCGCAGGAGCACGGCCATCGCCAGCGCGAACGCGAGCTGCAGCGGCACCACGACGACCACCAGAAGGAGGGTGTTGACCAGGGCGTCCTGGAAATAGATGTCGTCGGCCATGGTCCGGAAGTTGTCGAACGACCAATCCCCCGCCGGGCCGCCGAGCGCGACCACGAAGGCCTCGAGGAGCGGCCAGGTGAAGAACACCAGCAGGAAGACGATGCTCGGTGCCAGCAGAAGGTAGGGCAGCGTGCGTTCGTTGATCATACCGCGGCAAGGGCGCGCCAGGCAGGCTTGCGCCGCCGGGCGCGCCCGGTCAGGTGGCCCGGCGCCCGGACCGGCGCGCCGGGCGCCGGGCCGAAGCGCGAATGCTCATACCGGCTCACAAAGTTCAAACCTTTGTTCGCCCGGCATCATGCTTCTTTTGGGGCGCGCGGCCGACCAACCAACCCCGCGCGCGATACCGACCGCGAAGGTCAGGCTCTCGCAGGGCCGGTATTAGGAGCGGGCGATGCCCAAGCAG
>JBOHKK010000195.1:0-11627 GCA_050729115.1 Geminicoccaceae bacterium | reverse complement strand
TCCTCGAGCAGCGTCGTCTTGCCGCCCGCCGGCATCGATCCCTGGCGCCCGGTCTGGGAGCCCGCCTTCGGGCGCTCGCCGCGCCGCAGCCCCTCCAGGATCGCCTTGGTGCTGTCGTAGGTGAGGTCCTCGAAGTAGTCGTCGTCGATCCACATCATCGGGGCATTGGCGCAGGCGCCGAGACACTCGAACTCGCGCAAAAAGAAGCCCATGTCCGCGGTCGATTCGCCGATCCCGATGCCGAGCACGTCCCGGCATGCCCGAACCACCTCGTCGGAGCCGCACAACCAGCAGGGCGTGGTGGTGCAGACCCGGATCTGCACCCGACCGACCGGCTCGGTGTTGAACATGTCGTAGAACGAGGCGACCTCGTAGACCCGGATCCGCGGCATCTCGAGGTAGTCGGCGACGTGGTCGAGCACCGGCCGCGGCAGCCAGCCACCACACTGCTCCTGGGCCAGCGCCAGGAGCGGCAGCACCGCGCTCGCCTGCCTGCCCTGCGGGTATCTCTTGATGAAGGCCTGGGCCTTGGCCTCGTGGTCCGGGGTGAAGGCGAACGCTGCCGTGGCCCTCACCGGTCGATCTCCCCGAACACGACGTCGATGGCGCCGATGATCGCCGGGATGTCCGGCAGCATGTGCCCCTTCGCCATGCGCTCCAGCGCCGCGAGATGGGGAAAGCTCGAGGCCCGGATGCGGCAACGATACGGCCGGTTGGTGCCATCGGCGACCAGGTACACGCCGAACTCCCCCTTGGGCGCCTCGACCGCGGCATAGGTCTCGCCGGCAGGCACGTGAAAGCCTTCGGTGTACAACTTGAAGTGATGGATCAACGCCTCCATGGAGTGCTTGAGCTCGGCGCGCGGCGGCGGCACCACCTTGTAGTCGTGGATCTTGACCGGCCCGGCCGGCATCTGGTCGAGGCACTGGGCCATGATCCGGAGCGACTGGCGCATCTCCGCCATGCGGATCAGGTAGCGGTCGAAGCAGTCGCCGTGCCTGCCGACCGGGATGTCGAAATCCATGCGGTCGTAGACCTCGTACGGCTGGCTCCGGCGCAGATCCCACGGCAGGCCCGACGCCCGCAGCATCGGGCCGGTGAAGCCGAGATCGATCGCCTCATCCGCGCTGACCACGGCGATGTCGACGGTGCGCTGGCGGAAGATCCGGTTGTCGTTGAGCAGACGCTCGATGTCGTCGAGGACCTTGGGAAAGCTCGCCATCCAGTCGCGGATGTCGTCGGCGAGGCCGGCCGGCATGTCGCGGTGGACGCCGCCCGGTCGAAAATACTTGGCATGCATCCGCGCGCCCGAGACCGCCTCGTAGAACTCGAACAGCTTCTCGCGCTCCTCGAAGCCCCAGAGCAGGGGCGTCATGGCGCCGATGTCGAGCGCCATGGTGGTGACGTTGAGCAGGTGGTTCATGATCCGGGTGATCTCGGAGAACAGGACCCGGATGTACCTGGCGCGCTCGGGGATCTCGAGGTCGAGCAGGTTCTCGATCGCCAGCACGTAGGCGTGCTCCTGGCACATCATCGAGACGTAGTCGAGGCGATCGAAATAGCCGACGCTCTGCAGATACGGCCGGTACTCGATCAGCTTCTCGGTGCCGCGATGGAGCAGCCCGATGTGCGGATCGGTGCGGTCGACCACCTCGCCGTCGAGCTCGAGGACCAGGCGCAGCACGCCGTGCGCTGCGGGGTGCTGCGGCCCGAAGTTCATGGCGTAGTGCTGGAGGGAGATCTCGCTCATCGCCGCCGCCCTCGGTCAGCTCGCGCCGTCGGCGGCTTTTTCGTCCCCGGGCAAGAGACCGCTGTCGCCTTCCCAAGGGCTCAGGAAATCGAAGCTGCGCCAGTCCTGGCGCAGCGCGACCGGATCGTAGACCACCCGCTTCTGCTCCTCGTCGTAGCGCACCTCGACGTAGCCGGTCTGCGGGAAGTCCTTGCGCATCGGGTGCCCCTCGAAGCCGTAGTCGGTGAGGAGGCGCCGGAGATCGGGATGATCGGCGAAATACACGCCGTACATGTCCCAGACCTCGCGCTCGTACCAGTTGGCCGCGCCGAACACCCCGGTCACCGACGGCACCGGCGTGCTCTCGTCGGTGGTGACCTTGACCCGCAGCCGCTGGTTGTGCTTGAGCGAGAGCAGGTGGTAGACGACGTCGAAGCGCTCCTCGCGCTCCGGATAGTCGACCCCGCAGAGGTCGACCAGCATCCTGAACTGGCAGTTCGGCTGATCGCGCAGGTAGGTCAGCACGCGCACGATCGCGCCGGTCTGCACGTGCAGCGTGAGCTCGCCCCGCTCCACCCGACCGGCCCGCAGGGCGTCGCCGAGCGCCGCCCCGACCTCGTCCAGCAGCTCGCGGAGAGCGGCCTCGCGCTCGGCGCCGGTCATCACCGCCATGCTTGCCTCAGCTCCCGCAATGGCCCGCTCGCCCGATCACCGCTCGCCCGATCACCACGCGTCCCATCACCGCTCGATCGTCCCGGTGCGGCGGATCTTCCGCTGCAGCAGAAGGATGCCGTAGACCAGCGCCTCGGCGGTCGGCGGACAGCCGGGCACGTACACGTCGACCGGAACGATCCGGTCGCAGCCGCGCACGACCGAGTAGGAGAAGTGGTAATAGCCGCCGCCGTTGGCGCACGAGCCCATGGAGATGACGTAACGCGGCTCGGCCATCTGGTCGTAGACTTTGCGCAGCGCCGGCGCCATCTTGTTGCAAAGGGTGCCGGCGACGATCATCACGTCCGACTGGCGCGGGCTCGGCCGGAACACCAGGCCCAGGCGATCCAGATCGTAGCGGCTGGCCGCCGCGTGCATCATCTCGATGGCGCAGCAGGCGAGACCGAAGGTCATCGGCCACATCGAGCCGGCGCGCGCCCAGTTCACCAGGCGCTCGAGATGGGTGACCATGAACCCCTTGCTCTGCAGGTCCCGGTTGACCTGATCGAGCAGCTGGGGGTCCGCGGTCTCGCGGCGGGCCAGGGCCATGGCCTCGGCAGGCGTCGCTACTCCCATTCCAGCGCCCCTTTCTTCCACTCGTACACGAAGCCAATCGTCAACACGCCGAGAAAGATCATCATGGACCAGAAGCCGAGCAGGCCAATATTGCCCAGCGAGACCGCCCATGGGAACAAGAAGGCGACCTCGAGGTCGAAGATGATGAACAGAATTGCCACCAGATAGAACCGCACGTCGAAGCGGCCGCGCGCATCCTCGAACGGCGCGAAGCCGCACTCGTAGGCGGAAACCTTCTCGGCATCCGGTCGCTGGCGCGCGATCAGGAACGATGCCAGCAGGATGACGGTCGCGAGCCCTCCGGCGATGCCAAGGAAGATCAGGATCGGCAGATACTCGATCAGAAACTCGTCCATCGCGGCGTTGCACCCTCCCGCCGACACACGACCACCGGCTTAGCAGATAGGCCGGCCCAAGGGGCTGCCCAGAGATGCATCGAGCGTCTTGGGGCCTACCTAGCATCGCCGCCCACACGCGGCAAGGCTACCGGCCGATCGCCGGCAGGGCCGCGGGTGCTCGAAAGGAGTGGCGGGAGTGACGGGACTTGAACCCGCGGCCTCTGGCGTGACAGGCCAGCGCTCTAACCGACTGAGCTACACCCCCGCGACCAACGGCGAGCAGGTAATCATGCGGCCCGGTCCTGTCAACCCGCAACCGCCGGCCGGCACTCTTGTCCTCGACGCCCGCCCGGCCTATGTGGTCGCCGACGCGGGCGTAGCTCAGAGGTAGAGCACGGCGTTTACACCGCCGGTGTCGGAGGTTCGAACCCTTCCGCCCGCACCACCTCGCGACACCGGTGGTCGGCGGCCGCTCAGTTCAGCGCATCCTTGAGCCCCTTGCCCGCCTTGAAGCGCGCCTGCTTCGAGGCCGGGATCCGAATCGGCTGGCCGGTGCGCGGATTGCGCCCCTGGGTCGCGCTGCGTTGGGCCACGCTCAAGGTGCCGAAGCCGACCATACGGACGTCGTCGTTCTTCTTCAGCGCCTCGGTAATCGTATCGAGCATGGCGTCGATGGCCTTGCCGGCCTCGGCCCTCGACATGCCACATTTCTCGGCAACCGCAGCGATCAGGTCGTTCTTGTTCACCGTGTAACCCCCTTGACAATGGTTCAGGGTACCGGAGCAATCTCCAGTAAGACGGTGTAAAGTAATGCCAATACAACCGGCTCGTCAACGGTTCCGAGGCGGAAAACCGCAGTTTTTTGCTGATTCGAGCGCCGTCGACCGGCCGTATTTTTCGCGCAACCGGTTAGTTGGGCAAGGGCGGCACCGGCTCGGAGCCACCCTCCGGAGCCGGCGTCGGCAGGCGCTCGGGCTCGACCTCCGCCCACTCCACCGGCTCCGGCTGGCGCACCAGGGCCCGGCGCAAGACTTCGTCGACCGTGGCGACCGCGACAATACTCAACGCCTTCTTGACGTTGTCCGGGATCTCCGCGAGGTCCTTCTCGTTTTCCTTCGGGATCAGCACGGTCTTGATGCCGCCACGCAGGGCCGCCAGCAGCTTTTCTTTCAGCCCTCCGATCGGCAACACCCGCCCGCGCAGGGTGATCTCGCCGGTCATCGCCAGGTTCGCCTTGACCGGGATTTTGGTGAGCACCGACACGATCGAGCTGACCATCGCGACCCCCGCCGACGGCCCGTCCTTGGGGGTGGCACCCTCCGGCACGTGGACGTGGATGTCGATCTTGTCGAAGGTCGGCGGCATGATGCCGAACGCGGCCGAGCGGGAGCGCACGAAGCTCTTGGCCGCCTGGACCGATTCCTGCATGACGTCGCCGAGCTTGCCGGTGGTGGTCATGCGCCCCTTGCCGGGCACCGTGACCGCCTCGATCGTCAGCAGCTCGCCGCCCACCTCGGTCCAGGCGAGGCCGGTGCTGACCCCGACCAGATCCTCGTGCTCGGCCTCACCGTAGCGGAACTTGCGCACCCCGGCGTAGCGCTCGAGGTTGCGGCGCGTGATCCCGACCCGCTTCTTGTCCTCGAGCAGGATCTCCTTGGTCACCTTGCGGATCAGGTTGGCGATCTCGCGCTCCAGGTTCCGCACCCCCGCCTCCCGGGTGTAGTACCGGATCAGATCGACCAGCGCGTCGCTCGAGAGCGCCCACTCCTGCACCTTGATGCCGTGCGCCTCCAGCTGCTTCGGCATGAGGTGACGCCTGGCGATCTCGATCTTCTCCTCCTCGGTGTAACCGGGCAACCGGATCACCTCGAGGCGGTCCTGCAGCGGCTGCGGCATGCGCAGCGTGTTGGCGGTGCACACGAACATGACGTCGGACAGGTCGTAGTCGACCTCGAGGTAATGGTCGTTGAAGTTGTTGTTCTGCTCGGGGTCGAGGACCTCGAGCAGGGCCGAGGAGGGATCGCCGCGGAAGTCGGCGCCCATCTTGTCGAGCTCGTCCAGCATGAACAGCGGGTTCGAGGTCTTGGCCTTCTTCATCGACTGGACGATCTTGCCGGGCATCGACCCGATGTAGGTGCGGCGGTGGCCGCGGATCTCCGCCTCGTCGCGGATGCCGCCCAGGCTGACGCGCACGAAGTTCCGACCGGTGGCGCGCGCGAGCGACTTGCCGAGCGAGGTCTTGCCGACCCCGGGCGGCCCCACCAGGCACAGGATCGGGCCCTTCATCTTGTCGACCCGCTGCTGGACCGCGAGGTACTCGAGGATCCGCTCCTTGACCTTCTCGAGGCCGAAGTGATCCTCGTCCAGGATCTGCTGGGCGTGCTTCAGGTCCTTGCTGATCTTGGAGCGCTTGCGCCAGGGGATCGAGAGCATCCAGTCGAGGTAGTTGCGCACGACCGTGGCTTCGGCCGACATCGGGCTCATGCTGCGCAACTTCTTGACCTCGGCGAGCGCCTTCTCGCGGGCCTCCTTGGACAGCTTGGTCTTGCGGATCCTCTCCTCGATCTCGGAGACCTCGTCGCGGCCGTCCTCGAGCTCGCCGAGCTCCTTCTGGATCGCTTTCATCTGCTCATTCAGGTAGTACTCCCGCTGCGTCTTCTCCATCTGGCGCTTGACGCGCGAGCGGATCCGCTTCTCCACCTGGAGCACGCTGATCTCGCTCTCCATGAAGCCGTAGAGCCGCTCCAGCCGGTCGACCAGCGAGTTGGTCTCCAAAAGCTCCTGCTTGTCCGAGATCTTGAGCGACAGGTGCGCGGCCACCGTGTCGGCCAGCTTGCTCGGATCGTCGATCTGGCTGAGCGACACCAGCACCTCGGGCGGGACCTTCTTGTTCAGCTTGACGTACTGCTCGAACTGGCTGACCACCGCGCGCGCCAGCGCCTCGAGCTCGCGCGGATCGGAGTCGACCTCGGGCAGCAGGTTGGCGTGGGCCTGGAAGAACTTCGGATTGTCGATGAAGCTGTTGATCTCGGCCCGGGCATTGCCCTCGACCAGGACCTTCACCGTCCCGTCCGGCAGCTTCAGCAGCTGAAGAACGCTCGAGACGGTACCGACCCGATAGATGTCCTCGGTGCCGGGATCGTCCTGTCCGGCATTCTTCTGGGCCACGAGAAGGATCTGCTTGTCGTCGCGCATGACCTCCTCGAGCGCGCGGATCGACTTCTCGCGGCCGACGAACAGCGGGACGATCATGTGCGGGAAGACCACGATGTCGCGGAGCGGCAGAACTGGGAACAGGGCACTCTTGGGCGTTTCGATCATTGCACCTTACCGAACCGACGCTCCCCTGGGGGAGCTCTGAACTCTTCCAGCAGATGGCCCAATTCCGCGGTCAATTCAAGGCCGCCGCGGCGGGCCGCCACGCTTTGCGTGCGGCTGAGCGCACTTCGGTGCTTTTATGAGGCCGAGCCGACGTCACCCGGCCGGTCGGCGTAGATCATCAAAGGCCGGGCGCTGCCGGCGACGACCTCGCGGTTGATCACGACCTCCTCGACGCCGTGCAAGGACGGCAGCTCGAACATGATCTCGAGCAGGATGATCTCCATGATCGAGCGCAGGCCCCGCGCCCCGGTCTTGCGCAGGATCGCCTTGCTCGCGATCGCCTTGAGGGCATCCTCGGTCAAGGTCAGGCGCACGTCCTCCATCTCGAACAGTTTCTGGTACTGCTTGACCAGGGCGTTCTTGGGCTCGATCAGGATCTTGACCAGCGCCTCCTCGTCCAGATCCGCAAGGGTCGCCACCACCGGCAGCCGGCCCACGAACTCCGGGATCAGCCCGAACTTCAACAGATCGTCCGGCTCGACCTCGCACAACAGCTCCCCGGTCTGGCGCGCATCCGGCCCCGCCACCTCGGCCCCGAAGCCCATCGAGCGCTGCCGGCCGCGGCGCGCGATGATCTTCTCCAGGCCACTGAACGCGCCGCCGCAGATGAACAGGATGTTGGTGGTGTCGACCTGGAGGAACTCCTGCTGCGGGTGCTTCCTGCCGCCCTGGGGCGGCACGCTCGCGACCGTGCCCTCGACGATCTTCAAGAGCGCCTGCTGCACGCCCTCGCCCGAGACGTCGCGGGTGATCGAGGGGTTCTCGGATTTGCGGCTGATCTTGTCGACCTCGTCGATGTACACGATCCCGCGCTGCGCCCGCTCGACGTTGTAGTCCGCCGCCTGCAAGAGCTTGAGGATGATGTTCTCGACGTCCTCGCCGACGTAGCCCGCCTCGGTCAGGGTCGTGGCATCGGCCATGGTGAACGGCACATCCAGGGTGCGCGCCAGCGTCTGGGCCAAAAGCGTCTTGCCGCAGCCGGTCGGCCCGATCAAGAGGATGTTCGACTTCTGCAGCTCGACCTCGCTGCCCTTGGCGCCGTGCGCCAGGCGCTTGTAGTGGTTGTGCACCGCCACCGAGAGCACCCGCTTGGCCTGCTCCTGCCCGATCACGTAGTCGTCCAGAACCCCCTTGATCTCCAAGGGGGTCGGCACGCCCGCTCGGCTCTTGACCAGCGAGCTCTTGTGCTCCTCGCGGATGATGTCGGTGCACAGCTCGACGCACTCATCGCAGATGAACACGGTCGGGCCCGCGATCAGCTTCCTGACCTCGTGCTGGCTCTTGCCGCAGAACGAGCAGTACAGCGTGTTCTTGGCGTCGCCGGTCGGCTTGGTCATCGGGACCTCGTTCCGATGAGCGGATTGACGAGCATGTTAGCGAGGGCTTCCGGGGGGAACAACCGCGGAAATCCTCGCCCGCTCCGCCCCGACCGCTTCCGACACGGACCGCCCGGGCAGGGGCGCACGTGCGAGGATGGCGCGATAACCGTCACTTTTCTGTAAAAAGCGCCGCCATGGGGCATGCCGGCTGCGCCTCCCCTCAAGAACTCAGCGCCGCGCGCTCGACGACCACCTCGTCGATCAGTCCGAACTCTTTCGCCTGGGTCGCACTCATGAAGGTATCGCGTTCCACGCTTGCCTCGATGACCGAGAGCTCCTGCCCGGTATGCTTGCAGTAGATTTCGTTGAGCCGCGCCCGCATCGACAGGATTTCGCGGGCGTGAATCTCGATATCGGTCGCCTGCCCGCGGAAGCCACCCGAAGGCTGGTGCAGCATGACCCTGGCGTGGGGCAGACAGTAGCGCTTGCCCTTGGTGCCGGCGGTGAGCAGCAGCGAGCCCATCGACGCCGCCTGGCCGATGCACAGGGTGGAGACGTCGGGCCTGATGTATTGCATGGTGTCGTAGACCGCAAGGCCGGAGCTGACGATGCCCCCCGGGGAGTTGATGTAGAAGGAGATGTCCTTCTCCGGATTCTCGGCCTCCAGGAACAGCAACTGGGCCGTAATCAGACTCGCGACGTTGTCGTCGACCGGCCCGGTCAGGAACACGATGCGCTCCTTGAGCATCCGGGAGTAGATGTCGTAGGCACGTTCGCCCCGACTGGTCTGCTCGACCACCATCGGGATCAACTGGCTGATCGGCTGGCTCATGGGCTGGCTCATGGGCTGGATTCACTCGCTCTGGCTTCGGGTCGCGGCGGCCGGCTGGTCCGCACCCGCCGCCTCGCCGCCTTCATCGGGATCGGTCATCAGCTCCTCGGGCGTCATCTGCTGTTCGCTGACATTGGCCATCTGAAGGATGAAGTCGACCACCTTGTCCTCATAGAGCGGCGCCCGCAGCTGCTCCAGGGCCGAAGGATTCTTGCGGAAGAAATCCAGCACCTTCTGCTCCTGCCCCGGATAGCGCCGCGCCTGCTCCATGATCGCGTTGTTGAGCTCGTGCTGCTCGACCTTGAGCTCGTTGCTCTGGCCGATGTCGGACAGGATCAGCCCGAGCCGGACCCGCCGTTCCGCGATCGCCCGATACTCCGCCTTCAGATCGTCCTCGGACTTGCCCTCCGGAAGCGCTTCCCCGGTCCGCGCCATCTCGTCTTTGAGCTGTTTCCAGATCGCCTCGAACTCGAGCTCGACCATGCCGCCCGGGACATCGAACCGGCAGCTCTCCGCGAGGCGATCGAGCAGCGCGCGCTTGAGTCGCGCCCGCGACAGCTGCGCGTATTCCCGCGCAATGCTCTCGCGCATCGCGGTCTTGAGGGCATCGAGGTCGTCGAACCCCTGGCCTTTGGCCAGATCGTCGTCGAGCACCACCGGCTCGGGCTCCGCCACCTCCTTGACCTCGACGGCGAAGGTAGCCGGCTTGCCGGCGAGATCGGCGTTCGGAAAGGCCTCCGGAAAGGTCACGTTCAGCGTGACGGCGGCGCCCGCCTCGACCCCGGTCAGCTGATCCTCGAAGCCAGGCAGCATGAAGCCGGAGCCCAGGACCAGGGGAAAGTCCTCGGCCTTGCCGCCTTCGAAAATCGCACCGTCGATCCGGCCTTCGAAGTCGATGATCAGGCGGTCGCCGGCCTGGCTGGGGCGCGGCGCCGGCGGCGGCGCGTATTCCTGGAACCGCCTGGCGAAGTTGTCGAGCGAGCGCGCCAGCGTCTCGTCGCTGACTTCGGCGACCGGGCGGACCAGGTCGATCTGCTTGAGGTCGACCTCGGGTACCTCCGGCAGGACCTCGAGCGCCATGGTGAACTCGAGATCGGCGCCCTCGTCGAACGCGGTGACCTCGATCTTCGGGCGCAGCGCCGGGCGCAGCTCATGATCGGCGATCGCCTTCTTGGAGCCCTGATTGACCGCCTGCTCCAGCACCTCGCCCATCACCGAGCGGCCGTACTGCTTGCGCAGCAAGGCAACCGGGACCTTGCCCGGGCGAAAGCCGGGCATCCGGACCTTGCCCTTCAGCTCCTCGAGCCGATGGGCGACCTGGTGTTCGATCTCCGCGGCCTGGACGACGACCTTGTATTCCCGCTTCAGGCCCTCGGCCGACAGTTCGGTGACCTGCATCTCGCTCCGCCTAGGGTTTTCGGTTGCCAACGCGCCGAGCCGGCCGACCCGAGTGCGGCGGCAGTGGTGCGGGCGAAGGGACTCGAACCCCCACGGCCTCGGCCACGAGATCCTAAATCTCGCGCGTCTACCAATTCCGCCACGCCCGCCCGCCTGATGTCCCCGCCTGGTGTCTCCGCCTGGTGTTCCCGCCGGGTGTTTCCGCCGGGTCTTCCCGCCCTGGTGTCCCCGCCTGGTGTCCCCGCCTGGTGTCCCCGCCTGGTGTCCCCGCCTGGTGTCCAAGCCAGCCCGGACCCGAGCCGCGCCCCTATAACATAGTTCGTCCCGCTGCCAATAGCCGTCACCCGGCGCCGGGGTGCCGCTCACCCGGCCGGTTTCCCGCCGAGAGCGCGCCGGAGCAGCGCGGCGTATGCCGCGGCATCGAACGGCAGCGGATTGGTCGCCGCGCTCGGGTCCGCCGCCGCCCGCGGCGCCAGCGTAGCGATGTGCTCCGCACCCACGCCGAGCGCGTCGAGCGTGGGCGGGATACCGAGCCTGGCCCGCAGATCCATGACCCAGGACAGCACGCCGTCGTAACCGGGCTCGGCCAGGCCGAGCGCGCGCCCGAGGCGATCCAGGGTCGGCTCGATCGCCGGCCGGTTCGCCCGCAGCACATAGGGCATGACGATCGCGATCGTCAGCCCGTGGTGCGCATCCAGGAGGCCGCCGATCGCGTGCGCGAGCGCGTGCATGGCGCCGAGGCCCTTCTGGAACGCGACCGCGCCCATGCTCGCCGCCGCCAGCATGTGCGCCCGCGCCTCGAGGTCATGGCCATCGCTCGCGGCGACCTCGAGGGCGCCGTGGATCAGCCGGATCGCCTCGGTGGCGATGCCGTCGGCCATGGGATGGAAGCCCGGCGCGCACAGCGCCTCCAGGCTGTGGGACAGCGCATCGAGGCCGGTCCACGCCGTGAGCGGCGCCGGCAGGTCCAGGGTCAGCTCGGGATCGGCGATCACCTCGCCCGGAAGCATCTTGGGGTGGAAGACGATGCACTTGGTGCGCGTCTCCTGGTTGGTGATCACCGCGGCGCGGCCGACCTCCGAGCCGGTGCCGGCGGTGGTCGGGATCGCGACCACCGGCGCGATCCGCTGCGGATTGGCGCGCCGCCAGTTGTCGCCCCGGTCCTCGAACTCCCAGATCGGCCGCGTCTGGCCCGCCATGAAGGCGACCGCCTTCGCGGCATCGAGGCCGCTGCCGCCACCGAGCGCGATCACGCCGTCGTGGCGCCCGGCGCGGAACCGCGCGACCCCGGCGGCGACGTTGGCCGCGATCGGGTTGGGCCGGACGTCGGCGAACGCCTCGAC
>JBOHKK010000194.1:0-11733 GCA_050729115.1 Geminicoccaceae bacterium | reverse complement strand
ATGCCGGGCTCCAGGGCGAACCGCTCGAGGACCCGGCGCCGCCCCCCGCGGCCAAGGCGCAGCCGGGCGACGGGATCCCCGATCAGGGCTGCGAGCGCCTGGGCAAGCGCCACCGGATCGTCCGGCGGCACGAGGTAGCCGTTCACCCCGTGGTCGATCAGCTCGGGCACCGCCGCCACCCGACTGGCGACGATGGCGAGCTCCTGGGCACTCGCCTCGAGCAGGACGTTGGGCAGGCCGTCGCGATCGCCATCCGGCGCGATCCGGCTCGCCAGCACGAACAGATCCGCACCGCGATAGGCCTCGAGGACCTCGTCCTGCGGCAGGGCGCCACGCCACACGATCCGATCGGCGAGGCCAAGGCGCGCCGCCGCCCCCGCGAGCGGATCGCCGAGCGGGCCGCCGCCGACGTGCTCGTAACGCCAGTGCCGATCCGTGGGCAGCATCGCCAGCGCCTCGAGCAGGACCTCGATGCCCTTCTTGGGCACCAGGCGGGCGACGCCGAGCAGGCGCACCGGCCGGGCGGGGTCGCGGCCATCGGGGCCCGGCAGCCGATACAGCGCCGGAAAGCGCCGGGAGTCCAGTCCGTGGTAGGTGAGCATGATCTCCGCGCTCGGGGCCAGCTCCCGCAGACCAGCGGCATTGCCGGCGGTGCAGACGGTCGCCCAGGCGCAGTCCCGCAGCTTCTCGGCCTTGTCCCACGCCGGCGTGGTCCAGATGTCCTTGGCGTGCGCCGAGGCGCACCAGGGGAGCCCGCGCAGGCGCGCGGCGTAGCGCGTGACCGAGGCCGGCGTGTGCAGATAATGGGCGTACAACAGGCCGACATCCGCCGGCAGCTCGTGCGCCAATACCAGCGCTTGGCCGAAGCGCCGCCCGCGATTGGCGCTCGGATCGCGCCGCAGGTCGCGCAGCCACAGGCGCCGCGCCGCCCGGTAGGTCGGCCAATGGCGCACGCTCTGCCAGGCCCGCCGCACGCGGCCCGGCTCCTGGTACAGATACTCGGGCAGATACCGCACCGGCGCCTGAATGGCGCGGTTGGTCTCGTGCACCGCGCCATCGGTCGGGTGGCGCAGCGAGACGATGGTCAGCGCGAGGCCGCACCGCTCGAGCCCCAGGATCTCCTGGGCAATGAAGGTCTCGGACAGCCGCGGATAGCCTTTGACCACGACCGCGATCCGGCGACGGCCGGCGCCGCTGCTCATGCGTGGCGACCCATCAGGCCGAGCGTGGCAGCCGAAGCGCCTGCGGCCGCCGGTCGAGCCAGGGCGCGACCCGCGCCGTGATCTGTTCGAGCCCGCCGAGCAGGCCCGGCAGGGGCTCGGCCCTGGGTCGTGGCCAGCTGGGCAGCGCGCGCAGCTGCTCGGCCATGCGCCACGGCGCCCGGATGCCGTCGTCGGGGAGCATGTGGACCAGTCCCAGGCGCTTGGCCCGCTCGGCGCGCAGATACTGCTCCAGGCGCGGCGTGGTCCGCGGCACGATCAGCGCCGGCTTGCCGAACGACAGGATCTCGCAGAACGTGTTGTAGCCGCCCATCGCGACCACGCCGAGCGCCGGGACCACCAGCTGCTCGAACCGGGCATCGAACGTGATCGTGTAGACCTTGTCGAGCCGCGCCGCCCGCTGCTGGAAGTCGTACCGCCGATCGAGGTTCATGAACGGCCCGAACACCAGCAGAGCAGGATGCGGGATCGCGGGATCGAACTCATACGCGGAGAGCACCCAGTCGACCAGCTCGTCGCCGTCGCCGCCGCCGCCGGTGGTCACCAGAATGTACGGCTCATCGGGCAGCTCGCGCCCGCTTGCCTGGGCCGGCGCCGCCGGCAGCGAGCGGCGCAGATACCCGGTGAACATCAGCTTCTCGGCCAATCCCGCCATGCCGGGCAGCTCGGTCAGCGGATCGAAGATCTGCGGCAGGCCGTACACCCAGATCTCGTCGTACAGGTCGTGAAGCGCCGGAAAGACGTTCTTGCGCCGCCACTCCTCGAGCAGGCTTCCCGGGTCGTCCATGACGTCGCGCAGGCCCAGGACCAGCCGGGTGCCGCGCTCCTTGAGCATCAACAGGGTGTCGCGGACCTCGCCCCGCAAACCGAGCGGCTCTTTATCAACCAGAAACAGGTGCGGGTCGAAGATGTCGGCGGTATGGCGAACGATCGAGCTGCGCATGGCGAGCGTCTGCTCCAGGCCGAGATGCAGCTGCAACGGCGTGTACTCGCCGTTGCTCAGCTTGATCACGCCGGGCACGCGGACGAAGTCCACCCGGAACTTGAAATCGAAGCTGCCGATGATCGGTGAGCCGGAAAGGATCAGGACCGTGAGATCGGGAAAGGCGTCCACCAGATGATGCGCGATCGTCTGGCAACGCCGCAGGTGTCCCAACCCGAAGCTGTCGTGACTGTAGATCAGAAGCCGTCCGGTGTGATCCATGGCCCGGCACCCGCGCCGCGTCTCTCCCGGCGGCACTATGGCAGGCGCCGCCGGACCCGACAACCATGGCAACGGCAGGCGGCCGGATCAATGCGCAACCCCGCGCCCTTCTGAGAGCCGGTGGTCGCGATGCCCTGGATCGCGCTCGGCAGCGCCACCCTCGTTCTCATGGCGTGGCTCGGCCTCCGCCGCCCTACCGTCCTGGTGTGGGTCGTGCTCGCGACCTTCGCGGTGGGGCCGCAGTGGATCCTCGCCGGCGATGTCGCGCCGGAACTCCTGGCCGCGGCGATCCCCGCCCAGATGCTGCTGCTCCTGGGCGCGCTGCTGGCGAGCGGCGCCCGCTACGGTTTTCGGCTCGATCTGGTCAACTGGCCGCTCTTGGCCGTCCTGTGGCTGCTCGTTCAGAGCCTCGTTCTGGCGCAGCTCGACCCGGCCATCACGCCGCTCGCGCTGGTCGCCGCCACGCTCGGCTTCGCCCTGCCCTGGTGCCTGATCCACGTTGCGCTCCAACCCGGATCCCGAGCCCACTACGCCCTGCTGATCGCGCTCCTGCCGGCGCTCTGCGCCGCGATCGGGACCGGGCTCGACCTGCTGGAGGCGCACAATCTGTTCTCCGGCAGCAGGGTCCGGGGTGATCGCCTTCGTGGGGCGACCAACGCCGGATGGCTCGCTTTCCTCTGCTTCATCGGCTTCGCGGTCGCGTTGCACGAGGCCATCCGCCGGCGTCGCTTCGACTTTGCCGGCCTCGCCTCGCTCAACCTCCTCCTCACGATCCTGAGCGGTGGCCGCATGGCGCTGATCGCGTGCGGGATCCTCGGCGTGACCTACGTGCTCCTGACGCCGGCGCTGCGCACCACCGCCGCGCTCCTGGGGCTGATCGCGGTGCTCGGGACGGGCGCCGTCCTCCTGGTCGTCGACCTGCAGCTGCCGATCCACGAGCTGGCGCAGCATCCGGACCGGTTCCTCGATCCCAACGGCCGCGACCGGCTCTGGCAGGGCTATCTCGACGAGGTCCGCGCCCACCCTATGTTCGGCCAGGGTCTCGGCGCGGCCGAGCGCTCCGGGTACCAGGATCTGCCGCACAACGAATACCTGCGCCTGCTCGTGGACGGCGGCATCGTCGGGCTCGCCTTGTACGCCGCGGCGGTATTGGCCTGGGGCCGGCGCGTGCTCGGCCTGATCCGGCCGGACGAGCGTGGCTTCGTCCGGGCGCTGTTCCTGGCGCTTGGCGTCTACGCGCTCACCGACAACGTCCTGCTGATGCCGGCAGGCCTGATCCCCTTCTTGTATCTCGCCGTGATGCGCATCCCGTCGACGCGGGGCGCCCGCCGCCGGGTCCGGCGCCGGAGATCGCGCCTCGAGCCTGCGCTGCAGCCTGCGTCCGCCACCGAATAGTCGAGAGCACGCCCGCGGTGACGTCAGGCACTGTGAGCTCGCTATGAATACGCCAGTGGCACGAGGCATCGTGTAAATAGGTCTTGCGCTCGCGCGGAAACTGATCAGGCTTATCAACGCGTGCTCTTCGGCTTGGCCGGCGGCGCGGCGGCAACGGTCATGGATCGCAACATCTTTCGTTACATTTTGCGCCACAGTCTGCGGGCGCAGATCGTCATCCTGGCGATGACCGTCGCCTCGTTCCCGTTCCTCTACGCCACCCTCGAGCTGCCCAAGCTGATCATCAACGACGCCTTGGCCGACCCCAATCCGCACCGGGTGCTCGGGTTCACCTTCGACCAGGTCCAATATCTGTTCGTGCTGTCCGGCGCCTTCCTGGTCCTGGTCCTGATCAACGGCGCGTTCAAGTACGTGGTCAACGTCTACCAGGGCATCGTGGGCGAGCGCATGCTGCGCCGGCTGCGCTACGAGCTGTATTCCCGGATCATGCGCTTCCCGCTGCCGCACTTCCGGCGCGTGTCGACCGGCGAGATCGTGCAGATGATCAACGCCGAGGTCGAACCGCTCGGCGGCTTCATCGGCAGCGCCTTTGCCCTGCCGGCGTTCCAAGGCGGCACGCTGCTCACCGTCCTCGCCTTCATGTTCATGCAGAACCCGCTCATGGGTCTTGCCGCGGTCGTTCTCTACCCCCTGCAGATCTACCTGATCCCCAAGCTGCAGGCGCAGGTGAACGCGCTCGGCAAGCAGCGGGTGCGCCAGGTGCGCCGTCTTGCCGATCGGGTCGCGGAAACCGTCGGCGGCGTGCGCGACATCCGGGCCAACGACACGACCCAGTACGAACGGTCGCGCTTCAGCCGCGAGCTGGGCGTCGTCTTCAACATCCGCTATCAGATCTACAAGAAGAAGTTCTTCATCAAGTTCATCAACAACTTTTTGGCCCAGCTCGGCCCATTCTTTTTCTACTCCATCGGCGGCTATCTGGTGATTACCGGCGACCTCACGCTTGGCGCCCTGGTGGCCGTGATCGGCGCCCACAAGGAGCTGTACTCGCCGTGGAAGGAGCTGCTCAGCCACTATCAGCTGACCTGGGACTCCCAGATCAAGTACGAGCAGGTGGTGGCGCAGTTCGATCCTGCCGGGATCCGCGACGAGGCGTTGCAGAGCTCGGATCCGACCGAGCCGCTGGCGCTCACGGGTGCGCTGCGCGCCTCTAACGTCACGCTTGTCTCGGAGGACGGGCAGGTCATCCTGGATGGCGCCAGCTTCGCGGTCGAGCTGCCGTCGCGCATCGCGATCTTTGGGCCGGCCAGCAGCGGCAAGGAGGAGCTGACGCTGGTGCTGGCCAATCTGCTCGACCCGGACGCCGGACGCGTGCTGATCAACGGCGTCGAGGTGAACAAGCTCCCCGAAGCGATCACGGGCCGGCAGATCACCTTTGTCGGCTATCCGGCGCATATCTTCGCGGGCACGATTTTGGACAATCTGCTCCTGGGGCTGCGGCATCGTCCGCTGAAGCCGCGGGAGCTCGAGGGCGCCGCGGCGGAGATCTTCAGACGGAACCAGCAGGAGGCGGAGCTCTCCGGCAATTCGCGCTTCGACAGCAAGGCCGACTGGATCGACTACGAAGCCGCCGGCCTGAGCGGGCCCGAGGAGGTCGTGCCGGCGGCGATCCGCGCGCTCGCCATGGTCCGCCTCGATCGCGACGTCTATCACATGGGCCTGCGTGGCACGATCGACCCGGAGGCCCAGCCCGAGGTCGCCGCCGCGGTCCTGAAGGCGCGGCGCGCCATGCGCAAGCGCCTGGAGGACGGCCGCTATAGCCGCCTGGTCGAGGTGTTCGACGCCCTGCGCTACAACAGCAACGCGACGCTCGCCGAGAACCTCCTGTTCGGCGCCCCCCTCGACCAGACCTTCGCGATCGATCACCTCGCCGCGCATCCTTACGTTCAGCAGACCCTCGCGCGGGCCGGCCTGACGGATACCCTGGTCGGCGTCGGCCTCAAGGTGGCGACGACGATGGTCGAGCTGTTCGTCGATCTGCCGCCCGATCACGAGTACTTCCGCCAGTTCAGCTTCATCAGCGCCGACGACCTGCCGGAGTATCGCGCGCTGACCAGCCGGGCGGACCCCACCAGGCTCGACACGCTCAGCCCCGAGGACCGCCAGCGCCTGATCGCGCTGACCTTCAAGCTGGCGCCGGCACGCCATCGTCTCGACCTGGTCGACGAAGCCTTGCAGGCGCAGATCCTCGAGGCGCGCCGCCTGTTTCGCGAACACCTGCTGGCGGAGCTCGCCGGCAGCGTGGCGTTTTTCGACCCAAGGCGCTACACCACCGCCGCCAGCCTCCAGGACAACATCCTGTTCGGCAAGATCGCCTACGGCCAGGCCCAGGCGACCGAGCGCATCGGCGAGCTGATCACCGAGGTCCTGAACGAGCTCGGCCTGCACGATCGCGTGGTCGAGGTCGGTCTGCAGGCCCAGACCGGGGTCGGCGGCGGCCGCCTGTCGCTGGCGCAGCGCCAGAAGCTGGCGCTCGCCCGCGCGATCCTCAAGCGCCCCGAGGTCCTCATCCTCTACGAGGCCACCGGTTCCCTCGACCCCGCGGAGCAGCAGGCCATCCTGGATGCGCTGCTCGAGGAGTGCGCCGGACGGACCCTGATCTGGACCGTTTCGCACAGCGAATGGGCGGCCCGATTCGACCACGTGCTGATCATGCGCAACGGCCGCGTGGTCGAGCAAGGGCGCTACGACGAGCTCAAGCGCGACGGCAGCGTGCTGCACGAGATGATCGCGGCGGAATAACGAGCAGCCAGGAGGTCCACCCATGAGCCTGACCGACGATGTGGAGGTCCTGCGCAACATCCCGCTGTTCGCCAAGGTGGAGCCGGCCAGGCTCAAGCTTCTGGCGTTCACCAGCGAACGTTTGGAGTATCTGTCCGGCGACGAGCTGTTCCACCAGGGCGACTACGGCGACGCCGCTTACATCATCCTCCAAGGTGAGGCCGACATTCTGGTCGACACGCCTCAGGGCACGGTCAAGGTCGCGAGCCTCGGCAAGAACGAGATCATCGGCGAGATCGCGATCCTGTGCGACGTGCCGCGCACGGCGACCGTGGTGGCGCAGAGCGATCTGGAAACCCTGCGGGTCTCCAAGGACGGCTTCTTCCACCTGGTGACCCAGTTTCCCCAGGTCGGCATCGAGGTGATGAGCGAGCTGGCCTCGCGCCTGCACCACACCACCCAGGCGCTGACCGTGGCGCGCGCCAGGCTCAATGAGCTCGGCCAAGGCAACAGCGGCGGCTGAGTCGCCCGCGCCGGTGGCGCCGGCCGAGGCCGGCCACTGGCCCGAGCGGCGCAGCCCCATCCTGGATTGGCTGATCGGCGAGGCACGCCGCCTCCCGAACGGCCGGAGCCTGCTGCGTGCCCTGTGCGAGCGGCTGGTCGCGGCCGGACTGCCGCTCGCCCGGGCGTCGTTCCACATCCGGATCCTCCATCCCCAGCTGTTCGGCATGGGCTACTACTGGCAGCGTGGCAGTGAAGAGATCCGCGTGTTCCGGGCGGAGCATGGCATTCAACAGACACAGCTCTACCGGCGCAGCCCGATGCGAGTCCTGTTCGAGGGTGCGGGCGCGGTTCGCCAGCGGCTCGATCTGCCGGACGTCGCGTTCCGCTTTCCCCTGTTCTACGAGCTGCGGGACGAAGGGCTGACCGACTACGTCGCGCTGCCGATCACCTTCAGCGACGGCAAAATCCACGGCACCACGTGGGCGTCCGATCGCCCGGGCGGCTTCGCGACGAGCGATCTGGCGCAGATCTACGATCTCTTGCCGCTGTTCAGCCTGCTGCTCGAGATCCACCTCAACCGCCGCATCGCGATCAATCTGCTCGACACCTACGTCGGCCATGCCGCCGGTGAGCGCATCCTGCGCGGCCAGATCACCCGCGGCAGCGGCGAGACGGTGGGCGCGGCGATCTGGTTCTGCGATCTGCGTGGCTTCACCGCGCTGTCGGAGCGGATGGATCGGGACCGCCTGCTCGCGTGCCTCAATCAGTACTTCGACGGCATGGCCAAGCCGGTCGAGGAGCACGGCGGCGAGATCCTGAAGTTCATGGGCGACGCCATGCTCGCGATCTTCCCGTTCGACTCGGAGCAGGCTTGCCGGCGGGCGCTACAGGCGGCGCTCGATGCGCGCGCGGCGATGGCTCAGCTCAACCGGGAGCGCGCGGCGCGGGGCGAGGAAGCGCTCGGGTTCGGCATCGCGCTCCACGCCGGCGACGTCATGTACGGCAACATCGGCGCTGCCGACCGGCTCGACTTCACGGTGATCGGCCCCGCCGTCAACCTCGCCGCCCGCCTGGAGGGACTGTGCCGCGAGCTCGGCCTCGATCTGGTGCTGTCCGACGCCTTTGCCCGCCTGTGCGCGGCCTTTGAATTTCACCCACTCGGCGCGTACCAGCTGGCCGGCATCGGCAGACCGGTCGAGGTGTTCACGGTGTTCGAGTCGGCATGACGCCGCTCCAGCGCCTGGCCCGCCGCCTCGGCTACGACCTCATGCCCCGCAAGAAGGCGAGGCCGCTGCAGGCCCAGCTGATCGCGGTCCTCGACCGGTTCGAGATCTCGGTGATCCTGGACGTCGGCGCCAACCGCGGCCAGTACGGTGCGCTGCTGCGGGAGTGGGGTTATCGCGGCCGGATCGTCTCGTTCGAGCCGCAGGCCCTGGCGCATGCCGCGCTCGAGCGGCGCGCGGCGGCCGATCCGGGCTGGCAGGTGGCGCCACGCATGGCGCTCGGCGAGCGCGACGGCGAGGTCGAGATCGAGGTCTCGGCCGAGTCCGACATGAGCTCGATTCTGCCGCAGAGCGCCTTCCTGCGCGAGGTCTCGCCGAGCTCCGCAGTGACCCATCGCGAGCCGGCGCCGCTGCATCGCCTGGATACGGTCGCCGGACCGTATGTGGAGCAGGGCGACCGCGTGTTCCTCAAAATCGACACCCAGGGCTACGAGCCCCAGGTGCTCGCCGGCGCCGGCGCTCTGCTCGAGCGTCTCTGTGGCATCCAGCTCGAGATGTCGCTGGTCCCGATCTACCAGGGCGAGCGCGATTTCCGCACGACCTTCGATCAGCTCGTCGCCGCCGGCTTCGCCCCCTACCTGCTGCTGCCCGGCTACTTCGAGCGCAAGCTCGCCCGTCAGCTCCAGGTCGATGGCGTGTTCATGCGGGCAGCGCCGAAGGAGCCGTGCGCACCGTTGCGCGCAAGACCCATCAGGCCGTGAAGTCACACTCGATCGGCGAATTGGCACCCGGCGCGAACCTGGAAAGCTCACATTCGACGACGACGGCAAGCTGCCACATTCAGCCCGTCCTGGATTGCCGCAGGGAGTCCGGATGGCTACTCTGATGCGCGGGCCTGGGGCATCTGGGCAGCATCGGATGGAGGCGGACTGATGCCGATCGAGTTCTTGTTCATGTCGTTCGTCGTTGTGCTGGCTCCCGGCACGGGCGTGATCTACACGTTGTCCTGCGCCTTGAACCGGGGTAGCGGTGCCGGCATCGCCGCGGCGCTCGGTTGCACCTTGGGGATCATGCCGCACATCGGCGCAAGCCTGTTGGGTCTGGCGGCGATCCTGCACACCAGCGCCGTCGCGTTCCAGATCCTCAAATACGCGGGTGTTGCCTATCTGCTCTATCTCGCCTGGAAGACCGTACGGGAGACCGGCACCCTGGCCGTGACGCCGAGCGCGGACACCGGCGCCTTCCTTCGCATCGTGGTGCGCGGCATCCTGGTCAACATCCTCAATCCGAAGCTGTCGATCTTCTTCCTCGCGTTCCTGCCCCAGTTCGTGCGCGCCGACGCAACCGGCGCGGTCGCCTACATGGTCGCTCTGAGCGGCGTGTTCATGGCGATGACGTTCGTCGTCTTCGTCGGCTACGGCCTCGCGGCGGCGGCCGTGCGGCAGCATGTCGTCTCGAATCCCGCTGTCATGCAGTGGTTGCGGCGCGGCTTTGCCGGCGTATTTGCCCTGCTTGGCCTGCGGCTCGCCCTGAGCGAGCGGTGAATGCGGCCGAGCGCGACCGGCGACGGTTCACGGGGCGGCGCCGCGTACCCAGCAACGTCGCCGGCAGGTGCCGACTTTGACGCCGCCGAGTGAAGCGCCTACATCTGCGCGATGAAAGGATCCGCGCCGTGAGCTTCTTGGAGCATCTCCGAGACCATCTGCGGCAGATGGTCGTGCCGGTGCACCGGGCGGGGTGGCCGTTCATCGCCGCCGGTCTGGTGGCGGCGGTGCTGCTCGGCCTGCTGATCCAGCCGTTGTTCTGGCTCGGCCTGCTGGTCACGGCGTGGATGACCTACTTCTTTCGCGATCCGCCGCGCATCACGCCGCAGGCCGACGATCTGGTGGTCAGCCCGGCCGACGGCGTGGTCCAGGCGATCGCGCCGCGGCCGCCGCCGCCCGAGCTGGCGCTCGGCCCCACGCCTCGGACCTGCATCAGCGTGTTCCTCAACATCTTCGACGTCCACGTCAACCGGGCGCCGATCGGCGGCCGGATCACCAGGCTCGCCTATCATCCCGGCAAGTTCCTGAACGCGGCGGACGACAAGGCGTCTGAGGACAACGAGCGGCAGTCGTTCCGGATCGAGACGCCCCAGGGCGACGTCTACGGTTTCGTGCAGATCGCCGGCCTGATCGCCCGGCGCATCGTCTGCGCGGTCGAGGAAGGCGAGGTGGTGGCCGCCGGCCAGCGGGTCGGGCTGATCCGCTTCGGCAGCCGGTGCGACGTCTATCTGCCCGATGGCGTCGCGCCGCTCGTGGCGGTCGGCCAGCGGGCGATCGCCGGCGAGACGGTGCTCGCCGACGGCCGGCGCAACCAGCCACCCCACGGATGGAGACGGAGCTGATGTTGCCAAGGCGCCGACGCGGCAAGCGACTGCGGGCGCAGCCGCTGATTCATCTCCTGCCCAACATGTTCACCGTGCTCAGCCTGTGCGCCGGTCTCACCTCCATCCGCTATGCTCTCGACGGCCGCTTCGAGCTGGCGGTCGCGCTGATCGTCGCGGCAGCGGTGCTCGACGGCCTCGACGGCCGCTCGGCGCGGCTCCTCAAGATCAGCTCCAAGCTCGGCGCCCAGCTGGACTCGCTCGCCGACTTCCTGAGCTTCGGGGTCGCGCCCGCAATCCTCGTCTATCTCTGGTCGCTGAACCAGGTGCCGGCGCTCGGCTGGGCGCTCGCTCTGCTGTTCGCCACCTGCTGCGCGCTGCGCCTGGCGCGCTTCAACACCGAGCTCGAGCTGACCGACCGGCCACCCTGGATGTCCCGGTTCTTCACGGGCATGCCAGCCCCCGCCGCGGCCGGCTGCGCGCTCATTCCGCTGCTGCTCGCGTTCGCCTTCCAGGCGGACTGGCCGCGCAACTGGGTGCTCAATGCCGTGGTGCTGATCGCGGTCGCGTTCCTGATGGTCAGCCGCATCCCGACCTTCTCGATCAAGACCCTGGTGGTCCGGGTCAAGCCGGACTGGATTCTGCCGACGCTGATCGGCGTCGGCCTGTTCGTCGCCGCGCTCTCCAGCGCGCCCTGGCATACCCTGCTCGCGATCGGCGTGGTCTACCTCGTGAGCCTGCCGATCGGCTGGTGGAGCGCCTATCGCCTGCGGCGTCGGGATCAAGCCGAACGAGCGGCAGACGCGGCCGCAGCCTCAGGCGAGGCACCGCGGATCGTCAGCTTCGGTGGCCAGCGGGGAACGCGCTCCGAGGCGCCCTGAGGCGTCGATGATCGAGGGGCGAGCGTGCTCGATGCGCGCCTGCGCCGACTGATCGATCCGCCGCTCGACCGCCTGGGCGCGCCGCTCGCGGCGCGCGGCCTGTCCGCCGACGCCGTTACCGTGGCTGGCTTCGCGATCGGCCTGGGCGCGGCCGCGGCGA
>JBOHKK010000193.1:0-11753 GCA_050729115.1 Geminicoccaceae bacterium | reverse complement strand
GGAACCGCTTCAGATCGCGGCATCCTCCGCTCATCGGGTAAAAATTGCTCTATCTCAGTTGATTAGAGCAGCTTTATCCGGACGATGATCGCCGTCGGCGATCTCGTCAATTCGGATGCTGCTCTAGCGGTCGGCCATCAACGCTGGGCGCGGGCCGCGGTCGAGGCGCCGGGCCCGGCGCCGATCGCGGCCGATACCCGGTCGATCTGGTCGGTGATCACGGAGGTGACGCCGCTTTCGAGATGCTGCCGCGCCCGCTCACCCTCGTTCACCGTGTACAGCACCAGTGGGACGCCGGCCGCCGTGACGGCGGAACGCTGGCGCACTTGGAGCCAACGCTGATCGAGATGCAACGTCACGCAGCCGTAATCCGCCATCAGCGCCTGCCAGTTGCGCGGCAGTCGGCGCGCCAGGTAGCCGCGGGGCAGTTCCGGCGCGATCTCGCGCGCGACCCGCAGGCATTCGGGGGCAAAGCTGGAAACCACCGGCACCGGCATGTGCTGCGGCCAGCCATGCCGCAGGGTCGCCATGGCCACCGCTGCGGTCTCCGCCTCCCGGTGCCGGCACGGCTTGATCTCGACGTTGATCCCAAGGCCCAGCTCGACGCAGAGCATCAAGGCTTCGTCGAACGTCGGGATCGGCTCGTCGTGAAACGCCGGGCCGAACCAGCCGCCGGCATCGAGGCGCCTGATCTCGGCGAGCGTGGTCGCGGCGACCGGGCCGTGGCCGTCGGTGGTGCGCTCAAGGCGATCGTCGTGAAACAGGATCGCCTGGCCGTCCTTGGTCAGCTTGACGTCGAACTCGATCCACGACGCGCCCAGCTCCTTCGCCTTCCGGATGCCGGAAAGCGTGTTCTCCGGCGCCGCCCCGGCGGCGCCGCGATGGCCGATCACCCGGGGCAACCGGAGCGGTGCCCCATCTCCGGCCTCGCGCCAGGATGGCGCGCGCACCTGGTCCGACTGTTGCTGCATCGCCGCGGTGACGCCATTCCCAAGAGATTCCCGCAGGGTCTTGATGCACGATCCGGACAGCTGGTCAACCTTGTGCCGGCCTGATGCGGGGGTCGGGCGCGCGACCTGACCCCGACAGGCTTTCGCCAGCGGCTAGGGCATTTTCGGTTCAGTTGAGATCGGCGCCAGCCCGCTCCCCCTCCCAACCACCCCGAGGGTACCATTGGTGGGTGGTTGGGAGGGGGAGCGGGCCGGGGCGATGGGTCCACCCAAGTGGAAAATGGTCTAGTGCACCGACGCAAAACGGAACGTACCTTTGTGTGTCATGCCCGGCTTGACCCGGGCATCCAGGCGCAAGGCAGGCGTTGACCCCAGTGTGGATTGCCGGGTCAAGCCCGGCAATGACAAGGGAATCGAGCGAATGCGTCAGTGCACTAGCGAGATCGGCACGCCGAACTGAGGGAGGTACGCGGTATGGCTGGCCCGCTGTCGGGGTATCGGATCGTGGATCTCACGGCCGTGGTCTCGGGCCCGCTCGCGACCATGCTCCTTGCGGACCAGGGCGCCGACGTGATCAAGATCGAGAACCCCGCGGGCGGCGACTTCACGCGCGCGGTCTCCAATCAGCGCGGCGGCTTTTCCGCCTCCTTCCTCAACAACAACCGCAACAAGCGCTCGGTGGCGATCGATCTCAAGGAGCCGCGCGGGCTCGGGATCGTCAAGCGGCTGATCGCGGGCGCGGACGTGCTGGTTCAGAACTTCAGGCCGGGCGTGGTCGAGCGGATCGGCCTCGGCGAGGAGCAGGCTCGCGCGCTCGCGCCGCGGCTGGTCTACGTCTCGATCAGCGGGTTCGGCGATCGCGGCCCTTACGCGGGCGTGCCGGTGTACGATCCGCTGATCCAGGCGCTCTCGGGGCTGACGACGATCCAGGCCGGCTCGGACGAGGCGCGGCCGCGGCTGGTCCGCACCATCGTGCCCGACAAGGTCACGGGCCTCACGGCGGCGCAGGCGATCACCGCCGCGCTGCTCGCCCGCGAGCGCACCGGCCGGGGCCAGCACGTCCGCCTGTCCATGCTGGACAGCGTGATCGCGTTCCTGTGGCATTCCGACCTGGGCAGCCAGACCTTCGTCGGCGCCGAGCTGCCGCAACCGGAGGCGCAGAGCTTCATCGACCTGATCTACGAGACCGCCGACGGCTACATCAGCGTCGCGGTCCAGACCGACCCGCAGTGGCGGGCGCTCGCCCGCGCCCTCGACCGGCCGGCCTGGCTGGACGACCCGCGCTTCACCACGCCGGCCCTGCGCCAGCAGCACATCGACGCGCGGCTCGAGCTGACCCAGGAGGTGCTGCGCACCGGGACCTCGGACGCGTGGCTGGCGCGTCTGGAGGCGGAGGGCGTGCCCTGCGCCCCGGTGCTGCGGCGCCGTGACATGATCGATCACCCGCAGGTCCGGGCGAACGACATCATCGTCGAGACGGAGCATCCCGAGGCCGGCCGGCTGCGGCAGGCCCGACCGGCGGCCCGGTTCGCGCACGCGCCCTTCGAGATCCGAAACGGCGGCCCGGCGCTGGGTCAGCACACCCACGAGGTCCTGGCCGAGCTGGGCTATCTGGAGAGCGAGATCGCCGAGCTCCGCGCCGCGGGGGTTATCGGCGGAGCACACCAACGATGATCGACTTCTATTACTGGCCGACGCCGAACGGTTGGAAGGTCGCGATCATGCTCGAGGAGTGCGGCCTGGACTATCGTGTCGTGCCGGTCGACATCGGCAGGGGCGAGCAGTTCCGGCCGGAATTCCTCGAGATCAGCCCGAACCACCGGATGCCGGCGATCGTCGACCACGACGTCGCGGGCGAGCCGGTCTCCGTGTTCGAGTCGGGCGCGATCCTCTTCTACCTCGCGAAGAAGACCGGGCGGTTCATGCCGAAGGACGAGCGCCGCCAGATCGAGGTTTTGGAGTGGTTGTTCTGGCAGGTCGGCAACCAGGGCCCGATGGCCGGGCAGCTCAGCCACTTCGTCAACTATGCCCCCGGCGAGCACGCTTATGCGCGCCAGCGCTACGCCAACGAGTACGACCGCTGCCTCGGCGTGCTGGAGCGACGGCTCGAGGGGCGCGCGTTCATCCTGGACGAGTACTCGATCGTCGACATGATCTCCTGGCCCTGGGTGCTGATCGCCAAGCCGCTCGGGCAGTCGCTCGAGCCGTTCCCGAACGTCGCCAGGTGGCGCCAGACGATCAAGGAACGGCCCGCGGTCAGGGCCGGCGTGGACCTTGGCAAGGAATACCGCCGCACGGCGCCGCCGAGCGAGGAGGAGCGAAGAATCCTGTTCAATCAGACCAGCCGGACCGCCACGGACGCCTCGGACTGATCCACCACCTTGGGCTCGCAGCTTGCTGAGTGCCGGGGAGCGGGCGGGACGTTGGGCTTCGCCCGACCTACGCGGCAGGCTCGTCGCCTTCTCTGTCCTTTGCTGGTCGATCGCGCGGCTGGGCGCGGAGCGCAGCTCGTAGGTCGGGTGCAGCGCAGCGGAACCCGACGATGCCGGGGAGCGGGCGGGCGGGACTCGGACTGAGTGCTGGGGAGCGGGCGGGACGTTGGGCTTCGCCCAACCTACGCGGCAGGCTGGTCGCCTTCTCTGGCCTTTGCTGGTCGATCGCGCGGCTGGGCGCGGAGCGCAGCTCGTAGGTCGGGTGCAGCGCAGCGGAACCCGACGATGCTGGGGAGCGGGCGGGACGTTGGGCTTCGCCCGACCTACGCGACTGATCCACCGCCTTGCGGCTCACGGCTTGCTGAGCGGCCGCAGGTGGCTATGATCTGGTCATCGGCGACCGCGACGTCTTGCCGGGCGGGCAAGCAGGCACGACCGACGCAATCCAGTGGGAGGCACTGCAAATGAGAAGGCTCATCATCGCTGCCGGCGCAGCTGTCCTGCTCGCGGCCTCGGTCGCGACCGCGCCGCCGGCGGCGGCGCAGATCCAGGGCCTCGAGATCATCGCCCCGGCCAGCCCCGGCGGCGGCTGGGATCAGACCGCCCGGGCGATGCAGAACGCGCTGCAGGAGGCCGGCCTCGCTCAGGACGTGCAGGTGATGAACGTCCCGGGCGCCGGCGGCACCATCGGCCTCGCGCAGTTCGTCACCAGCAAGGAGGGCGAGGGCGACGCGCTCCTGATCAGCGGCCTCGTCATGCTCGGCTCGATCCTGACCAACGACGCCCCGGTGACGATCGACCAGACCACGCCGATCGCCCGCCTGATCGGCGAGTACGAAGTCATCGTCGTCCCCGCCAGCTCCGAGATCCAGACCCTCGACGACCTGCTCGCCGCGCTCAAGGAGGATCCCGGCGCGGTGTCGTGGGCCGGCGGCTCGGCCGGCGGCGTCGACCACATCCTGGTCGGCCTGATCGCCAAGGAGGCCGGCGTCGACCCGACCCAGATCAACTACGTGCCGTTCTCGGGCGGCGGCGAGGCGCTGGCGTCGCTGCTTGGCGGCCACGTCACGGCGGGCGTCAGCGGCTACGCCGAGTGGGCCGGCCAGATCGAGGCAGGCGAGCTGCGCGCGCTCGCCGTCTCCGGTGCCGAGCGGATGGAGGGCGTCGACGTCCCGACGCTTCAGGAGCAGGGCGTCGACCTCGAACTGGTCAACTGGCGGGCCGTCCTGGCGCCGCCCGGCATCTCGGACGAGGACAAGAAGGCGCTCGCCGACGCGGTGGCCCAGATGGTCGAGAGCGAGGCCTGGCAGGGCATCCTCGAGGAGCGCGGCTGGCTGAATCTCTACATGCCGCCCGACGAGTTCGCGCAGTTCCTCGAGCAGGACCGGGAACAGGTCGAGACGGTCCTCAAGGACATCGGCCTGGTGCAGTAGGGCGGACGGGGGAGCGGCTCCCGACATCGACCCATGACCACCGGGCGGGGGCTGCGGCTGGGCGAGGCGATCCTCGCCCTTTCCGTCCTCCTGCTCGGTGTGCTCGTCGCGATCGAGACCGCGCTGCTGCGCACCGGGCCAGGCTACTCCGCCATTGGGCCCAAGCTGTTCCCGTGGCTGGTGGCGGCCGGGCTCGTGCTGGTCGGCCTCGCGCTGCTGCGTGAGGCGCAATCCGGCGAGGTCGAGCATCCCGCAGGCTTCGAGCTCGACGCGCCGCCGCTCCTCCTGGTGACGGGCGGGCTCGTCGCGCAGATGCTCCTGATGAATCCGGCCGGGTTCGTGATCGCCTCGACCTTGCTGTTCGTGGCGGTGGCGCGCTCGTTCGGCAGCCGGCGTCTCGTGCGCGACGCCGCGATCGGCCTGGTCCTGGGCGCCGCCATCTACGTCGCCTTCACGCGGGGCTTGGGCCTCGCGCTGCCGGCCGGCGCGCTGGGCGCGCTGCTCTGATCCATCCCGCCCGGTCGGGGCGCAGGAGGGAGGTCGCTTTGGCATGGAGACGCTCGCCGCGCTCGGCCACGGCTTTGCCGTCGCGATCACTCCCTTCAACCTGTTCTGGGCGCTCCTCGGCGTGTCGCTCGGCACCGCCGTCGGCGTGCTGCCCGGCATCGGCCCGGCGCTCACCGTGGCGTTGCTGCTGCCGGTCACCTTCAACCTCGACCCGACCGCCGCCTTCATCATGTTCGCCGGTATCTACTACGGCGGCATGTACGGCGGCTCGACCACCGCGATCCTGCTGAACGCGCCCGGCGAGTCGGGCAGCATCATCACCGCCGTCGAAGGCAACGTGATGGCGCGCAAGGGGCGCGGCGGCCCGGCGCTGGCGACCGCCGCAATCGGCTCGTTCGTGGCCGGCACGCTCGCCACCCTGGCGCTGACCTTCGTCGCCCCGCTCATGGTCCAGCTCGCGCTGCGCTTCAGCCCGGCCGCCTACTTCGCCTTGATGGTGCTGGCCTTCACGACCGTCACCGCGGTGCTCGGCAGCTCGCTCGCGCGCGGCCTCGCGAGCCTCTTCCTCGGCCTGGCGCTCGGGCTCGTCGGCATCGATCTGCAGACCGGGCAGGCGCGCTTCACGCTCGGCGTCCCGGAGCTGCTCGACGGCATCGACGTGGTCGTGGTCGCGGTCGGCCTGTTCGCGGTCGGCGAGACCTTCTACATGGCCGCCCGCCACCGCTTCGAGCGCGAGGAGATCAGCGCGATCACGGGTTCCGTGTGGATGAGCCGCGAGGATTGGGCGCGCTCGTGGAAGCCCTGGCTGCGCGGCTCCGCGCTCGGCTTCCCGTTCGGCGCGCTGCCGGCGGGCGGCGCCGAGATCCCGACCTTTCTCTCCTACATGGCGGAGAAACGCCTCTCGAAGCGGCCCGAGGAGTTCGGCGCGGGCGCGATCGAGGGGGTGGCGGGGCCGGAGGCTGCCAACAACGCCGCCGCCGCCGGCGTGCTCGTGCCGCTGCTCGCGCTCGGCCTGCCGACCTCGGCCACGGCGGCGATCCTGCTGGCCGCCTTTCAGCAATATGGGCTGCAGCCCGGGCCGCTGCTGTTCGCAAGCGAGCCCGAGCTGGTGTGGGGCCTGATCGCGAGCCTCTACATCGGCAACGCGATGCTGCTCGTGCTGAACCTGCCGCTGGTGGGCCTGTGGGTGCGGCTGCTGACCATTCCACGCCCGCTGCTCTACGCCGGCATCCTGGTGTTCGCGACGCTCGGCGCCTACACGCTCAACCACAACATCGTCGACCTGATCCTGCTCTACGTCATCGGCGTGCTGGGGTTCGGCATGCGGGTGCTCGGCGTGCCGGTAGCACCTGCCGTGATCGGGCTGATCCTGGGGCCGCTCGCGGAGCAGCAGTTCCGCCGCGCGCTCGCGATCAGCCAGGGCGACTGGAGCGTGTTCTTCACCGATCTGCTCTCGCTTGCGCTCCTGATCATCGCCGCGCTCGCCCTGCTCGGGCCGTTGGTGTGGCGCTGGTGGGGGCGGCGGCAGGTCAGTCGCCTGTGAGGCCGCCGCTCTCGCCTGATCCAGGCCCCCGCGCCATCGGAAGCCATGATCATGGCGAGGCTGCTCGAAGATGTCCGGATCCTCGGCCTCACCAACGTGCTCGCCGGCCCGTTCTGCTGCTGTCAGCTGGCCGTGCTCGGGGCCGAGGTGATCAAGGTCGTGACCCCCCGGATCGGGCGACCTGCGCAGGCACCAGGAAGTCCCTGACGTCCCCGACTGGCGCGGCCCGCTGGAGGTGCGGCGCAGAGCCAACCCTGTGGCGGTCGCGATGCGGCCGTGGCAGATTGGCGCGATCGGTCGTCAGTCGCATCCCGGACACACGGTGCGGGTGCCGGCGGGGGGGAGATCGAACCGTGAACGCTCGGCGCGCTTTGACCGGCCGCATTGGGCCGCATCCTGCAAGGCCGTGGCTCGTGCTCGCGGGTATTCTCCTCGCGGGCTGCGACGACCAGGCGGAACAGACTCCGGCTGCCGCGCCGCCGCCTGCGGTCGCGGTGGTCGAGGTGACGCGCCAGCCGGTCACGCCGTCGGTCAGCTTCACGGGCCGCGTGGTCGCGGTCGACAAGGTCGATCTGCGCGCCCGGGTGACCGGCTTTCTCGAGCGGCGCGCGTTCACCGAAGGTCAGGACGTCCAGAAGGGCGATCTGCTGTTCGTGATCGAGCAGGCGCCGTTCGAGGCCGAGGTCGCGCGGGCCGAGGCCGAGGTCGCGCGTGCGGAGGCCTCGCGCGCCGAGGCGCAGGCGACGCTTGCGCGCGTTCAGGAGGCGGTCCAGAGCGGCGCCGTCAGCGAGCAGGAGCTCGATCAGGCGACCGCGGCCGCAGCGATGGCTCAGGCCGAGGTGCTGGCCGCACAAGCGGAGCTCAAGACCGCCCGGCTCAATCTGAGCTATACCGAGATCGAGGCGCCGATCGCCGGCCGGATCGGCCGCTCGGCCTACACGGTCGGCAATCTGGTCGGCCCCGACAGCGACGTGCTCGCGACCATCGTCAGCCAGGACCCGATCTACGTCACGTTCCCGGTCAGCACCCGGGTCCTGCTGAATGCGCAACGACGCGCCGCGAGGGCGGAGGATCTCGTGGTACGGGCGCGACTGCCGGACGGGACGGTGTACGAGCACCCGGGCAGGATCGGTTTCGCTGACATCGAGGTCAACGAGAGCACCGATACCATCGCGATCCGGGCCGAGTTTCCCAATCCCGAACGCCTGCTCGTCGACGGCCAGTTCGTCAACGTGTTCGTCGAGACCGAGCAACCGCAGCAGCGGATCGTGATCGCGCAGTCGGCGCTTCAGGTCGATCAGGCCGGGCAGTACGTCCTGACGGTGAACGATGAAAGCACGGTCGAGCAGCGGCGGATCGAGACCGGGCAGGCGCTGGAGGGGCGAGTGGTGGTCGCGAGCGGTCTGAACGAAGGCGACCGCGTCATCGTCGAGGGGCTGCAGAAAGTCCGGCCGGGCCAGGAGGTCCAGGCCACCGTCGTGCCGGCGCCCGTGCCGACCGGCATGGCCGGTTCCGCGGCAGCGCCTCCGGCCGGGGCATCCGCTACAGAGCCGGCCGCTCAGGGCGAGGGAGCGCCGCCTGCGGGCTCCGAGCCGGGCGCGGCCACGAGCGGGAGCGAGGCAGCGCCTCCGGCCGGCGCATCTGCTACAGAGCCTGCCGCTCAGGGCGGGGGAGCGGCTCCTGCGGCTGCCGGGGCGAGCGGGGCCGAGGGCGAGCAGGCGCCGCAGAGCGCGCAGTAAGGGCGGTCATGATCTCCGGCATTTTCATCGATCGGCCGCGCCTCGCGTTCGTGGTCTCGATCGTCATCACGCTCGCCGGCCTGATCGCGCTCACCCAGATCCCGGTCGCGCAGTTCCCCGACATCGTGCCGCCCCAGGTCAGCGTGAGCACGAGCTATCCCGGCGCCAACCCCGAGGTCCTCGAGGCGACCGTCGCCCAGCCGATCGAGCAGCAGGTCACCGGCGTCGACGGCATGATCTACATGCAGTCGGTCTCGAGCGCGGACGGCAGCTACAGCCTCAACGTCACCTTCGCGGTCGGCACCGACCCCGACATCAATACCGTCAACGTCCAGAACCGCGTGGCGCTCGCCGAGCCGCTCCTGCCCGAGGAGGTCGCACGCCAGGGCCTCTCGGTGCGCAAGCGAAGCTCGTCGTTCCTCTTTGGCATCGCGCTGTATTCGCCCGAGGGCACCTACGACGAGCTGTATCTGAGCAACTACGCGACCATCAACATCATCGACCAGCTCAGGCGCATTCCCGGGGTCGGCGATGCGAGCCAGTTCGGGCCGCTCGACTACGCCATGCGGATCTGGCTCGACCCCGACCGGCTCACGAGCTACGGGTTGACGCCGGCCGACGTCATCGCGGCCGTGCAGGCCCAGAACGTCCAGGCCGCGGTCGGCCGCATCGGCGCGGCGCCCCTCCTGCCAACGCAGCAGCGTCAGCTCACTTTGACCACGCAGGGCCGGCTGACCAGCGTCGAGCAGTTCGAGCGCATCGTCCTGCGCGCCAATCCGGACGGCTCGACGGTCCGCGTCGCCGACGTCGGCCGGGTCGAGCTCGGCGCGCAGACCTCCGATGCCTCGACCCGCTACAACGGCAGCCCGAGCGCCGGCATCGGCATCTATCAGTCGCCGGGCGCGAATGCCGTCCAGGTGGCGGAGGACGTGCGCGCGCGCATGGACGAGCTCGCGGCCGCGTTCCCGCAGGACGTCGCCTACGACGTGTTCTACGATTCGACGGTGTTCGTGAACGCGACCATCGAGGAGGTGCTCAAGACCCTGCTCGAGGCGTTCATCCTGGTCGCGATCGTCGTCTTCCTGTTTCTCGGCAAGATCCGCACGACGTTGATCCCGATGATCGCCGTGCCGGTCTCGATCATCGGCACCTTCGCCGTGCTGCTCCTGATCGGCTACAGCGCCAACACCATCTCGCTCCTCGCCCTCGTGCTGGCGATCGGCATCGTGGTCGACGATGCCATCATCGTGGTCGAGAACGTCGAGCGCGTCATGGAGGAGGAGCCCGAGCTGTCGCCGGCGGCGGCCACCAAGAAGGCGATGGTCCAGATCACCGGCCCGATCCTTGCCATCACGCTGGTGCTGCTCTCGGTGTTCATCCCGGTCGCGTTCATCCCCGGCATCAGCGGCCAGCTGTTCCGCCAGTTCGCGGTCGCCGTGTCAGTCGCGATGGTGATCTCGGCGATCAACGCGCTGACGCTCAGCCCCGCCTTGTGCGGGGTGCTCCTCACGCCTGGCCACCGGAGCCGGGGGCCGATCCGCTGGATCCTCGGCGGCATCGACCAAGTACGCGACGGCTACGCCGCCGTGGTCCGGCGGCTGGTCCGGATCGCGGCGCTCAGCATCGTGCTCGTCCTCGCCATCGGCGCCGCGGCCGGCGGGCTGTTCAGCATCACCCCGCAGGGCTTCCTGCCCGAGGAGGACCAGGGTTTCTTCTTCGCCGCCATGAGCCTGCCGGAGGGCGCCTCCCTCAACCGCACCCAGGCCGCCGTCGAGCGGGTCGAGGAGATCATCGCCGCCGAGCCCGCCGTGCGCGACATCATCTCGGTTCCCGGCTTCAACATCCTCGATAGCGTCATCCAGTCCAACGCCGCGTTCTTCGTCGTAAGTCTCGCGCCGTACGAGGAGCGGACCGAGCCCTCGCAGTCGGTGCAGGCGATCCTGGGCCGACTCTCCGGCGAGCTGCTCGCCGTGCCCGACGGCTACGTCTTCCCGTTCAACCTGCCTCCGATCAGCGGGCTCGGCACCACCGGCGGCTTCAACTACGTGCTCCAGGACCGTGCCGGCTCGACGCCGGCCGAGCTCGCCCAGGTGATGGGCGGGCTCATCACCGAGGCCAACCAGCAGCCTGAGATCGGCAGCGCGTTCAGCACCTATGCCGCCGACACGCCGCAGCTGTACCTCGACATCGACCGCGACAAGGCGCAGGTCATGGGGGTGCGGATTGCCGACATCTTCGCTGCCCTGCAGTCCACGCTCGGCGGCTATTACGTCAACGACTTCAACCTGTTCGGCCGCACCTGGCAGGTCAAGATCCAGGCCGAGGCGCCGGCCCGCGCCAATGTCGAGGACATCTACGACATCTATGTCCGCAACAGCGCGGGCGACATGGTGCCGCTGCGCGCGCTGGCCCAGGTGCGCCTCGTCCTCGGTCCGCAGGCGATCACCCGCTACAACGGCTTCCGTGCCGCCAGCATCAACGGCAGCGCTGCGCCGGGCTACAGCTCGGGCGAGGCGCTCGCCGCCATGGAGCGGATCTCGGCCAACCTGCCGGCCGGCTACGGCTTCGAGTGGACCGGGACCTCGCTACAGGAGGTGGAGGCGGCCGGCCAGACCGGCATCGTGCTCGGCCTCGCCGTGCTGTTCGCCTATCTGTTCCTGGTTGCCCTCTACGAGAGCTGGACCATCCCGATCCCGGTCCTGCTCTCGGTGGTGGTGGGCGTGCTCGGCGCGTTCGTGGCGCTCTGGCTCGCAGGGCTCGCCTTCGGCGTCTACGCCCAGATCGGCATCGTGGTGCTGATCGCGCTCGCCGCCAAGAACGGCATCCTGATCGTCGAGTTCGCCAAGGAGGAGCGCGACGCCGGCCGCCCGATCCTCGATGCCGCGATCGAGGGCGCAAGGCTGCGCTTCCGCCCGGTGATGATGACCAGCTTCGCCTTCATCGGGGGCCTCGTGCCGCTGGTCACCGCTGCGGGCGCTGCCGCGATCACCCGTCGATCCGTCGGCACGCCGGTGTTCGGCGGCATGCTCTTCGCCTCGCTGTTCGGCATTTTCCTGATCCCGATGCTCTACGTGGTGTTCCAGTGGCTGCGCGAGCGGGTGAGGCGCAGGCCGGCGGCCGAGCCGACGCCGGCGGCTGGCGAGCAGGGG